>NZ_JBSFKI010000005.1:0-334105 GCF_053598475.1 Kitasatospora sp. NPDC001119
GTCCGAGTGGGTGGAGCCGTAGCCGTTCAGCCACGCCTTCCAGGAGCCGCTGTGGGCCGCCTGCGAGGCGCTGCTGTCCACCACGCCGCTCGACGTCGTCCACGGCGTGGCCGTGCCCGACTCGAAGCCCTCGTTGCCCAGCAGCTGGGCCGGGGTGCAGCCGCCGCCACCGGTGGAGACGGCCCAGGTGAAGCTGGTGGAGGCCGACTTGCCGGCAGCGTCCGTCACGGTGACGGTGACGGTGGAGCTGCCCGCCGTGGAGACGGTGCCGGTGATCGCGCCGGTGGAGGCGTTGATCGACAGCCCGGCGGGCAGGCCGCTCGCGGCGTAGGACAGCGGGGCGGTGCCACCGGAGGCGTTGATCTGGAGGTTGACCGCGCCGCCGACGGCGGTGGACTGGTTGCCCGGGTTGGTCACCGAGACGGCGCTGCCGGCCGGCTTGGTGAGCAGGCAGCCGGCCACGTTGAGGTCGATGGCCCGGGTCGAGGAGTTCAGGCAGGTGGTGAACCAGTACGTCTCCTCACCGTAACTCTGGCCCTTGTAGGCCTTGGTGGTGCCGTCGGCGGCCACCTCACACGGGTTGTTGAGGGTGCACATGCCGCCGTCGTCGTTGCCGGTGTTGTTGATGCCGACGATCCGCCCGCTGGCGGAGTCGACGATCGGCGAGCCGGAGGTGCCGTGCGTGGTGTTGCAGCCGGAGCTGTAGCGCAGCGAGTCGTGCCAGGTCCAGGCGTCCTCGCGCAGGGTCGGCACGAAGCCGTTGACGGAGCAGTTCCAGACCTGCTTCCAGTACGACGAGGGTATGTACATCGACGCGCCGTCGGTCGGGTGGGCGTCGCTGATCGTCAGCGCGGTGGCGCCGTACTTCGAGCTGATCGACCCGTAGGTGTCGGTGAGTTGGTAGAGGGCGACGTCGGTGCCGGTCATGGTCGCGTAGAGCAGCTTGTCGGCCTGGACGGTGCCCAGGCTGTTGCCCGCGCCGTCCAGCAGGGTGCCGCTGCGGCTGGCGGTGGTGTTCTGGATGACCTGGCCGGCCGAGGGCATGGTCGGCAGGCAGTGTCCGTTGGTGAGCATCAGCGCCCGGTCACCGGCCGCCGAGGTGGGGTAACGGACCAGCGAGGCCGAGCAGTTGCTCAGGGCGATGGTGGACGTCAGGTCGGCCGCCTGGACGGCGTGCGCAGGGGCGGCGGCGAAGGCCAGCCCGCCCGCGACGACGGCACTCGTACCGGCCACCGCGACAAGTCTCTTGAACATGGCTCTCCTTGTGGGGGATCGCGGGGTGTACGACTGGTCGCCGACGCCCGCGCCGCATGAAAGTGCCATGGCCACTTCAAGAGGTCAAGGAGTGTGACCGAACTCGCCACTGCCCGGCACGGGCCGTGCCATCCGACGGCAACGACCCGTCCCGGTATGCCCGTTACGGGCCGGGGCAGTGGATACGGCTGCGGTCGCGGTCGCGGTTGCGGCTACGGCTGCGGCTACGGCTGCGGGAAGGCGTTCGGGTCCACGTCGTTGGTCTTGGCGTTGCCGTCGGCCACCGGCTGGAGGGTGATCTCCCAGGAGGTCGCGGTCCGGCCGGTCTCGAACGGGAAGGTGTCCTCGAACTTGGTGAACTGGCAGTTCTGGGTGAAGCCCTTGGCATCGGAGTCCCAGTCCGCGCCGCCGGAGACGTAGACCTCGTACGTCCCGTCCTCCACGCCGTCGACACTGGCGTGCTGCCCCTTGCCGACGAACACCGAGTGCACGGCCTTGCCGTTCAGCGCGAGCGACACCACGGCGTCCACCTTGCCGCCGTTCTCGACCTTGAACACGCCCTCGCCGCGCAGCTTCCCCTTCCGGACCATGGTGCCGTTGTCCAGCGCGCGGGACTGCTGCTGGGGCAGCGGCGGGACGGCGAAGGTGGTCTGGTAGCCGGCCGCGGTCATCGTGACGAGGGCCGCCGACACCGCCGCCAGCCCCTGGGAGGCGCCCAGTTCGGCCTCGGCCGAGCTCAGCGCGCAGACGTCGTGGAACTTGATGTCGCTGCGGACCTTGCCGGCGTCGGTGGCGAGCGAGGTCAGCGCCGCCACCAGTTCCTTCCGCGCCGCCGTCACCCCGGGCGGCTCGTCCGCCACGCTCAGGGACTTGGCGGCGCCCTGCGCGCTGGTGACGATGCCGCCGAGCACGGTGTCGAGGTCGCCCAGGTCCTTGGCGCCGGCCACCTGGGCGAGCGCGACGGTGACCGGGTCGACGCTCGCGCTGAGCACCGGGCCGTACGGCGCCCGGGTCGGGGTCGGCGTCGGCGTCGCGGTCGGCTTCGCCGAGACCCCCGTCCCCGCCGCCCCGGGCGCGGACGAGCCGCCCGCCGAACCACCACCCCCGCCACCGGAGCAGGCCGCCAGCGCCAGCGCCGTGCCGACGGCCAGACCGACCTTCCCCACGAACCTCTCGGACCCCGTGAACCTCATGCCCCACCCCCGGGTAGCCGGACCGCGCGCACACCGCGCAGCCGTGCGGTCACACATGGTCCCGAGCACGAACGACCCCGTCAACCCATTACCCGGCGGTCACCTCCGAGGGGCCCCCCGAGGCCGTCTCCGGAGGTCAACTACGATCGGGCCCGTGCTCAGTCTCACCGGACTCCCCCTCCAGATCATCGCCTCGCTCCTCGCGATCGCCGTCTTCGCCGCCACCATGTGGCTCTGGCCGCGGTTCGGCGGGAAGGGCTGGAAGGCGTGGCTGGGCCGGCTCGGGGCGTTCCTGGCCACCCAGGTGTCGGTGCTGGCCGCGATGGGCCTGATCGCCAACAGCTACTTCGGCTTCTACAGCTCCTGGACGGACCTGCTCGGCACCAGCGGCGGGCTCGGCACGGTGGTCGACCACCAGCCCAACGCGTCCGGGGTGGCCGTCACCGGCGAGCAGAAGTTCTACTCCGCGCAGGGCTCGGACCCGGAGCGCTCCGGCCTGATCCAGAAGGTCGACGTCAAAGGAGCCGGCAGCGGCCTGACCACCGAGGCGTACGTCTACCTGCCGCCGCAGTACTTCCAGCCGGACTACGCCAAGCAGCGCTTCCCGATGGCCCTGGTGCTCACCGGCTACCCGGGCACCCCGGAGAAGCTGATCTCGCTGATGCAGTACCCGGCGTCCACGCTGAACGCGATCGAGCAGAAGAAGCTGCCGCCGACCGTCCTGGTGATGACCCGGCCCACCCTGGTCGGCGACCGGGACACCGAGTGCGTGGACGTGCCGAACGGCCCCCAGGTGGAGACCTTCTTCACCAGCGACCTGCCCAAGGCCCTCGCCACCACCTACCGGATCGGCACCGACCCGGCCAGCCGGGCGGTGATCGGCAACTCCACCGGCGGCTACTGCGCGCTCAAGTTCGCGCTGCGCAAGCCCGACGCCTACCGCTCGGCGGTCGCGCTCTCCGGCTACTACGACGCGGCCCACGACGCGACCACCGGCGACCTGTTCGGCGGCAACGACCGGCTGAAGCAGGAGAACGACCTGCTGTGGCGGCTGAAGAACCAGCCGCCCGCCCCGGTCAACCTGCTGCTGACCACCGCGTACGACGAGAACAACTACGACGAGACCAAGGCCATGATCGCGGCCTTCAAGGCCCCCACCACGATGTCCTCCATCACCCTGGACACCGCCGGCCACAACTTCCACACCTGGACCAGGGAGATCCCCCCGGCCCTGGAGTGGCTGGGCAAGCACCTCGCCGTACCGCCATCCGCCTGACGTTCCAGATCACACGCGCCTCACACTCCCGTCTCACGGTTCTCTCAGGCACGCCACCGACGGTATGGCGCATGACCACGAGCAGCTACTCCCCTCCGGCCGGCGAACCGTGGCCCGAGGCCGCGCACTACCCGCCGCCGGAGGTGCCGCAGCCGGACCCGGTCCGGCCGGACCCGGCGCCGCTCTTCCCCGAACAGCCCCTGCCGCCCGCCGGCCCCAAGGGGTTCGCCACCTGGCCCGACCGGCTGCGCACCCTCCCCGCCCGCGCCTGGCGCGGGCGCGCTGACGACCCGCGCTGGGTGCGCCCGGCCCTGCTGGCGCTGCTGGCCGCGACCGCCGTCCTCTACCTGTGGGGCCTGAGCGCCTCCGGCTGGGCCAACTCCTTCTACTCGGCCGCCGTGCAGGCTGGCTCGCAGAGCTGGAAGGCCTTCTTCTTCGGCTCCTCGGACGCGGCGAACTTCATCACCGTCGACAAGCCCCCGGCCTCGCTGTGGCCGATGGCGCTCTCGGCGCGGATCTTCGGCCTCTCCTCCTGGTCGGTGCTGGCCCCGCAGGCGCTGATGGGCGCGGCCACCGTCGGCGTGCTGTACGCGACGGTGCGCCGGCGCTTCTCCCCGCTCGGCGGCCTGCTGGCGGGCGCCGCGCTGGCGCTCACCCCGGTCGCGGCGCTGATGTTCCGCTTCAACAACCCGGACGCACTGCTGGTGCTGCTGCTGACGCTGGCCGCGTACGGGATGGTCCGGGCCGTCGAGGCGGCGGGCACCCGGTGGCTGGTGTTCACCGGGGTGATGTTCGGCCTCGCCTTCCTCACCAAGACCCTGGCGGCCTTCCTGGTGCTGCCCGCCTTCGCGGTGATCTACCTGGTGGTGGCGCCCACCGGCCTCTGGCGGCGGGTGCGGCAGACCCTGCTCGCGGGCGTGGCACTGCTGGTCTCGGGCGGCTGGTGGGTGGCGGTCGTCGAGCTGATGCCCGCCTCGGCCCGCCCGTACATCGGCGGCTCGCAGGACAACAGCTTCCTCTCGCTCACCTTCGGCTACAACGGCCTCGGCCGGGTCGACGGCAACGAGCGCGGCAGCGTGGGCGGCGGCGCCCGGATGCCGGCCGGGGTCGACCTGCCGGGCGGCGCGGCGCCCGGCGGCCGCGGCTGGGGGCAGACCGGCCTGACCCGGATGTTCGGCACCGACATCGGCGGGCAGATCGCCTGGCTGCTGCCGGCCGCGCTGATCCTGCTGCTGGCCGGCCTCTGGGCGACCCGCCGCTACGGCCGCGCCGACACCGCCCGCGCGGCCTTCCTGGTCTGGGGCGGCTGGCTGCTCTCCACCGCGCTGGTCTTCAGCTTCATGTCCGGGATCTTCCACCAGTACTACACGGTGGCGCTGGCCCCGGCCGTCGCGGCGCTGGTCGGCATGGGCGTGGACGGGCTGTGGCGGGCCCGGCACCGGGTGCCCTGGGCGCTGGTACTGGCCGGGACGCTCGCGGTGACGGCGGTCTGGGCGTTCGTGCTGCTCGGCCGCAGCTCCGGCTTCCTGCCGTGGCTGCGCTGGGCGGTGCTGGCCGGCGGACTGCTCGCGGCGGCCGCGCTGGCGGCCGGGCCGTTCGTCGGGCGGGTCTCCGGCCGGGCCGGCGCGCGGATCGCCTCGGTGGCGGGCCTGGTGGGCCTGGCGGCGGCGCTCGGCGGTCCGGCCGCGTACGCGGTGGACACCGTGAACTCCCCGCACACCGGCTCGATCGTGACCGCCGGGCCGGGCGTGAAGGGCGGGTCCGGGCCGGGCGGCATGGGGCACCGGGGCGGCAAGGGCTTCCCGGGCGGCACCGGCAACGGCAACGGGCACTGGTTCGGCCAGGGCGGCCCGGGTGGCCAGGGGGGCTTCGCGGGCGGTCAGGGCGGTCAGGGCGGTCAGCAGGGCTTCGCGCCCGGGCAGGGCTTCCCGGGCGGCGGCATCGGCAACGGCGGCGACCGCGCCAACGGCCGCCACGAGCGCGGCACCGGCGGCGGCACCGGCCTCCCCGGCACCCAGGACCCCGAGGGCACCGGCACCGACGGCGCGGGCGGACTCCCCGGCGGCGCCGTCGACGGCACGGCCGGCGGCCCGCCCCCCGGCGGCATGGGCGGCCTGCTCGACGGCCCCAAGGTGACCGACGAGGTCGCCGCCATGCTCAAGGAGAACGCCGACCACTACACCTGGGCGGCCGCCGCGATCGGCTCGCAGACCGCGGCCGGCTACCAACTCGCCACCGGCGAACCGGTGATGGCCCTCGGCGGCTTCAACGGCACCGACCCCTCGCTGACCCTGGCCGGCTTCCAGAAGTACGTCCAGGAGGGCAAGGTGCACTGGTTCATCGGTGCGGGCGGCTCCCGCCGCGGCTTCGGCGGCGGCGCGGGCGGCGAGGGCGGGCAGCAGAGCGAGTCCGCCCAGATCGAGTCCTGGGTGACCGCCCACTTCACCGCGAAGACCATCGGCTCGACCACCTTCTACGACCTGACGGCCCCCACCTCCTGACCGAGGGCCGCGACCCCGGAGGGGGCGTGCCGCGCGAAAGCGGCACGCCCCCTCCGCGCTGTCCCCGGCCGACCCCCGCCGAGCTCATCCGGACCCTGGCGCCCTCAGTCCGACCCGCAGCGGGTACCCGCCGCCGGCAGCCGCCCGTCCACCAGGAACGCCGTCACGGCCGCCCGGACGCAGCCGCTCTTGTCGTACGCGGTGTGCCCGTCGCCCTCCCGGGTGAGCAGCACGCCGTGCTCCAGCCCGGCGGAGAGCCGCTCGGCCCAGGCGTACGGGGTGACCGGGTCGGCGGTGGAGCCGATCACCAGGAGCGGGGCGCTGCCCGGCGCCCGGACCGGTCGCGGCGGCTCGGCCGGACGGTACGGCCAGGGGCGGCAGTCCGCTTCGAGCAGGGTGCCGACCGGGTCGTGCCCGCTGGTCAACGGGGCGCGGGCGGCGAGTTCGGCGAGGGCCGGGCGCAGTTCCGCCTCGGTGGGCGGCGGCGGGCCGTCCGCGCAGGAGATGGCGGCGAAGGCGTCGGCCGGGGTCCGGTAGCGGCCGTCCTCGCCGCGGCCGTCGGCGCCGTCGGCGAGGGCGAGCAGGCCGTCGGCGTCGCCCCGGGTGACGGCCGGTTCGAGGGCCTCGCGCAGCCGGGGCCAGGAGCGGCGGCCGTCGGAGAGGACGTCCAGGGCGGCGACCCAGCCGAGCGCGGCGGTGAGGGTCCGGCCGTCGGCGGCGCGCAGCGGGTGGTCGCGCAGGCCGTCGAGGAAGCGGGCGAGGCGCTGCGGGGCGGCGGCCGGGTCGGCGCCGAGCGGGCAGGCCGGCCCGTCCTCGGTGGCGCAGGCGGCGGCGAAGGCCCGGAGCCCGGTCTCGGCGGCGACGGCGGCTTCGATGCCGAGCCGCGCCGCGGGGGCGCTGTGGTCGACGGCGCCGTCGAGGACGAGCCGGCCGGTGCGCTCGGGGAACTCCTCGGCGTAGCGGGCGCCGAGGTGGGTGCCGTAGGAGAAGCCGAGGAAGTCCAGCCGGCGTTCGCCGAGGGCGCCGCGCAGCACGTCGAGGTCGCGGGCGGTGTCGCGGGTGCCGAGGTGCGGGAGCAGGTCGGCGTGCCGGGCGCGGCAGGCCTCGGCGAGGATCCGGGCGTGGTCGTAGGCCGGGTCGTCGGTGGCGTTCCACTGGTCGCGGGTGCGGTCGTCCAGGCAGTGGACGGGGGTGGTGTCGCCGGCGCCGCGCGGGTCGAAGCCGACCAGGTCGTACCGGTCGTGCAGCGGCCCCTGGTAGCTCTGCCAGCCCCAACGGACCATGTCGACACCGGAGTTGCCGGGGCCGCCGGGGTTGAGCAGCAGGGTGCCGAGCCGCCGCTTCGGGTCGGCGGCGGCCACCTTGGCGAGGGCGACGTCGACGGTGCGGCCGCCCGGGTCGGCGTAGTCCAGCGGGACCTTGAGGGTGGCGCACCGCACGGCGGCCGCGTCCTGGTCGCCGTCGTCCTCGCCGGGGCAGCTCCGCCAGTCGATCCGCTGGTCGTAGAGCGCGCGCAGGGCGGGGGCCGCGGTGGCGGCGACCCGTTCGTCCAGCGGCGGGCGGACGGCCGGGCGGGCGGCGCCCGTGCAGCCGCTCGACAGCGCGAGGGCGAGGGCGGCGGCGAGGGCGGGCACGGCGCGCCCGGCCGACCGGGGGAGCGGGGAGATCATCGGGGCCACCGCCCACGAATACCACCCGGCCCGCGCCCGGCCGTCACCGGGGGCACACCGCGCCCGCCCTTCGACGGCGGGGATTGACGTTTCGTCAGCCGCCGCACAGCTGGAGCATGGTCTTCTTGTCGGCCTCGGTGACGGGCAGCTGGTACTTCAGCGAGACCTGGGCGAAGCGCACCGCGTAGGAGCAGCGGATCTCGGTGTTGGCGGGCAGCCAGGAGGCCGGGCCGGAGTCGCCCTTGGAGGCGTTCTGCGAGCCGTCGGCGGGGATCAGGTTCAGCGGGTCGTTGGCGATCTGGACGCGCTTGGCCTTGTCCCACTTGCTGGCGCCCATCTGCCAGTCGTAGGAGAGCGGCATCACGTGGTCGATCTGGATCTTGGAGGCCTGCTGCTTGGTCCACTGGACGCTCTTGCCGGTGTACGGGTCCCAGATGGTCATCGCGGTGACCGTGCAGTCCGAGCCGTCCTTGTGCTCGACGGCGGTGCCGTCGCGGGCCAGCAGGTCGTTGCGGGTGTCGCACTTGTTGCCGCCGAACGGGACGCCCTCGACGTTGTCCGTCCAGGCGGGGCCGAACTCGTTGCGGTCGTAGCCGTCCTTGGTGCCGACGGCGGCGGTGGTGACCTTGGCGATGACGTCCCGGCCGGCCTTCTGCTCCTCGGGGGTGGTCAGCGGCGCCAGGCCGGGCTTGGTGCCGTCCGGGTTCTGCAGCGGGCTGGTGCCGGTGGCCCCGGCGGCGGCGGTGCCGCCGTTGGCCTTGGGGCCGGTCGACTTGTGGTCGCGGCCGCCGATCAGCCAGCCGACCAGCGCGAGCGCGCATATCAGGAACACGGTGGCGGCGGACAGGGTGGAGCGGCGGGCGGGCACGGGGAACTCCGGAGGTCAGGGGCGGGTTGACGGCAAGCCAGCAGACCAGCCGCCCGGGGGGAGGTCAAGCCGACGCCACGCGATCCCGCCGAGCATGTCGAAGCTCACACCCGCTCACCCCCTGGTCCGGGGCCCGGGCGGCGCCGTCAGCCGCCGATGGCGGACATCGGGCGGTCGGGCCGGACGAACTCCGCGCTGCCGACGGCGTGTCCGGGCCCCTTGCCCGCCACCGCGGCCCGCCAGGCCGCCTCGATCGCCGCGTCGTCCGCCCCGCCGCGCAGCAGCGCCCGCAGGTCCGACTCCTCCGTCGCGAACAGACAGGCGCGCAGCTGCCCGTCCGCCGTCAGCCGCACCCGGTCGCAGCCGCCGCAGAACGGCCGGGTGACGGAGGCGATCACGCCGACGACCGCGTCCGTACCGGCGATCCGCCACTCCTCCGCCGGGGCGTTGCCGGACCGGCCGACGGGGACCAGGTCGAACCGCTCCTCGAGTGCCGCCAGGACCTCCGCCGCCGTCACCATCGCCGAACGGTCCCACGCCCCTTGCGCGTCCAGCGGCATGGACTCGATGAACCGCATCCGGTACCCGTGCCCGACGGCGAACTCCACCAGCTCCACGATCTCGTCGTCGTTGACCCCGCGCACCGGCACCGCGTTCACCTTCACCGGCCCCAGCCCCGCCGCCCTCGCCGCTGCCAGCCCCGCGAGGACGTCACCGATGCGGTCCCGCCGGGTGATCGCGGCGAAGCGCTCCGGACGCAGCGTGTCCAGGCTGACGTTCACCCGCCCCAGCCCCGCCGCCGCCAGCCCGGCCGCCGCGCGCGCCAGCCCGATCCCGTTCGTGGTCAACGACAACTCGGCCCCCAGCGGGGCGATCCGCCCGACCAGCCCCGCCAACCCCCGCCGCAGCAACGGCTCCCCGCCCGTCAGCCGGACCGACCGCACCCCCAGCCGCTCCACCGCGATCCGCACCAGCCGGACCACCTCGTCGTCCCCCAGCAGCCCGGCGCGCCCGAGCCAGGGCAGCCCCTCCGCCGGCATGCAGTAGGTGCAGCGCAGGTTGCAGCGGTCGGTCAGCGAGACCCGCAGATCGGTGTGGACCCGGCCGAAGCGGTCCACCAGCGGGGGCGGGGCCTCGCTGTCGTGCGGTCGTGTGTCGTACGGAGGCGTGGTGCGCGGAGGCGTGGTGCGCGGGGCGGGGTTGTACGGGGCCGTGTTCATCGGCCCAGTACAGGCGGGGCGGGCCCGCCCCGGCCAGCGGCCGAACCGCCGGGGCGCGGCCACCGCGCACCGCCTCCGCTTGTGGCTTCCCACAATGCGCGCCCCGGCCCCGACCGGGCAGGCTGGCCCCATGCAGACAGCGCCGACACCCGCCGGACCGGGCCCGGTCGCCGCCCTGGTCCTCGCCGCCGGCGGCGGGCGGCGCCTCGGCGGGCGGCCCAAGGCGCTGCTCCGCTACCGGGGCCGGCCGCTGGTGGAGCACGCGGTGGCGGTGGTCCGGGCCGGCGGCTGCACGGAGGTCACGGTGGTGCTGGGCGCGGCGGGCGAACGGGTCCGGGCCACCGCGCACCTGCCGGGCTGCCGACTGGTCGGCAACCCGGACTGGGCGCAGGGCATGGGCTCCTCGCTGCGGGCCGGCCTGGCCGCGCTGCCGCCGCACGCCTCGGCGGCACTGGTGATGCTGGTGGACACCCCCGGCGTCACCCCGGCCGCGGTGGCCCGGCTGCTGGCCGCCCACCGGGCGGGCGCCGAACTGGCCGCGGCGGCCTACGAGGGGCGGCGCGGACACCCGGTGCTGATCGGCGCCCGGCACTTCGCCGAGGCGGCGGCGGGCGCCCGCGGCGACGCCGGGGCCCGCGCCCTGCTGGCGGCGCACGCGGCGGAGCTCGTCCTGGTCGAGTGCGCCGACGTCGCCGCCCCGGACGACCTCGACACCCCCGCCGACCTGGCCCGCTGGTCCGCCGGCTGAACGTCCCGGTCCGCCCCGCCGGGCATCCCCCTCCGGAAGGATTCCTTCCCTACCCGAGCAGGCAGGATCCCCTGATCCGTCCCTGAGGATTGCCCCATTCCGCGTCCTGCGCCGGACATTTCGGGGAGCATGGGAGACGTCCCACCCACCCGACACCGACGGACGGAGCCCGCGATGGCCGGACTGCCCGACGACTTCACCGGACACGACCCCGCTCGGACGGGGCCCGGCGGTGGCGCCCGGGCGATCCGCTGCCCCGCCTGCCGCCGCGAGCACCTCTACGAACCGCCCTCCCTCCCCTGTCCGTGCGGGGCCTCGCTCAAGGTGCCGCTGCTGCGCGGCGGAGTGCCGGTGCAGGTGCGCTTCCGGTCCTGGGAGGACTCCTGGCTGAGCATGCGCTGCCCGCACTGCGGCCGCTCCGACCAGTGGCCGCAGCCCGAGTTCACCTGCAACTGCGGCGCCACCGTCCGGCTGCCGGTGGACCGCGCCACCCGCCTGGGCACCGGCACCGCCGCCCCGCTCGCCGCCCCCGGCCCGCAGGCCGCCCGCCCGCTCCCGGCCCACCCGGCGAACGCCCCCGCCCCGGCCCCGCCCGCACCGTCCCCGACCGGCCGCTCCCGCCCGTTCCGCCACCGCGCGCCGTTCCGCCCGCACCCGGTGCGCACCTCGCAGGACGCGGTGTTCACCGCCGCCCGCTACCTGGAGTGGCTCGGCTTCGACGACCTGGAGCTCACCGAGTCCCAGGAGCGCGACGGGGTCACCCTGCTGGGCGGCCGGATGGTCGCCCAGGTGGACACCTGGACCGAGCCCGCCGACGTGAAGTCGGTCGAGTGCCTCTGGCTCCAGACCCTGCACGCCGAGGAGATGGCCGCCGCGATGTTCACCCTCGCGGGCTATTCGCACCAGGCCACCGTGCGCGGCGAACAGCTGCTGGTGGCCCTGTTCAGCCTGGACCTGGCGGGCGTGCCGCAGCCCGCGAACGGCGCCGCCGAGGCCCTGATGGAGACCGGCTGGACCTCCTGACCCACCGGGCGGCCCCGCCGGGCCGCCCCACCGGCCCCCTCCGGTCCCTTTCCCTCGCGCACCCCTAGATCATTTCTCTTCCAAAAGCAACAACCTTCGCTCGTGATCTGGTGCACAAGCTCACCCCCGTGTTGAATTGCCGCCACAGCGCGGGCCTTTCGCCCTGTCGTCGCCATGCGTGCGGGTCGTGGCGACAGGGCCTCAGGGGCAGGTCCGTGCCCATGCCGGATGGCGCACACAAGGAGGTGGCGTTGTCGGAGCACGGATGGGACCCGAGCAACCCGGAGGGGCGGGGGCGGGCGGCAGCGGAGGAGCCGGGTGACACCGTGTGGCGGCTGAGGTCCCGGGGGTGCTGGCAGGAGGCCGCCGAACTACTGCGACCGACCGCCGAGCACGACCCGGACGCGGCCCTGGGGCGGGCCGAACTCCTCATCGAGCAATGCCTGTTCACCGCCGCGAACTGGACCCAGGCGGAACAGGCGCTGCGCCTGGCGGAGGCCCTGGCCTCCGGCACCGAGCAGCGCGCGGCCGCCGCCTGCGCCCGCGGCTTCCTCGCGTACGTGGCGAGCGTCCTCGGCCCGCGCGACCGGCTGGACGAGGCACAGGCGGCGCTCGGCCGCACCTCGGCCCTGCTGCCGCCGGACGCCCCGGGCCGCCCGCTGCTGGACTTCCGGCGCGGACTGGTCGCCGAGAACCTGCTGCGCGACCGCAGCGCGGCCTGGATCGCCTACCGGCGGGCGCACGAGGGCGCCGGCGAACGCGGGGACGAGCTGCTGCGCTCGTACACCTGGCGGCACCTGGCCGCGCTGGCGCTCTCGCGCGGGGAGCGCGGGAACGCCCGGGAGGGCTTCGACGCCTCCCTGCGGCTGCGCGAGCAACTCGGCTTCACGGTGGGGGTGGCGCCGGCGCTCGCGGCGCTCGCCGAGGTGTCCGAGCCGCCCGAGGCCGCGCGGCTGCGGGCCGAGGCGACCCGGCTGGTGGACGCCCTGGGCGGCGTGCCGGTCTGGCTCGCGCGCCAGCTGAACGCCCTCCGCACAACCGGTGCTCCCCCGGACGGGCGCATCACCAGCGAGACCGGGGGGACGATCAGCTAAGGTGAGGCTAACCTGGCCGGGGGGAGCAGTACCCCGGCCAGGTCGCCTTGCCGTTCCCCGGGCACCGCCATGCCCCGGTCCGGCCGCGTCCGGCGCCGCCACCACCCGGCCGGGCACCGCCGGGCGGACCATGGGCGCCCCGGTCGACCCGATGGGGCCGTCCATGACCGCGAGCAGCACCCGGCCCGGCCCCAGGCCGCGCGTCCCCCGCGCCACCGGGGCGCGCACCCCCGCCCCCACCGCCCCGGGCGCCCCCTCGTACCACCGGCTGTCCGGACTCACCCCCGTCCTGACGGTGCGCTGCGCACCGCCCCGGCGCGGCGGCGGCTGGCTGCCCGTCGCCGACCTCGCCGCCCGCCCCGAGGCGGTGCGCGAGCTGATCGCCCACGACGCCCGGCAGGGCCTCGCCCGCTACGGGCAGCCGCTGCGCCCGGACGTCGCGGCCGGCTTCGGGCTGCACCGCTTCGTCTGGCCGGTCTCGCTGCTGTTCACGCTGCCGTGGTTCCTGGAGCGGCGCGTCCCGCTGCTCGGCCTCGGGGACGTCGCGCTGCGCCGGCGCCCCGACGCGGTCGAACTGACCGTCCGCCCGGCGGAGTTCGCCTGCCTTCCGGACGACCCGGCGGCCGGGTCGGGGGCGGGTTCGAAGCCCGGGACGGCCGTCGGCCCGGAGTGGGCCCGGACGGTGCCGGACGAGGCGGCGCTGGCCGCCGCCCTGCGGTCCGCGCTGGGCGCCTTCCTGGCCCCGGTGCTCACCGCCTTCGGCCCGGAGGCGCGGCGCGGGCCCCGGGTGCTGTGGGCGATGGCCACCGACGCGGTGGTGGAGGGGCTCTGCTACGCGGGCGGGCTGCTCGGGGAGCAGGAGCGGGCGCGCGCCGAACTGTCCGCGCTGCTGGCGCCCGGCGGGCCCCCCGACCCCGCGCGCACGCCCGGCGCGGGCGACCGCCCCGCTCCGGCCCCGGCCCCCTTCATCCCGGGCGCCGGATTCGCGCCCCCGGCGCCCGGGGGCGGTGGCGCTCCGGTCCTGGAGCGCTCCCGGGCCAGCTGCTGCCTCGTCTACACCGCCGATCCGAAGGACATGTGCGGCGGCTGTCCGCGCGTCACGCGGCGTTGACGAAAACCTGTCCGATATCAGGTCCGAAAAGCCCGCGATTCCGGGAAAAGCCCGCTTCAAATTCGCATGACAATGCGATGGTAACCGGGTCAGAAATCCCTCTCCTCAGCGCATTGACGGCGAATCGGCCATTTCCTCGCCGCGCGTCCGCCATGATGGTCCCCGCCGTCACGACGCAGAAAAGCGACACAGGAAAGCGAGGCTGGTTTCGGCGATGAAATTGTCCGACATACCGCTCGGATGGGCGATCACCGTGGTCGTGGGGCTGCTGGTCAGCGCACTCCTGGTGGCCCTGCTCCGCAGCCGGGGGTCCGCCTCCTCCACCGCCGGCACGGATTCCTGGGAACGCTCCGAGGAACGGCGCCGCCGCAAGGAATCCCTGTACGGCGGCGCCTCCTACACCCTGTTGTTCTGCTGCGCGGGCGTCGCGGCCGCCCTCTCCTTCCACGGCCTGGTCGGCTTCGGCGTGCAGAACCTGGGCCTGTCCGGCGGCTGGGAGTACCTCGTCCCGTTCGGCCTGGACGGCGCCGCGATGTTCTGCTCGGTGCTCGCCGTCCGCGAGGCCAGCCACGGCGACGCGGCGCTCGGCTCCCGGCTGCTGGTCTGGCTCTTCGCCGGCGCCTCGGCCTGGTTCAACTGGGTGCACGCCCCGCGCGGCCTGACCCACGCCGGCGCCCCGCAGTTCTTCTCCGGCATGTCCCTCTCCGCGGCGATCCTGTTCGACCGGGCGCTCAAGCAGACCCGCCGGGCCGCGCTGCGCGAGCAGGGCCTGGTGCCGCGCCCGCTGCCGCAGATCCGCATCGTCCGCTGGCTGCGCGCCCCGCGCGAGACCTACGCGGCCTGGTCGCTGATGCTGCTGGAGAACGTCCGCAGCCTGGACGAGGCGGTCGAGGAGGTGCGCGACGACAAGCGGGAGCGCGCCGACGAGAAACAGCGCCGCAAGCTGGCCGGGCGCCGGGAACGGGCCGAGATCCGGGCGATCAACCGCTCCCACAGCGCCTGGCGGCGCGGTGGCGGCACGGCGCGGCGGCTGGGGTCCGGCGCGGAGCCCGCGACGGCCGCCGCGGCGGACCGCCCCGGGGTGGAACGCGTCTCGACGGAGCGGGTGCCGGCGGAGCGCGTCGGGGCCGAGCGCCCCGAGGTGGAGCGCCCCGCCGGTCCGCGCGAGGTGGAACCGGCCGAGGGCACGGTCGTCCAGCCGGGCCTGCCGGCCCGTCCGGAGCGGCGCACCATCGACCTCACCCTGGAGGAGGACACCGTCACGCTGCCCCGGCTGGACGAGATGGAACGCAAACTGAAGGACCTGGAGCAGCAGTTCGGCTGACCGCTCCCCCGTCGGCGCCCCGGGAGCCGGAGACCGGGCCCCGGGCCGGGGCTCAGGCCGCCGACGTCCCGCTGAGCTCGAACCACATCCTCTTGCCGGAGCCGCGCGGCTCCACGCCCCAGGAGTCCGCGAGTGCCTCGACCAGCATCAGACCCCGCCCGGAGGAGGCCTGCTCCCCCGGCGTCCGGCGGGTCGGCCAGAGGTCCGACTCGTCCTCCACCTCGACCCGCAGCCGGGCCCGGCCGCCGTCCGCCTCCGGCTCCCGGTAGAGCCGGGCGGTGAACATGGCGTCCCGGTCGGTGTGCCGGATGGCGTTGGTGACCAGCTCGGAGGAGAGCAGCTCGGCGGTGTCGATGAACTCGGCCACGCCCCAGCGGCGCAGCGCGTCGCGCAGCTCGGCCCGGACCTCGGCGACCCGCGCCAGGTCGGCCTGGCCGATCCGGCGGCGCAGCTGCTGGGCGGCCAGCCCGCCGGCCGGGCCGTCCCAGCGCAGGAGCAGCAGCGCTATGTCGTCCTCGCGCTCGCTGGAGTCGGCGGCCTGGGAGGCGATCCGCTCGGCCAGCTCCTCCAGCGGGTCGCGGGCGGCCTGCCCGGCGTCCGGCAGCGGGCGGGCGAGCGCCCGGGCGAGCCGGGCGATGCCCTCGTCCAGGTCCATGCCGCGCGCCTCGACCAGGCCGTCGGTGCAGAGCAGCACGGTCTCGCCCGGGTCCAGGCTGAACCGGGTGACCCGGTACTCCTGGTCCGGGTCGATGCCCAGCGGCAGCCCGCCGGCCACCGGCACCACGGCGGCGGTGCCGTCCGCGCGGCGCACCAGCGGGTCGAGGTGACCGGCCCGGACGGCGTAGACCACGCCGTAGTCCACGTTGACCTCGGCGTAGGTGCAGGTCGCGAAGTGGTCGGTGTCGAGGTCGGCGAGGAAGCGGGAGGCGCGGGCCATCACGGCGGCGGGCGGGTGGCCCTCGGCCGCGTAGGCGCGCAGCGCGATCCGCAGCTGGCCCATGATCCCGGCGGCGTGCACGTCGTGGCCCTGGACGTCGCCGATCACCAGGCCGACGTGTCCGCCGGGCAGCGGCACCACGTCGTACCAGTCGCCGCCGATCTGGAGGCCGGAGCCGGCCGCGATGTAGCGCACGGCGGTGGTCACGCCCGGGACGGACGGGACGGTGCGCGGCAGCATCACCCGCTGGAGGCCGGCCGCGAGCTCGTGCTCGGCGTCGTGCAGCCGGGCCCGGGCCAGCGACTGGGCGACCAGCCCGCCCAGGGTGGTCAGCAGGGTGCGCTCGTCGGCGTCCAGCTCGCGCTCGTCGTCGAAGCTGACCACGCAGACGCCGATCGCCCGGCCGCTGGCCACCAGCGGCAGGTACGCCCAGGAGCCCCGGCCGGTGCGGCTGGTCTGCTCCCACACCTCGGGGTAGCCGTCGCGGAAGTCCTCGCGGGTCGAGACGAAGACCGGCGCGCGGTGGCGCAGCGCCTCGGCGGCCGGGTGGCCGGGCGGCAGCACGGTGCGGTCCCAGACCGCCAGCGAGTCGGAGCGGTAGCCGGAGGCGCCGAGGATCTGAGCCCGTCCGGCCTCGAAGGAGGCCAGCACCAGGCCGTCCGGCGGCAGTCCGGGCAGCGGCAGTTCGGTGAACACCCGGGCCACGTCACGCACGGTGACGGCTTCGGAGAGGGCGCGCGCCGCCTCCTTGATGAACCGGGAGCGCTCCTCGCGCAGCAGGGCCATCCGGTCGGCGTGGTCCCGCTTGTGCAGCTCGACGGTGGCGTCCCAGACGAAGCCGACCATCCGGGAGGCCCGGCCGAAGGCGTCGGCGAGCACCCGGCCGCGGAAGCGCACCGCGCGCATGCCGCCGTTCGCCCCGACCGTCCGGTAGTAGGCGCCGCACTGGCCCAGTTCGGACACCGCGCGCTCGACCCGGCGGCGCACCACGGGCGCGTCCTCGGGGTGCAGCATGGCCAGGAAGGAGGCGGCCGTACGGTCGAAGCGGCTCTGCCCCAGGGCGTCCAGTCCGACGATCGCACAGGCCCGCTGGTCGCCCTCCAGGACGTCGCGGCGGATGTCCCAGTCGAAGGAGCCGATGCCGTTGGCCGCCATCGCGGGCTCCAGCCAGTCCGGCATGGTGTCCGCGGAGGACGGCGGCAGGCCGCCCGACAGCACGGGCGCCAGCCGGGCGGCGGCGAGGCTCGGGGACGGGCGCACCGCGGAGCCGCGGCGCGAGGACTGGGCGGGCGGCCGGGCCCGGCCCGTCCCGGTGGTGGTGGGGCCGGCGGCGGGCTGCCCGGAGGTGCGCGGCTCCGGGGCGCCCGGCTGCTCGGCGACACGCGGCTCGACGGCTCTCGGCCGGGCGGTGCGCGGCTCCACGGTCCTCGGCTCTACGGCTCGCGGCGCCACCGTCCGCGGCTCGACGACGGGCGCCGCGCCGGGAGGAAGCGCCGGCCCCGGCGACTCGGGCTCAGTGGGCATGCTGCTCCTGCCGCTGCCGTGGCGGACCGCGCCGACCGTCCGGACGGGCCGCGTGGCGTTGTGATGGGTCGTGCTGGATAGGACGGTGCGACGGACGGTCGCCAGTCGAGGTTCGGTCTCCCCGCTGCTTCCCGCACGTGGACACACATTCCCACCATCCTGGCCAATGTTCGGCCGAGCGGCAATGCCAACGGGCCGGAAATCTTCCGTTCCGCCTTCTGTTCTGGGCTTCCTTCGACAGCGAATCAATCGACGGCGAACAATCGTACGTCCTGCCGCCGACCCGGAACACACGGCCCGGAACGCACGGCCCGGAGCATGCCGCCCGGAGGCGGGACTCAGGGCATGGCGAGCTCGAACCAGGTGACCTTGCCGTCGCCGCGCAGCTGCACGCCCCAGGAGTCCGCGAGCGCCTCCACCAGCAGCAGGCCGCGCCCCGAGGTCGCGTACTCGCCCTCCGGATCGCGCCGCCGCCCGGGCAGTCTGCTGGTGCCGTCCTGCACCTCGATGCGCAGCCGGTGGTCCGAGCCGAGCTCCGCGTCGAACACCGCGCCCTTGCCCGTGTGCAGCAGCGCGTTGGTGACCAGCTCGGAGGAGAGCAGCTCGGCGGTGTCGGACAGCTCCGGCACCCCCCAGTGGCTCAGCGCCGAGCGCAACCGCCGCCGCACCGCGCCCACCCCGACGAGATCCGCCGGATCGAGCGTGAGGTGCAGTCTCCGGTGCACGGCACACCCCGGTGCCGGCGCACCCGGCAGGGTCGTCCCGGTGCCGGCGACCGGCGCCTGGACCGGCCCGGACCGGTAGGCGTCGCCGGAACTCGTCCGCTGCCGCGGGAATCGCGACTGACCGTCCATCAACACATGCCCCCGCCCTGAAATCCGGGCCCCCGCCTCCGGATCCCCCGCCGGCCGGGTGGCCCCCTCGTTCTGACCACTCATCCTCATGCCCAGTTGACGGCGTTTGCAACAGTGTGCGTCCGATCACGTGGGGTGAAAGGGGCACGGGGTGGTTCGCGTGATCCAACTGCCCGCGCCGGACAGGTTTGCGAAGCGCAGAGGCTGTTTTCGAAGAAGCCCCCACCCGATCCCGCGCACACCCGGCGCCCGTACCAACCGTGCGCCCGACCACGCGCCCCCTGCCCCGCTCCCGCCGCGCGCCGGGGTCCGGGCACCGGCCCACCCGGTCCTCTTCGCCCCCGTCCCCCGCTCCCGCCCGCTCACCCCCGTCCCCCGCCCGGCGGGCCGAACGCCCGCGGAGCGGCAACGCTGGACAGGGCGGCCCGCTGCGGGTTCAATGACCCCGAGATGTTTGAACGCCGTTCTAACATCGATCCCGACAGCCCCCGAGGACCCGAGCCGACCCCCTTCCCGGCGACCGCGAGCGAGGAACCGTGCGACTGACCCCCACCGAGCGGGACCGGCTGCTGATCTTCACGGCAGCCGAACTGGCCCGCGCCCGCCGCGCCCGGGGCGTGCGCCTCAACATCCCCGAGGCCACCGCCCTGATCGCGGACACCGTCTGCGAGGCCGCCCGCGACGGCCGCCGCCTCGCCGAGGCCATCGAGGCCGGCCGCTCCGTGCTCACCGCCGACGAGGTGCTGCCCGGCGTGCCGGACGTGGTCACCGTCGTCCAGGTCGAGGCGGTCTTCGAGGACGGCACCCGCCTCGCCGTCGTCAACGACCCGTTCAAGGGCGCCGGCTCGCTCGGCGACGACGCCCCCGGCAGCGCGCTGATCGGCGACGGCGCCGGCTACGACCCGGTCGAGGAGACGCTGCTGCTCCCCGTGCACAACACCTCCGGGGTGCCGATCTCGGTCACCTCGCACTTCCACTTCTTCGAGGCCAACCCCCGGCTGGCCTTCGACCGGGCCGCCGCCTACGGCACCCACCTGGCCGTGCCGGCCGGCTCCTCGGTGCGCTTCGACCCGGGCGCCACCGTCGAGGTCGGCCTGGTGCCGATCGGCGGAAAGCGGGTCGCGATCGGCTTCGCGGGGCTCGTGGACGGGCCGCTGGACGCGCCCGGCGCGAAGGAGGCCGCCCTGGCGAAGGCCCGCGCGACCGGCTACCTGACCGGCTTCGACGACGCGGAGGTGCCCTCGTGAGCGCGATCACCCCGCACGACTACATCGCCGTGCACGGCCCGCGCGCCGGGGACCGGGTCCGGCTCGGCGACAGCGGACTGATCGTCCGGGTCGAGTCCGACTCCCAGGCGCCCGGCGACGAGTTCCTGGCCGGCTTCGGCAAGACCGCCCGGGACGGCCTGCACCTCAAGCCCGCCGCCGTCCGCGACACCTGCGACGTGGTGATCAGCAACGTCCTGGTGATCGACGCGGTCCAGGGCGTCCGCAAGACCTCGATCGGCCTGATCGGCGGCCGGATCGCCTCGATCGGGCGGGCCGGCAACCCCGACACCCTCGACGGCGTCGACGTGGTCGTCGGCACCGGCACCACGATCGTCTCCGGCGAGGGCCTGATCGCCACCGCCGGCGCCGTCGACACCCACGTCCACCTGCTCTCGCCGCGGATCATGGAGGCCTCGCTGGCCTCCGGCGTCACCACCATCATCGGCCAGGAGTTCGGCCCGGTCTGGGGCGTCGGCGTCAACTCCCCCTGGGCGCTGCGGCACGCCTTCAACTCCTTCGACGCCTGGCCCGTCAACATCGGCTTCCTGGGCCGCGGTTCGTCCTCCGACGAGGCCCCGCTGATCGAGGCGCTGGCCGAGGGCGGCGCGTCCGGCTTCAAGGTGCACGAGGACATGGGCGCGCACACCCGCGCCCTGGACACCGCGCTGCGGGTCGCCGAGGAGTACGACGTCCAGGTCGCCCTGCACACCGACGGGCTGAACGAGTGCCTCTCCGTCGAGGACACCCTCAAGGTGCTCGACGGCCGGACCATCCACGCCTTCCACATCGAGGGCTGCGGCGGCGGACACGTCCCCAACGTCCTCAAGATGGCGGGCGTGCCGAACGTCATCGGCTCCTCCACCAACCCGACGCTGCCGTTCGGGCGGGACGCGCTCGGCGAGCACTACGACATGATCGTCTCCGCCCACGACCTCAAGCCCGACCTGCCCGGCGACGCCGCGATGGCCCGCGACCGCATCCGGGCCGGCACCATGGGCGCCGAGGACGTGCTGCACGACCTCGGAGTCATCGGCATCACCTCCTCCGACGCCCAGGGCATGGGCCGGGCCGGCGAGACCGTGCGCCGCACCTTCGCCATGGCCGGGAAGATGAAGGCCGAACTCGGCCCGCTCGACGGCGCCGGCTCGTACGGGACGACGGAGAGCGGCGACGACAACGAGCGCGTGCTGCGCTACATCGCCAAGCTCACCATCAACCCGGCCATCGCCCACGGCCTCTCCCACGAGGTCGGCTCCATCGAGATCGGCAAGCTCGCCGACATCGTGCTGTGGCGCCCCGACCACTTCGGCGCCAAGCCGCAACTGGTCCTCAAGGCCGGCTTCCCCGCCTACGGCGTGGTCGGCGACCCCAACGCCTCCACCGACCGCTGCGAACCGCTCGTCCTGGGACCGCAGTTCGGCGCCCACGGCGCGACCGCCGCCGACATCTCGGTGGCCTTCGTCGCCCAGGCCGCCGCCGACGGCGCCTACCTCGACCAGGCCGCCGACGGGCTGCCCACCCGCCGCCGCCGGGTCGGCGTACGGAACACCCGCGGCATCGGACCGCGCGACATGGTGCGCAACGCCCGCATCGGCCACGTCGAGGTCACCGAGACCGGCCTGGTCTCCCTGGACGGCTCGCCGCTGCGCTCCGAACCCGCCGACAGCGTCTCCCTCAGCCGCCTCTACTTCCTCTGACCGCTTAGGACTTCACGATGACCACCGCCACGCCCGCCTCCCTCGGCTACCGGATGCCCGCCGAGTGGCACCCGCACGACCGCACCTGGATGGCCTTCCCCACCACCAACCCCACCTTCGACGGCCCCGAGCAGCTGCACGCCGCCCGCCAGGCCTGGGCCGCCGTCGCCGACACCATCGTCCGGTACGAGCCGGTGACGCTGATCGTCAACACCGGCGAGACCGAGCAGGCGCGCACGTACGTCTCCGAGAAGGTCGAGATCGTCGAGCGCCCGCTGAACGACGCGTGGATGCGCGACATCGGCCCCTCCTTCCTGATCGACGGCAAGGGCTCGCTGGCCGCCACCGACTGGATCTTCAACGGCTGGGGCGCCCAGTCCTGGGCCCGCTGGGACAAGGACCAGCACATCGCCGAGCACATCAGCGAACTGACGGACGTCCGGCGCTTCGCCTCCCGGCTGATCAACGAGGGCGGCGGCATCCACGTCGACGGCGAGGGCACGGTCCTCGTCACCGAGACCGTCCAGCTCGGCGAGGGCCGCAACGCGACCTGGACCAAGGAGGAGGTCGAGGCCGAGCTGCACGCCTTCCTCGGCACCACCAAGGCGATCTGGCTGCCGCGCGGACTCACCCGCGACTACGACGAGTTCGGCACCCGCGGGCACATCGACATCGTCGCCTCCTTCGTGCGCCCCGGCGTCGTGGTCGCCCACGTCCAGCCCGACCCCTCGCACCCGGACCACGAGGTCTGCCGCGAACTGGTCGCCGTGCTGCGCGCCTCCACCGACGCCCAGGGCCGGCCGCTGGAGGTCCTCGAACTGCCCGCCCCCACCGTCCTGCTGGACGAGGACGGCGAGCCGGTCGACTACTCCTACATCAACCACTACGTGGCCAACGGCGCCGTCGTCCTGTGCGCCTTCGACGACCCGCGCGACCAGGAGGCCGCCGCGATCCTCGCCGAGGCCTACCCGGGCCGCACCGTCGAACTCGTCGACGCCCGCGAGATCTTCGCCAACGGCGGCGGCATCCACTGCATCACCCAGCAGCAGCCGAAGGCGCTCTGACGCCCCGCCCGGGCGGGGGCCGTACGCCCCCGCCCGGGCCGCCTTCCCGCGTTCCGCGCCGCCTTCCCACGCTCAGGCCCACCGAGGAGAACCCCACATGGCCGACCCCCGCCCGCGCCGGCCGGCCCGCCCCCGCGAGGAGGTCTTCGC
Organism: Kitasatospora sp. NPDC001119; assembly: GCF_053598475.1. Classification (NCBI taxonomy): domain Bacteria; kingdom Bacillati; phylum Actinomycetota; class Actinomycetes; order Kitasatosporales; family Streptomycetaceae; genus Kitasatospora; species Kitasatospora sp. NPDC001119. The sequence goes on from NZ_JBSFKI010000005.1 coordinate 22,777, forward strand.
CACCGCCCGGGCCGCGATCGCCGAACACGGGCTCGCCAAGCTCACCATGGCCGGGCTCGGCAAACAGCTCCAGATGAGCGCCGGACACCTGCTCTACTACTTCGGCAGCAAGGACCAGCTGCTGCTGGAGACCCTCCGCTGGAGCGAGGACCAGCTCGGCGCCCGCCGCCGCGAGGCCCTCGCCGACCACACCCTCGACGCCTGGCAGCGCCTCGACGCCTACCTGCGCCTCTACCTGCCGGAGGGCGCGGGCGACCCGCGCTGGATCCTCTGGGTCGAGGTGTGGGGCCGCTCCCCCGCGAGCGCCGAGATCCGCCAGGGCCAGCAGGAGATCGAGGCCCCCTGGCAGGCCGACCTGGTCGCCCTCATCGAGGAGGGCACCGCCACCGGCCGCTTCACCCCCGGCCCCGCCGCCGACCGCGCGGCCCAGATCCGCGCCCTGCTCGACGGCCTCGCCGTCCCCGTCGCCATCGGCCTCCCCGACGCCCACCGCGACACCGCCCTCACCCAGGCCACCGCCGTCACCGGCATCCTCCTGCGCACCTGAGCGGCCCCGCGGCCTGACCGGCTCCGGTTCCGGCCCCGGATCCGGGTCCGGCTTCGGCTTTGGCTTCGGCTCAACCACCGGGTGGAGAACGGCGGGTGGAGAACCGGCCGCCGACCTCCACCCCCGCTCCGAAGCCGGGGCCGCCGAGCCGACCTACCGTCAGAGTATGACCGCGATCCTGCGCCGCACGGCCGCGACCGGTGGCCTGCTGCTCTCCCTCCTGCTCCTGCCCGCGGCCGTCGCCCCGCCGACGGCCGACGCCGCGCCCACCGCCCTCCGTTGGGGGCCCTGCCCGGCCCCGACCCCCAACGCCAACGGCACGCCCTTTCCCCGCGACCCGCGCCAGCGGTGCACGACGCTGCGCGTCCCCCGCGACTACCGCCACCCCGGCGCCGGGACCCTCACGCTCACCGTCTCCCGGATCCGCACCGCCGACCCGGCCCACCGCCACGGCGACCTCGTGGTGGTCCCCGGCGGACCGGGCGGCTCCGGCCTCGACTACCCCGGGGAGGCCACCGCCTTCCTGCCGCCCGACGTCCTGCGCTCCTACGACCTGATCGGCTTCGACGAGCGCGGCGTCGGCAACAGCACCCCCGTGCACTGCGACCTGCCCGCCGAGGAGCGCGCCGCCGAACTCAACTACCCCTTCCCCGCCCCCGACGGCTCGATCACCGCCAACCTCGACCTGGCCCGGCGGATCGCCGACGCCTGCGCCGCCGCGAGCGGCCCGTACCTCGCCGACATCACCACCGCCGACTCCGCCCGGGACCTCGACCGGATCCGGGCCGCCCTCGGCGTCCACCGGATCTCCTACCTGGGCTCCTCCTACGCCACCTACCTCGGCCAGGTCTACGCGAGCCTCTTCCCCACCCGCGCCGAGCACCTGGTGCTGGACAGCACGGTCGCCCCCGGCGGGGAGCAGCAGGCGATCGGCCTGTTCAGCGAGGGCACCGAGGAGGCCTTCCCGGCCCTCGCCCGGTACCTCGCCGCCCGCGACGACACCCTCCACCTGGGCGCCACCCCCGAAGCCGTACGGGCCGCCTACCTGCGGCTCGCCGAGGAGCTCGACCGCGCGCCGTTCGGCCTGCCCGACGGCCGGACCCTCACCGGCAACACCCTTCGGGCCGTCGTCTACGCCTCGCTCACCAAACCTCGCTACTACCCGCTGGCCGCCACGGTGCTGCGGATGGCCGCCACCCGCACCGCCCCGCCGCCGGGAGGCTCCCCCGGCAGCGGCCTCCCGTCGGTCATCCCGGACAACTTCGTCGCCGCCCAGTCCGCGGTGATCTGCGGCGACTCCGCCTGGCCCCGCGACCCCGCCGTCTACGCCGCCCGCACCGCGGCCGACCGGCAGCGCTACCCGCTCACCGCCGGCATGTCCGGCAACGTCTGGCCCTGCGCGTTCTGGCACTACCGCCCTGAGGAACCGCCGGTGCGCCCGAACCCGGACGGGCCGCGGAACATCCTGATGCTCCAGAACCGCTACGACGCCTCGACGCCGTACTCCGGGGCCCGTCAGGTCCGGTCGGCCTTCGGCCACCGGGCGGCGATGGTCACGGTGGACGCCACCGGGCACGGCGTCGACTTCACCGACCCCCGGATCCGCGACCCGCTCACCGCCTTCCTCCTCGACGGCCGGCTGCCGGCCTGACCGGCCCGGGACCGCACCCCGCCGCTCCGCATCCCGCCGCCGCCCTCCCCGGTCACTCGGTCCAGATGGCGGCGGCCGTGCGGTCGTCGGCGTAGCCCTTGGCGCGGACCTGGACCTGGCGGAGGAAGTCGACGGTGCCCGGGGGGTGCGGGTGGGTCCAGTGGGTGGAGAGGAAGTGGGCGACGGCCGGCTCGTCGGCGATGGGGCGGGCGAGACCGGGGGTGCAGAGCAGGAGGATGTCGCCCGGCGTCACGGGGACGAGCCGGAAGCGGAACGGGCGCGGACCGGGAACCGGGGCCTCGGGGACCGGCGGCTGGCCGTCCGGATGGTGCAGCAGGCGGGCCGCGTAGGCGTCGATCCAGTGGCCGGAGCGCAGCAGGTAGAGCCCGCCCGGGCCGACGCCGAAGGCCGCCCGGTAGCCGGCCTCCGGGTCCAGCGACACCAGCAGGCAGTGCAGCAGCGCCGGGGACGGCGCGTCCTCCTCCTCCCGGGGCACCAGGGCGCGCAGCGGGGCGGCGGCACCGGTGGCCAGGCGCTGGAGGCCGTAGCGGAGCCGGTCGCGGGCGCCGGCGCGCAGGTCGGCGGCCAGGCCGGCCCGGCTGCGCCCGATCGCGGCCGCGAGCTGGTGGCACGCCTCCCCGGTGGCCGCCGCGACCGCCTCGGCGGTGAGCGCCTCCTCCTCGGCGCCGCCCGTACGGTCGAAGCCGCCGAGGACGGCGAGCAGCAGGCCGTCGGGGCCCTCGCCGAACCGGGTGACCAGCAGGGCGTCGCGGCGCGGCTCGCCCCGGTAGCGCGCGGAGTCACCCCGGACGGAGGCGGCGCGCAGCACGGACGGCCCGTACTGGGCGCCGTCCAGCACGGTGTCCGGTACGAGCGCGCGCAGTGCGCCCGGGTCCGCCTCGGGTACGGCCGTCGGCTCGGGTCCGTAGGTCGGCGGGCGCTCGCCGACGTGCGGGACGGCGGCGCCGCCGTCGGCGAGCGGTGCGCGGATGGCCAGGCGGGGGTCGGGGACGGGCGCGGGGGCTTCCGGCTCCTCCGCCGTCTCCGGCTCGGCCGGCGCCTCGGCGACGACGGGCTCCGGCTCGGGCTCGGGCTCCGGTTCGGGGGCGGGCGGCGGTTCGGGGGCGGGCGGCGGGGTGGGGGCGGGCGGCGGGGTGGGCTTCTCCAGCGAGACCGGGTCCGGGACCGGTACGGCCTCCGGCTCACGTACCGGCTCGGGCTCAGGTACCGGCTCCGGCTGTACCTCCGGCTCCGGCGCGGGCTTCGGCGCGTCCTCGGCGAAGGCGGGGGCCGGGACGTGGTGGGTCTCGGAGGAGGTCCGCTGTCGCCCGATCCCCTCCGCCCCGCCGATCACGCCGACCGCGGTGTCGAACCAGTCGTCGATGCTGTCCCGGTTGTCCGCGCCCTCCGACCCGTCAGGCTCCGCGGGAGCCCCGGCCCCGACCTCCGGCACAGCCGCCGCAACCGCCACCTCCGGCTCCGGATCCGGCCGCACCTCCGGCTCCGCCGACCGCTGCTGCCCGATGAGCCCGACCGCCGTGTCGAACCAGTCGTCCACGCTGCCGTCCCCCGGGTCGGCGTGCGGGGTGTCCGGGAGGGTGCCCGCCGGACCGTCGTAGACGGCGTCCCACCAGCCGTCGTCCGGCCGGTGCGGCTGTGCCGGTGCACCCTGCTTGCTCATCTGACGGCTCCTGGTCGTTCCGTGGTCGCGCCGCCCCCGGGCGGGCCGGGCTGACGACATTGTTCTCCACCCGCGAGGACCCTGTCCGGGTTTCGGCGACAACCGGTCACCCACCGGAAAGTCCCGGCCACCGCGCTCACCTGCCGGTTCGCGAGCCCGGTCCCGGGCGCGTCATCCGTTCGTCCGCTTCCGTTCCGTCCGTGCTTGCCGGATGTGTCCGGAGCAGGGTGTTTCCTGGTCATCCGGGCGTACGGGCCGCCGAAAATGGGGGCCGGTGGGGGGCATCGCATCACTCGTTCGGCTGATTAAATGTGCGCATGACCGCGTCGGCCCCCAGTTCGCCCCGACCGGGGAGGGCCGCATCCGCGGGCCGCCCGGCAGGTGGGCTGTTGGTCCTGCTGCTCGTCGCGCTGCTGACGCTGCTGCCGTGCGCGGGCCAGGCGAAGGCGGTGGACGGCTCCGGCCATCCGACGGCGGCCGCGGCCCCGGCCGGCTCCGTCACGGTGGTCAGCGTGGTCAGCGTCCAGGTCGCCACCGGGCACGCGTCCTACACCGGCCGTGCCGCGAAGGTCGCCAAGTCCGCGAACCCCTCGGACCACCACCGGACGGCCGAGGAGCAGGGGCACTGGATCCTCTGCACCGCCGACGGCCAGCCTCCGCGCAACAACGGCTGCTCCAGCCACCCGTACTGCCCGCAGGACGCCCAGCTGCCGAACCCGCCGCCGCAGCCGCAGCCCGCCGTGTCACCGCTGACCCCGACCGCGCCCGACGCGCAGCCCCGGGTGGTGCCCGCCGGCCTGCTGGACGGCGCGCACCCGGTTCCCGACCTGCACGAACTCCAGGTCCACCGGTCCTGAGCGGAACCCACCGCCGGCGCAGCCGCCGACGGATCCGTCCCTCCTCTCACTCCACCTGACCGCCGCCACCGACCGGTGCGGCGGGGACAAGGACGACCACCATGGGTTCCTCCTCCAAGCAGTCCAACAAGCCCGGCGGCAAGCAGGACGGCCTCGACCGCCGTGCCCGGATCGCCGAGCTGCGCGCCGCCGAGCAGCGCCGCGACCGCCGCAACAAGATCGTCGCCTCGGTGGTGGCCGGTGTGCTGGTGGTCGGTGCGATCGCCACCGGCACCTGGGTCGTCATGGACCAGAACCAGAAGAAGAAGGACAAGCAGGCCGCCGCCAACGCGGACATCCCGGGCGTGAAGACCTTCGGCGAGCTGAGCCGCACCCACGTCAAGGACAAGGTCACCTACCCGATGACCCCGCCGGTCGGCGGCGACCACAACGCCATCTGGGCGGACTGCATGGCCCACGTCTACGACCAGCCGCTCGAGAACGAGCGCGCCGTCCACTCGCTGGAGCACGGCGCGGTCTGGGTGACGTACAACGGCAAGGCCACCCCGGACGACATCAAGACCCTCTCCGACAAGGTCAAGAAGACCCCGTACTCGATGATGAGCCCGTACCCGGACGAGCAGGGCACCATCACCCTGAACGCCTGGAGCACCCAGCTGACCGTGGACAGCGCCAGCGACCCGCGGGTGGAGGAGTTCTTCACCAAGTACGTCCAGGGCAAGCAGACCCAGGAGCCGGGCGCCTCCTGCACCATGGGGCAGATGTGACCGCCGACGCGGACCGCCCGGACGACCTGGACGGTACGGAGGACGGCGCGGCCCCGCGCCGCCGCCGCCTGTGGTGGCCGGCCGCGCTGGCCGCCGCCGTGGCGCTGGCGCTCGGGGTGCCGGCCCTGGTGGCGAGCGGGACCTCGGCGTCCGGCTCGTCCACGCTGTCCGTCCCGGCGGACGACTCCCCCGAGGCCGGGTTCGCCCGCGACATGGCGACCCACCACCAGCAGGCGGTGGACCTGTCGTTCGTCGTCCGGGACCGCACCGCCGACGAGCCGACCCGCACCCTGGCCTTCGACATCATCAACACCCAGGCCAACCAGCGCGGGATGATGATGGGCTGGCTGGACCAGTGGGGGCTGTCCCAGCACTCGACCGCCACGCCGATGGCGTGGATGAAGATGGGCCACGAGTACCAGGCCCACGACGGTTCGCTGATGCCCGGCATGGCCACCAACACCCAGATCGCGAAGCTGCGCACGCTCAACGGGCGGGACGCCGAGGTGTTCTACCTCCAGCTGATGATCGAGCACCACAAGGGCGGCGTCGAGATGGCCCAGGGCTATGTCGACAAGGCCCGGAACGACACCGAGAAGCGGCTGGCGCAGTCGATGGTGGTCGCCCAGACCTCCGAGCTCCAGCTGATGACCGACATGCTCAAGGAGCGCGGCGCCGAACCCGGCGTGCCCGCCTCCTGAGCGGTCGCCCCGCTCGGCCTGTTCGGTCTCTTCCAGCTGTTCCACCTGTTCCGCGTTCCGCGCGTTCCCCGGACGGCCGGGGCGCCGGCGGGGACGGTCCCGTACCGTCCCGGCCGCGCCCCGGCCGTCCGCCGTTCTTCCCCGCCCCCTTCAGAACCCCCTTCGGAGCACCCCCGCATGACCCCCGACGCCCCCTGGCTGATCGCCGGACTCGGCAACCCCGGCCCCTGGTTCCGGCTCACCCGCCACAACGCGGGCTTCCTCGCCGTGGACCGGCTCGCCGAACGGCACGGCGCCCGCTTCCGCCGGAGCGGGCTCGCCGGCCTGACCGCCGAGATCGGCATCGACGGCCACCGGGTGCTGCTGGCCAAGCCGCTGTGGTGGTCCATCAACCTGTCCGGACGCCCGGTGGCCGCGCTGCTGCGCCGCCACGGCGTCCCGGTCGAACGGCTGGTGGTCGTGCAGGACGACCTGGACTTCCCCTTCGGCTCCGCCCGGCTCAAGCGCGGCGGCGGCCCCGGCGGCCACAACGGCGTGCGCTCGGTGGGCGAGGTGCTCGGCACCCGGGACTTCGTCCGGCTGCGCTTCGGCATCGGCCGCCCCCCGAAGGGCCGGAGCGTCGGGGACTTCGTGCTGAAGAAGTTCTCGGAGGAGGAACTGGCCGCCATGCCCGGCGAGTTGGACCGCTGCGCGGACGCCCTGGAGACCCTGGTCCGGCGCGGCCTCAACCGCGCCCAGGACACCCTGAACGCCCGTACGGACGCCTAGGGTCCGGTCCTTCGGGTGCGGACGGGCCGGGTGAGCAGTGCGGCGGCGGCCGCGACGGCGGCGAGGGCGAGCAGCACCGTCCGCCCACCGGACGCGGCGCCCGCCAGGTGGACACCGAGGACGGACAGCGCCATGCCGAGCGCCGTACCGAGGCTGCGGGCCATGTTGACCATGCCGCCGCCGACCGCCGAGCACTGGGCCGGGATCGCCCGCATCACCAGGGCGTTGTTGGCGGGCAGCAGCAGGCCCAGTCCGTAACCGGCGACCAGCAGCGGGAACGCCACCGCGTCCGAGGCCGGCAGCAGGGCGAACAGCAGCAGTCCGACGGCCGTGAGCAGCGCGCCGAAGCGGCACCTGGTCACGTCCGACCAGCCCCGGGGCAGCCACCCGCCGCCGACGGTCGCGGCGAAGGCGAACGCGGCGGGCAGCAGGGTGACCACCAGGCCCGCGTGGGCCGTCGACACGCCCGCGCCGGTGAGCAGCACCGGGCCCAGCACCAGCGGGCAGAACAGCAGCAGGTAGCCGATCAGCGCCACCACCAGGCCGGAGCGCACGCCCGGGGTGTTGACCAACCCGGGCGCCAGGATCGGCCGGGCGGCCCGCCGCTCCTGGCGCACCAGCGCCAGGGCCAGGACGGCGGAGGCGAGCAGCAGGGCGGCCACCGCCCAGCCGGGCAGGGGCAGTCCGGAGGCGGTGGACAGGGCGAGCAGCAGCGTGGTGGTCGCCCCGGTGAGCAGCAGCAGGCCGGGCAGGTCGAAGCGGGCGGCCTCGCGGGGGGCGGTCCGGTGGGCGGCTGTCCGGTGGGTGCCGGTCCGGCCCTCGCGGGGGCCCGGTACGGCGGCCGGGGCATCGGTCGGGGCGCCGGCCGTCCGGGTGCGGGGCAGCAGGTACCAGCCGGCCAGGATGCCGAACACCGCGATCGGCACGTTGACCCAGAAAACCCAGCGCCACGAGGCGTGTTCGACCAGCATCCCGCCGAGGATGGGCCCGAGCGCCAGGCCGAGGCCCTGGGCGGAGGCCTGGATGCCGAGCGCGCGCCGCATCGCGTGCCCGGGGACGCCGCGCGCGACCAGGGCGACGCTGTTGGCCTGCATCATCGCGGCGCCGACCGCCTGGACGGCGCGGAGGCCGACCAGGACCCAGAGGCCGCCGGCGAATCCGGCGCCCAGCGAGGAGAGGCCGAAGACCGCGAAGCCGCCGATGTACATCGTCTTGCGGCCGACCAGGTCGGAGAGCCAGCCGATCGGGGCCAGCAGGGCGACCAGGACCAGCAGGTAGGCCAGGGCGACCCACTCGACGGCGGCGAAGCCCGCGCCGAAGTGGCGGCCGAGGGCGGGGAAGACCAGGGCGATGACGCTGGCGTCGAGCTGGCCGAGGAAGGCTCCGAGACAGACCGTGCCGACGGCGAGCCAGTGGGCGTGGCGCCAGCCGGCTATGCCACGCGGCCGGGGCCGCTCGGTGAGCAGCCTCGTGGCAAGGGCAGTGGCATTCATGACACGAATATATCGGATACAGATATGTTCTTTCTACGAGCAGCTCGCTCTGCGACAGGAGACGTCCCACGGTACGGACGGTGCCGGAGGGACCCCCGCCGCGAGGCCCGCAACAGAGCCGCAACACCGTGCGGCCCCGAGGCCCGAACCGGCCGCCGAACCGCCCCGTACCAGGCGATACGCTGTCCGCCATGCCGTCGTCACCACACGTTCCCGACCCCGCCACCGGAAGTCCCGACCCGGCGGTCGAGCACGCCCGGCGGCTGACCGACACCGTCACCCGGCTGCGCCGCGCGCTGCGCAGCAGCATCCGCACCGACTACCCGTGGGAGTCCCTGCCGATGGCGCAGGTCGAACTCCTCCAGACCCTGGCCGCCGCACCGCTGCGGGTCGGCGAACTGGCCGCGCGACAGCGGCTCGCGCCCAACACCGTCAGCGGACTGGTCGGCAAGCTGCTCGACGCCGGCTTCGTCGACCGCCAGGCCGACCCCGGCGACCGCCGCACCGCCCGGATCGCCCTCACCCCGGCCGGGCGCCGACAGCTGGACGACTGGCAGCACGCCCACGAACGCCGGATCGCCGCCGCGCTCGGCACCCTCGACCCGGCCGACCGCACGGCGGTCGTCGACGCGCTGCCCGCGCTGGAACAGCTCGCCCGCGCCCTCGCCCAGCCGGGCACCGGGCCCGAGCAGGGGCCCGCCGCCGGCTAGGAAGCCACCGACGGGAAACCGGCCTGCGGGAAACCGCCCTGCGGGAAGCCGGCCGGCCGGAAATCACTGGTCGCCGGGGCCCGTCCGGCGCTACCGTCCCCGGCATGACCACCGCGGACGTACGCATCGAGCCCTGGACGGACGACGACCTCGCACTGCTGCGCCGGGTCAACACACCGGAGATGAAGAAGCACGTCGGCGGGCCGGAGAGCGAGGAGCGGCTGCTCGTACGGCACCGGCGCTACCTGGACTTCGTCCCGTCCGGGCTCGGCTGCATGTACCGGATCGTGCTGCTGCCCGAGGGCGGGGCGGTCGGGACGGTCGGCTACGGCACCCGGACGTGGGAGGGTCGGACCGTCCATGAGATGGGGTGGAACGTGCTGCCCGGCTTCCAGGGCCGGGGCATCGCGGTTGCCGCCACCCGCGCGGCGGTCGCGGCCGCCCGCCGCGAGGCCGCGCACCCCCACCTGCACGCCTTCCCCTCGGTGGACAACCCCGCCTCCAACGCGGTCTGCGCGAAGGCGGGGTTCACACTGCTCGGCGAGACGGACTTCGAGTTCCCGCCCGGGCGGTTCATGCGGAGCAACAACTGGCGGGTGGACCTTCGGAGTTGATCGCTCGCGTTCGGCGTTCGAGGTTGCCGTGGGCCTCGGCGGTCAGAACAGGGTGCCGCCCTCCAGATCCAGCAGCCAGCGCTTGCGGTCCACGCCGGCGGCGAAGCCGGTGAGCGCGCCACCGGCGCCGAGCACCCGGTGGCAGGGCCGGACGATCAGCAGCGGGTTGGCGCCCACCGCGCCGCCGACCGCGCGGACCATGCGCGGCTCCTGCCCTGCCAGCTCGGCGAGTTCGCCGTAGGTGACGGTGGTGCCGTACGGGATCTCGTCCAGCGCGGCCCAGATCCTGCGGCGGAACTCGGTGCCCTCGGGCGCGAGCGGGAGGTCGAAGCCGGTGCGCTTGCCGGCGAAGTAGTCGGTCAGCTGGGCGACCGGCTCGGCGAGCGCCTCGGGGTCGCGCACCCAGTCGTCGGCGGGCTCGGCCAGCGCGTACTTCTGGCCGGGCACGGTGACGGTGGCCAGCGCGGCCGGTCCGCCGTCCTCCGGCAGCACCCCGCTGAGCAGCAGCCGGCCGAAGGGGCTCTCCATGGTGGTGTAGACGGTGGTGCTCATGCTCGTCCGATCTCCGTTCCGGTGCTGGTGCTACTGGTGTCGCTGGTACTGATGCTGGTGCTCATGTCGGTGTCGGTCCCGGTGTCGGTCCCGGTGCCTGCGGGGCCGGTGCCTGCGGGGCCGGTGGTCGCGGGGCCGGCCCACAGCCGGTGGACGGCGTAGGAGCGCCACGGGGCCCAGGACTCGGCGGCGCGGGCGGCGGACTTCGGGTCCCCGGCGGCGCCGAGGCGGAGCAGGCCGTGCTTGACGCCCACGTCGCTCGGGAGGAAGACGTCGGGGTCGGCCAGGGCCCGCATCCGCAGGTAGCCGACCGTCCAGGGGCCGATGCCGGGCAGGTCCAGCAGGCCGGCCGCGGCCTCCTCGCGGTCGACCCCGCTGTCGAGCCGGACCGTGCCCTCGGCCAGCGCGCCGCACAGGCCGATGAGCGCGCGACGGCGGGTGGCGGGCATCGCGAAGTCCTCCGGATCGGCGGCGGCCAGGGCCGCCGCGGTCGGGAAGAGCAGGCGCAGGCCGCCACTGGGCTCGGGCAGCGCGGTGCCGTACTTCTCGGCGAGCCGTCCCGCCAGGGTACGGGCGGCGACGACGGTGATCTGCTGGCCGAGAACGGCGCGGACGGCGAGCTCGTGCGGGTCCACGTGACCGGGCGAGCGCAGCCCGGGGCGCTCGCGGACCAGCGGGCCGAGCAGCGGGTCGGCGCCGAGCTGCTCGTCGACCGCGAGCGGGTCGGCGTCCAGGTCGAAGAGGATGCGCAGGCGCTGGACGGCGGTCGGCAGGTCGCGCAGGTCGGCGAGCAGCAGGCGGCAGTCCAGCCAGCCCCGGGTGGGCGGCTCGCCCGGCGCCAGGCCCTCGACCTCGGCGATGCCGTGGCCGTACGGCAGCGCGAGGGTGCGGCGGTACACGCGCATGCCGGGGCGCGCGCCGGGGACGACCTCCTCCACGCCGGGGACGGCGCGCAGGGCGAGGAAGTCGATCAGGTGCTCGCTGTCCAGCGCACCGCGGTAGGCCAGGCGCAGGGTGAGACCGCCGGCCGGAGTCGCGATGCGGCGACCGGCGGCGACCTCGGCGCGCAGGCCGCTGGGGGTGCGGTCGTAGACCTCGCGCACGGTGTCGTTGAACTGGCGGACGGAGGCGAAGCCGGCCGCGAACGCGATGTCGGTGACGGGCAGTTCGGTGGTCTGGAGGAGCAGGCGGGCGGTCTGCGCACGACGGGCGCGGGCCAGCGCGATCGGGCCGGCGCCCAGCTCGGCGGTCAGCTGGCGCTGCAGCTGGCGGGAGCTGTAGCCGAGGCGGTCGGCCAGGCCGGCCACGCCCTCGCGGTCCACCACGCCGTCGCCGATCAGGCGCATCGCCCGGCCGACCAGGTCGGCGCGCTGGTTCCACTCGGGCGAGCCCGGCACGGAGTCGGGGCGGCAGCGGCGGCAGGCGCGGAAGCCGGCCCCCTGGGCGGCCGCGGCGCTGGGGTAGAAGACGCAGTTGACCCGCTTGGGGGTCACGGCGGGGCAGCTCGGACGGCAGTAGATGCCGGTGGAGGTGACCGCCGTGAAGAAGACCCCGTCGAAGCGGGAGTCGCGGCTGTCCACGGCTCGGTACCGGATGTCGTCGTCGATCACGTTGTCCAGTTTGCGGCACTGGGCGGGGGGTGACTGGCGGGAATCGGACATCACCGTTGATCGTCGCCGTTCCCTGCTTCGGGGGGCCCTCCCCCTTCCCCCGCCCCCACCCTCCCCACCACCCACCCACCACCTCACCCCATGGCCCATCGGCCCAGCGGCCCATGGCGCCTTGGCCCGGAGGACTGCTGGCCCGCCCATTCGCCGACCCGCGCCCGAGAGCACCCGCACGGCACGGCACCCCTGCACGCCCCGGGCCTGGGCACCTGGGCTCCGGGCACCGGGAGCCTGGGCTCCTAGGCTCCTGGCCCCGGGCTCCAGCGGCCGGGCACCGGGCGCCGAGAGCCCCGGGCCCGAAATTCGCGGGCCCGCCAGCCGTCCCGCCGTTACCCTCGCGGCATGAGCGAGCAGCACCCCTACACCGGTCCGGACGACCCGCGCGTCGTCGCCCTGCCTCCGGCCGAGTTCGCGTTCCCCGGCCCGCTGCGGGACCAGCTGGTCGCGGCGATCCTCGACGGCGCCAAGACCAGCACCACCGGCCTGGTCGCCGACTACGACCACGAGGGCGAGCCCCTGCCGCTGCCCGGTGAGCTCTCCGCGGTCCTCGACTCGGACGGCCGCAGGGTCGCCGTGATCGAGACCACGGACGTCCGGGTGGTCCCGCTCGCGGAGGTCGACCTCCAGCACGCCCTGGACGAGGGCGAGGGGTGCACCAGCGTGGCCGAGTGGCGTGCGGTGCACGAGCGGTTCTGGCGCAGTCCGGAGATGCTCGACGCCCTCGACGACCCGGGTTTCACCGTGGACGACAGCACTCCGGTGGTCCTGCAGAGCTTCCGCCTGGCGGCCGACCTCCGCTGAACCGGGTGGGCCCGGCGGAGGCCGGCGGCCGTGGCTCGGCGGCCGGCCGGTGCCGGGGTTCAGCGCTTCACCGGACCTCCCGCGGCTCGCATCGACTTGTTGATCGTCTTCCACTTCTTCAGCCGCGCCTTGGCCACCCGGGCGTCCGACCGCGAGGCGATCCACTCGTTCTCGCGCTGGAGCTTGAGGTAGCTGTCCATCCGGCGCTGCGGCAGGGTGCCGTCGGCCAGCGCCGCCCGCACCGCGCAGCCGGGCTCGGTGTGGTGGCCGCAGTCGTGGAAGCGGCAGTCCTCGGCCAGCTCGGCTATGTCGGCGAAGGCCAGGTCCACGCCCTCGCCACCGTAGAGGCCGACTTCGCGCAGCCCGGGGGTGTCGATCAGCACGCCCCCGCCGGGCAGCGGGATCAGCTCGCGGGTGGTCGTGGTGTGGCGGCCCTTCTGGTCGACCTCGCGGGCCTCCTGGACGGTCATCACCGAGGAGCCGGCCAGGGCGTTGGTGAGCGTGGACTTGCCGACACCGGACTGGCCGATCACCGCGGTGGTGCCGGGGGTGCAGGCGCGGAGCACGTCCATGCCCTCGCCGGTCTCGGCGCTCACCACGACCACCGTGACCCCGGGGGCGACCGCCTCGACGTCGGCCCGGATGAAGTCGGCGTCGTCGACGAGGTCGGCCTTGGTGAGGACGACCAGCGGATCGGCGCCGGACTCCCAGGCCAGGGCGAGGAAGCGCTCGATCCGGCCGAGGTCGGGATCGGTCGCGAGGGAGGAGGCGATCAGCACGGTGTCGACGTTGGCGGCCAGCACCTGGCCGTCGGAGCGCTTGCCGGCCACCTTGCGGATGATCGCGGTGGAGCGCGGCAGCAGCGCGGCGACGGAGGCCATCGGCTGGGCGTACAGGTCGACGGCCGCCCAGTCGCCCGTGCACGGGCAGTTGATCATGTCGGCGTCGCCCACCGGCCGGGTGTCGAACCGGACGGTGCGCGGCTCGCCCGTCTCCGGGTCGGCGATGACGGCATCGCACTGGCCGCGGTCGACCCGGACGATCCGCGCCGGGAGCAGCCCGGCCTCGCCGAACGGGGTGAACAGCTCCGCGAGCTCGGCCGTCCAGCCGTAGCCGGTCAGCCCGGAGGCGTCAGCGGAGGTCGAGGAAGAGGAGGAAGAAGAGAACGACGGAACGGAGGCAGCGTTGAACAACGCAGTGGCCCTTCGGGAGGAGATGTCCCGGCGGGCTACGGCTGGCGCGAAGGGCTCAGCCGGCGGCCGGGAAAAGGAGGTGAACGCGAGTGCTGCCCTGGGCAGCTATCGGGGCGACAACGACCACGGGGTTCACCTCCTGCTCTCTACTCCTCGGGCGGCCCAATGGCCCCCGAACCGGATGTGTCACACGCTAGCGGAGCGGGGGATCCCGGCCAACCTATTTTTGACCTGCGGAAATGCGGGCAAGAGGCCGTCGGGAAGGCCTCGAAGGGCCATAATTGGCCCGCCGCGAACAGCCGCTCGGCCACCCCGCCAGACCCGGCCACCCGGCTGCCCGGCCACCCCGCCAAACTCGGCCACCCCGCCAGGCCCGGCCACCCCGCCACCAGACACCCGCCCCCGCCGCGCCCTACCCTCCGTACCGGTGCTTGAGGTTCGGGTCGTCCAGCCACCACGGCCGCATCCCGGTCTCCTCTTCCTCCGGCTGCCCCGTCTCCCGCGCCCGCTCGGCCGCCGCCGCGAAGCGGGCGTCCAGCTCGGCGTCCACCGCCTCGGTCTCCTCCCGCCCCTGCACCACCATCCGCCGCACCAGCGCGGCCAGGAACGGCAGCCCGACCAGGTCCCCCAGCACCCAGAACGCGTTGCCGCCCCAGGTCTGGTCCTGCGCCGGGCTCGGCCCCCACGGCCGCCCGAGCGCCAGGTAGTAGTGCTCGGCGACCAGGTGCCCGCCGTAGATCAGCACGATCCCGAGCCCCGCGTCGAAGATCACCTCGGCGAAGGTGATGAACAGCCCGACCAGGTGCGGGTACTCGTGCCCGACCGGGTCGAGCTGCAGGCGCGGCCAGAAGTACGCGAGGCCGAGCAGCACCAGCGCCAGGTGCAGCACCACGTTCCCGAGCCCGCTGGACACCGACCACTCGTACCAGGGCGTGAAGTAGAGCAGCCACGGCGGCGCCATCAGCAGCGCGGTGGAGACCGCCGGGAACATCAGCACCTTGGACGGCCGGCTGCGCAGCGCCCGCAGGACGCGCTCCCGCCGGGCCGCCGGCGCCGCCTCGACCAGCAGCGAGACCGGCGCGCCGAGCGCCAGCAGCAGCGGGACGACCATCAGGAGCAGCACGACCTGCACGGCCCGGTCGGTGAAAAGGATCCGGTCGTACACGCCGAGGCCCGAGCAGGTGCACCAGATCCACAGCAGCAGCCCGCCGAGGAACGCGGCGGTACGGGTGGGCTGCCAGCGCCCGCCGGCGAACCCGGCCCCGACCCCGACCCCGGAACCAGCCCCACCCCCGCTCCCGGCCCCGCCGGCCCGGTTGACGCGGCGCACCGCCGCCAGGTACCAGGCGCCGAGCAGCACCGACAGCGCGAGCACCAGCGGCTCGGCCGTCCAGGAGGTCGCCAGGTCGGACCACTGCCACGGCGGCGGCCCGCTGTAGGCGAGCACCGAGGCGGGACCGCCCACCGGACCGCCCGCCGGGCCGCCCACCAGGCCACCCGCCGGAGCACCCATCGCGCCGTCCAGCACCGCGCCCATCCGCCCGCTCACCTCGCTCGTCCCGGTGGTCCCCGCCTGTCGCGAATCCCATCGGCCGGGACCCGCCGATCGGGAACCCCGACACCGGAGCACCCCGGCGCCCGGCCATGATGTCCCTCGGCCGCGCCCCCGCCGCACCCGGGGCCCGCCTCTATACCCGGGCCTGAACAAAGCTTTACCAAGCCCCAACAAAGCTTTGCCCAGGCAAAGTTCTGCCCTCCGTCCCCTCTTTTCCGCAACCGCGGGCGAAGACACAAACGTCTGGCAGGATGCCCCGTCGGCGAGACCCGCCACGTGGCCGACAAGGGGATGACAAGGGTGCGAACCACTGCACGCGGCGACGGCCGCCGGCTGGCGGCGCGCCACCGCAACATCGAACTGGGCCTCCTGGCCCTCGCGGTGGCCGTCTGTCTGGCGGGACACATCGACGCCGACCTGGCGCTCACCGGCAGGATGCCGCCCGGGCTGCTGGTGCACGGCCTGTCGCTGGGCGCGCTGGCCGGGGCGGCCCACCTGGCGGTGCGCCGGTTCGCCCCGTACGCCGATCCGCTGATCCTGCCGCTGGGCGTCTTCCTGACCGGCTTCGGGCTGGTGCTGCTGGACCGGCTGGACTTCAGCTACAAGGCCGCGCACGCCGCCAAGGGCGACTACCAGAAGCTCCCGGCGGCGCCCTCCCAGCTGATGTGGGTGTTCATCTCGGTGGCGGCGGCGCTCGCGCTGATCGTCTTCGTCAAGCACCACCGCTTCTTCCAGCGCTATGTCTACCTGCTGATGGCGGGTGCGCTGATCCTGCTGGCCGCGCCGGTGCTCTCCCCGGGCGACAGCTTCGGCGCCAAGCGCTGGATCCGGCTGTTCGGGCTCTCCTTCGAGCCGGACGAGTTCGTGAAGGTCGCGATCACGATCTTCTTCGCGGGGTACCTGATGGCCTCCCGGGACGCGCTGGCGCTGGCCGGGCGGAAGGTCTGGGGGCTGACCCTGCCGCGCGGCCGGCACGCCGGCCCGGTGCTGGCGATCTGGGTGGTCAGCCTGCTGGTGCTGATCTTCGAGCGCGACCTGGGCACCTCGCTGATCTTCTTCGGCGTCTTCATCGTCATGCTGTACGTGGCGACCGAGCGCACCAGCTGGGTGGTGCTCGGCCTGCTGATGGCGGTCGGCGGTGCGGCGGTGGTCGGGACGGTGGAGCCCCATGTGCACGGCCGCGTCGAGGCCTGGCTGCACCCGCTCGACTACTACAAGCCGGTGCACGACATGGCGATCTCCGAGCAGCCCGCCGAGGCGCTGTTCAGCCTGGGCACCGGGGGCATGACCGGGACCGGCCTGGGCTCGGGACGGCCCTGGCTGATCGGCTTCGCCGGGCGCAGCGACTTCATCTTCACCACCATCGGCGAGGAGCTGGGCCTGGCCGGGGTGACGGCGATCCTGCTGGTCTACGTGCTGCTGGTCCAGCGCGGCCTGCGCACCGCGATCGGCCTGACCGACCCGTTCGGCAAGCTGCTGGCCACCGGTCTGTCGGCGGCGCTGGCGCTCCAGGTGTTCGTGGTGGTCGGCGGGGTGAGCGGGCTGGTCCCGCTGACCGGCAAGGCGCTGCCGTTCCTGGCCGCCGGCGGCTCGTCGCTGCTGGCGAACTGGCTGATGGTGGCGCTGCTGATCAAGCTGAGCGACTCCTCCGGGCGCACCGCCCTGGACCCGGCCCAGCCCTCCCCCGAGCCGCTCCCGGCCCAGGCCCGCCCGGCCGAGCCGTCCGTACGAACCGAACCGTCCGCGCCCGGCCCGTACGGCCCCACCGACCCCGACGCCCCGCACGACCCGTCAGCCCAGCGCCCGACGGACCCGACCCCGGCGGGACCGCTCTCCTCCACCCCCGGCGCCGCCGACCCCTCCGCCCCGACCGAGCTGCGCCCCGCGTACGGCCACCCGCCGAACCCGTCCGCCCCCTGACCCACCGCCCGACCCACCGCCCGACCCACGACGCACCCGCGGCGCACCCCACGCCCCGACGCACCAGGGCCTCCCCCGCACCCGCGGGAGAGGCCCTGCCGTCAACCTTCCGTCCGCCCCGCCTACCGCTGTTCCCACGGCGGCCGGGGCGGCCTCGGCGGGTACCCCGGCACCTGCTGCCCAGGCGGCACCGGCCCCAGCCCCGGCCCGGACGGCGCCCCCGGCCCCGAACCCGGCCCAGGCCCAGGCCCAGGCCCAGGCCCAGGCCCAGCGCCCGACCCCGGCTGCCCTGCCCCCGCCCCCGCCCCGCCCGCCTGCGGCGGCCCGGCCGGCCGGTCGCTGTCCGGCGGCGGCGGCCCGGGCCGGTGGTGCGGCCCGCCGCGGGCGGTGAGCCGGCCGCGCACGTTGTCGGCGGCCAGCACGTCGGCCCACCGCTCCGGGTACTCGGAGGGCACGTCCTCGCCCTCGTCCTCGCCCCACTCCTCCTCGACGCCCTCGGCGAGCCCGAGTTCGCGGGCGCGCCGGGCCCGTTCGGCGGCCCGCCGGGCGGCGACCTCGCGGACCACGGCGGCGGCGGCCTCCTCGTGGGCGCGCTCGTTCTCGGCGCGCGCGTCGGCGGTCTCCAGGGTGGGCCAGCGGCGGTCTATCGCGGCGTTCATCGCGGCGCCGATGAGCACCGCGAGCGCCACCACGAAGATCCACAGCAGGACGGCCACCGGCGCCGCCAGCGAGCCGTACACCGAGGGGCCCTCGACCGAGCTGACCAGGTAGACCCGCAGGCCGACGCTGCAGAAGACCAGCACCACCAGGGCGACCAGGGCGCCGGGGATGTCCTCGCGCCACGGGGTCGAGACCGGGACGGCCAGGTGGTAGAGGGTGGTCAGCGAGACGGTCAGCAGCACGATGGCGACCGGCCAGTAGAGCGCGCCGACCAGCCCGGACACCCCCGGTACGGCGTTCTCCAGCAGTCCCGGACCGACCATCAGCAGCGGCAGCACCAGCGAGCCGATCACCAGGGCGCCGAAGTAGAGGCTGAGCGACATCAGCCGGGTCTTGACGATGCCCCGCTTGCCGTCGAGCCCGTACATGACGGTGATGGTGTCGATGAAGATGTAGAGGGCCCTGGAGCCGGACCACAGGGACAGCAGGAAGCCGATCGAGACGAGGTCGGGCCGGGTGCGGTCGAACACCCCGTCCAGCAGCGGGACCACGACCTCGTTGACGGAGGAGTCCGACAGCACCGTCCCGGAGGCCGAGAGGATGCTCTTCTTGAGCCCGGCGATGGTGCCCGCGCCGACGAACTCGTCGAGGTAGCCGAGGGTGCCGGCCAGCCCGAGCAGCAGCGGCGGGATCGACAGCAGGGTGAAGAAGGCCGCCTCCGCGGCGAGCCCGGTGACCCGGTACTCGACGCAGGTGTTGGTGGTGTCCCTGATCAGTTCCCACGCCGTGCGGCGCCAGGTGGCCTGTTTGGCCGCGCGCCGGGAGCCCTTGCCCCGCCGCCGGGAGGGCCGCTCGGCGTTCGCTCTGCTCGTATCGCCTGCTGCTTGCACAGGGCCAACCGTATCGGGCCGGGGCCCGGCGGTTGATCTCCCCGGGGGTACGGGCGCGTGGCCGGGCGGGGTGGGGGCGCGTCGCCGTACGCGTCGCCGGACGTCCGGGCGGGGAGCGGCGGGAACATCCGGATGTCCCACATGACGAAACCTCAGAGTCCAGTATCTGGATGTTAGTGGACCGCGAGTCCCGCGCCGTGCGAATCTCTTGCCATGCCTAGCGCCGGAACCACCCTAGTAGGTCGACTCCACGTCGATCTCCTTCGCGTGTCCAGCGCCATCTGTCCGGTGACCTGAGCCCCCCGTCTCCGCCGCACCACCGCACCCGGCGCCGACCTTCCCGCCATCCCCGCCGCAGCGGATGCGCAGGCGCCCGCCCGGTCCCGGCCACCGCCCTCAAGACCTTGAAATCCGCAGGTCAGAGCGGTACCGCACGGCCGGACACGCCCCGCGACCCATTCGGCAGCAGCGCCATCCGCCCAGAAGGACTTCACCATGGCCACCTCCCCCGAGACCGTCGAGCCCACGGCCGACCGTGCCGCCGAGCGGCGCCCCGCAGCGGCCCGCAAGGTGACCCGCCACCGCGGCGAGGGCCAGTGGGGCATGGGCCACTACACCCCGCTGAACGCCAACGAGCAGTTCAAGAAGGACGACGACGGTCTCAATGTGCGGACACGTATTGAGACGATCTACGCGCACCGGGGCTTCGACTCCATCGACCCCGCCGACCTGCGCGGCCGGATGCGC
Source organism: Kitasatospora sp. NPDC001119 (assembly GCF_053598475.1). Lineage (NCBI taxonomy): Bacteria > Bacillati > Actinomycetota > Actinomycetes > Kitasatosporales > Streptomycetaceae > Kitasatospora > Kitasatospora sp. NPDC001119. The sequence goes on from NZ_JBSFKI010000005.1 coordinate 42,551, forward strand.
TGGTGGGGGCTCTACACCCAGCGCAAGGAGGGCATCGACGGCGGCAAGACCGCGATCCTGGACCCGCACGAGCTGGACGCCGAGTTCTTCATGCTCCGGGTCCGCATCGACGGCGGCCGGCTGACCGTCCCCCAGCTGCGGGCGGTCGCCGAGGTCTCCGAGCAGTACGCGCGCGGCACCGCCGACCTGACCGACCGCCAGAACATCCAGTACCACTGGATCCGGATCGAGGACGTCCCGGCGATCTGGCAGAAGCTGGAGGCCGTCGGCCTGTCCACCACCGAGGCCTGCGGCGACACCCCGCGCGTCATCCTCGGCTCCCCGGTGGCCGGCATCGCCGAGGACGAGATCATCGACGGCACGCCCGCCATCGAGGAGATCCAGCGCCGCTTCATCGGCAACCCGGACTTCTCCAACCTGCCGCGCAAGTTCAAGAGCGCGGTCTCCGGCTCCCCGCTGCTGGACGTCGCGCACGAGATCAACGACGTCTCCTTCGTCGGCGTGGTCCACCCCGAGCACGGGCCCGGCTTCGACCTGTGGGTCGGCGGCGGCCTGTCCACCAACCCCAAGCTGGGCGTGCGGCTGGGCGCGTGGGTCCCGCTGGACGAGGTCGCGGACGTCTACGGCGGCGTCATCGGCATCTTCCGCGACTACGGCTACCGGCGCCTGCGCAACCGCGCCCGGCTCAAGTTCCTGGTCGCCGACTGGGGCGTGGAGAAGTTCCGCCGGGTCCTGGAGGAGGAGTACCTCGAGCGCCCGCTGCTCGACGGCCCCGCCCCGGCCGAGCCCGCCGCCCGCTGGCGCGACCACGTCGGCGTCCACCGGCAGAAGGACGGCCGCTACTACATCGGCTTCGCCCCGCGCGTCGGCCGGGTCGACGGCAAGCTGCTCGGCCGGATCGCCGACCTCGCCACCGCCCACGGCAGCGACCGGGTGCGCACCACCGCCGAGCAGAAGATGATCGTCCTCGACATCGCCGAGGAGCACGTCGACTCCGTGGTGGCCGGCCTGGAGGCGCTCGACCTGCGGGTCACCCCCTCGCCGTTCCGCCGCGGCACCATGGCCTGCACCGGCATCGAGTACTGCAAGCTCGCCATCGTCGAGACCAAGGAGCGCGGCCGCACGCTCATCGACGAGCTGGAGCAGCGCCTGCCGGAGTTCGCCGAGCCGCTGACCATCAACATCAACGGCTGCCCGAACGCCTGCGCCCGCATCCAGGTCGCCGACATCGGCCTCAAGGGCCAGCTGGTCACCGACGAGCACGGCGAGCAGGTCGAGGGCTACCAGGTCCACCTCGGCGGCGCGCTCGGCCTGGAGGCCGGCTTCGGCCGCAAGGTCCGCGGCCTCAAGGTCACCAGCGCGGGCCTGCCCGACTACGTCGAGCGCGTGCTGACCCGCTACCAGGCCGACCGCACCGAGGGCGAGCGCTTCGCCCAGTGGGCGGCCCGGGCGACCGAGGAGCAGCTGTCGTGAGTGAGCGATGGGGGCACCCCCGGCCGGAGGCTGGGGGAGAGCGAACCAAAAGGCAGGACGTTGTTCGCGAAGCGAACGCCGAGCGCAGCGAGGTGGGCAATGAGTGAGCGCGCTGCCCCTTTCTTCTGCCCCTACTGCGGGGACGAGGACCTGCGCCCCTCCGAGGCCGGGCACGGCGCCTGGGAGTGCCACGGGTGCCGCCGCGCCTTCCAGCTGAAGTTCCTCGGCCTGCTGTCACCGACCAACCACGGGGGTACGTCACATGAGCAGCACCGCGACTGACCACGAGGCGATAGCCGTCCGGGCCGGCCGCGAGCTGGAGGAGGCCACCGCGCAGGAGGTCCTGCGGTGGGCCGCGGACACCTTCGGCGCGCGGTTCTGCGTCACCTCCTCGATGGAGGACGCGGTGGTGGCCCACCTGGCGTCCTCGGTGTTCCCGGGGGTGGACGTGGTGTTCCTGGACACCGGCTACCACTTCCCGGAGACCCTCGGGACGCGCGACGCGGTGGCCGCGACCATGCCGGTCAACGTCATCACGCTCACCCCGCTGCGGACGGTGGCCGAGCAGGACGCCGAGCACGGGCCGGCCCTGCACGACCGCGACCCGGACCTGTGCTGCTCGCTGCGCAAGGTCGAGCCGCTCAACCGGGGCCTGGCCGGCTACGACGCCTGGGCGACCGGGCTGCGCCGCGACGAGTCGCCGACCCGGGCGAACACCCCCGTGGTGTCCTGGGACCCGAAGCGCCGCAAGGTCAAGATCGCCCCGATCGCCCGCTGGACCCAGGAGGACGTGGACGCCTACGTCGCCGCCCACGGCGTGCTGCTCAACCCGCTGCTGTGGGAGGGCTACACCTCGATCGGCTGCTCCCCGTTGTCCTGCACCCGCAAGCCGGGCGAGGGTGAGGACGCCCGGGCCGGCCGCTGGTCCGGCTCCGGCAAGACCGAGTGCGGCATCCACCTCTGATTCGATCCGTTCTGATCGTCCCTCCATCCTCGTGTAAGGAAAGAACCGTGACAGCTGACACCCTGGCCGCCGACGGAGCCGCAGAGGCGGCCCGCACGGCCGCCCCGTGCGAGCGCGGCGCCACCGTGTGGCTGACCGGGCTGCCGAGCGCGGGCAAGACCACCCTGGCCTTCGCCCTCGCCGAGCGGCTGCGCGCCGAGGGCCACAAGGTCGAGGTCCTGGACGGCGACGAGATCCGCGAGTTCCTCTCCAAGGGCCTCGGCTTCTCCCGCGAGGACCGGCACACCAACGTCACCCGGATCGGCTTCGTCGCCGAGAAGCTGGCGGCCAACGGCGTCAAGGTGCTCGCCCCGGTGATCGCCCCGTTCGCGGACTCCCGCGCCGCGGTGCGCGAGCGGCACGCGGCGGCCGGCACCGAGTTCCTGGAGATCCACGTCGCCACCCCGGTCGAGCTGTGCGCCGAACGGGACGTCAAGGGCCTGTACGCCAAGCAGGCGGCCGGCGAGATCTCCGGCCTGACCGGCGTGGACGACCCGTACGAGGCCCCGGAGCGGCCGGAGCTGCGCCTCCAGACCCGGGGCCGCGCGGTCGCCGAGTCCGCCGCCGAGCTGCACGCCTTCCTGACCGAGAGGGGTCTGGCATGACCACCGAGACCGACAGCCCGGTCCGCACCGCCGGCGACCCCAACCAGAATTCAGGGGGGCCCTTCGCGCTGTCCCACCTGGACGCGCTGGAGGCCGAGTCGGTGCACATCTTCCGCGAGGTCGCGGGGGAGTTCGAACGCCCGGTGATCCTGTTCTCCGGCGGCAAGGACTCCATCGTCATGCTGCACCTGGCGCTCAAGGCCTTCGCGCCCGCCGCCGTCCCCTTCTCGCTGCTGCACGTCGACACCGGGCACAACTTCCCCGAGGTCATCGACTACCGCGACCGCGTCGCCGCGCGGCACGGCCTGCGCCTGCACGTCGCCCACGTCCAGGACTTCATCGACCGCGGCGTCCTGCGCGAGCGCCCCGACGGCACCCGCAACCCGCTGCAGACCGTGCCGCTGCTGGACGCCATCGAGACGAACCGCTTCGACGCGGTGTTCGGCGGCGGGCGCCGCGACGAGGAGAAGGCCCGCGCCAAGGAGCGCGTCTTCTCGCTGCGCGACGAGTTCGGCGCCTGGGACCCGCGCCGCCAGCGCCCCGAGCTGTGGTCGCTCTACAACGGCCGCCACGCGGTGGGCGAGCACGTGCGGGTCTTCCCGCTGTCCAACTGGACCGAGCTCGACGTGTGGCAGTACATCGAGCGCGAGGGCATCGAGCTGCCGGAGATCTACTACGCCCACGAGCGGGACGTCTTCGCCCGCAGCGGCATGTGGCTGACCGCCGGCGACTGGGGCGGCCCCAAGGAGCACGAGCCGGTCCAGCGGCGGCTGATCCGCTACCGCACCGTCGGCGACATGTCCTGCACCGGCGCCGTCGACTCCGACGCCACCACCATCGAGGCCGTCATCGCCGAGATCGCCGCGTCGCGCCTCACCGAGCGCGGTGCGACGCGGGCCGACGACAAGCTCTCCGAGGCCGCGATGGAAGACCGCAAGCGCGAGGGATACTTCTAATGAGCACCGCCACCAACGCCACCTCGCTGCTGCGCTTCGCCACCGCCGGTTCCGTCGACGACGGCAAGTCCACCCTCGTCGGCCGGCTGCTGCACGACTCCAAGTCGGTGCTCGCCGACCAGCTGGAGGCCGTCGAGCACGCCTCCCGCAGCCGCGGCCAGGAGGCGCCCGACCTCGCCCTGCTCACCGACGGCCTGCGGGCCGAGCGCGAACAGGGCATCACCATCGACGTGGCCTACCGCTACTTCGCCACGCCCCGCCGGCGGTTCATCCTCGCCGACACCCCCGGGCACGTGCAGTACACCCGCAACATGGTCACCGGCGCCTCCACGGCCGAACTCGCCGTCGTCCTCGTCGACGCCCGCAACGGCGTCGTCGAGCAGACCCGCCGGCACGCCGCCGTCGCCGCCCTGCTGCGCGTGCCGCACGTCGTCCTCGCCGTCAACAAGATGGACCTGGTCGACTACGCCGAGCCCGTGTTCGCCGCCATCGCCGCCGAGTTCACCGCCTACGCCGCCTCGCTCGGCGTCAAGGACGTGCTGGCCGTCCCGATCTCCGCCCTCGCCGGGGACAACGTCGTGGAGCCGTCCGCGCACATGGACTGGTACGGCGGCCCGACCCTGCTGGAGCACCTGGAGACGGTGCCGGTCGGCAGCGACCCGGGCGCCGAGCCGGCCCGCTTCCCGGTCCAGTACGTCATCCGCCCGCAGACCGAGGAGCACCCCGACTACCGCGGCTACGCGGGCCAGTTGGCGTCCGGCGTGCTGCGCGTCGGCGACACCGTCACGGTCCTGCCGTCCGGCCACACCACCACCGTCGCCGGGATCGACGCCCTCGGCCGCCAGGCCGACGCCGCCTGGGCCCCGCAGTCGGTGACCGTCCGCCTCGCCGACGACCTGGACGTCTCCCGCGGCGACCTCATCGCCGCCGGGCCCGTGCCCGTCCCCACCAAGGACATCGAGGCCACCGTCAGCCACCTCAGCGAACGGCCGCTGCGCGCCGGCGACAAGGTCCTCCTCAAGCACACCACCCGCACCGTGCGGGCGCTGGTCAAGGACGTCGCCTACCGGATCGACATCGACACTTTGGAACAGCGCCCCGCCCCCGACGGGCTGAACGTCAACGACATCGGCCGGGTCGTCCTGCGCACCGCCGAGCCGCTGGCCCTGGACGGCTACTCCGACAACCGCCGCACCGGGTCGTTCCTGCTCATCGACCCGGCCGACGGCACCACCCTCACCGCCGGCATGGCGGGCGAGGCCTTCGCCACCGTACCCACCACCGGCACACCCGACGAGGAGGACTGGGTCTGATGCCCAGCGAGGCGTTCTCGGGCATGGACAAGGAAGGCGGCCGCATCGGCAGCGGCGTCCTCGGCAGCGGCCAGGGCGGCCTGACCCGATGTGCGGGCCGACGGGGCTGAGAACGCCCTGTCACCGGGCTGTCTCCCCCCACAGCCGCCCGGCTTGCCCCCGGCACACCGCTGCCGCGCGCACCACCTTCCAACCGTCCGTCCGAGACCGCCTCCTGACGGTCCGTCCGCGAACAGGACTCTCGCCATGGCACCGAACCCGGCCCTCCCGCATACCCGCACCCGCCCCGACGCCGGGCGGATCAGACGCTCCGCGGCCGCCGCCGCGGCCGGCCTGACCGTGGCGGCCCTGCTGTCGTCCTGCAGCTACGGCTCCAAGGCGGACGACAAGTCCTCCGACGCCAAGGCCAACACCGCTGCCACCGCCGGGAGTTCCGGCGCGAAGCTGTCCGCGGACACGGTGAAGATCGGCTACTTCGCCAACCTCACCCACGGCACCCCGCTGGTCGGCCTCCAGGAGGGCTTCTTCCAGAAGGAGCTCGGCGCCACCCAGGTCAAGACCCAGGTCTTCAACGCCGGCCCGGCCGAGATCGAGGCGCTGAACGCCGGCTCCATCGACATCGGCTGGATCGGCCCCTCCCCCGCGATCAACGGCTACACCAAGTCCGACGGCAAGTCCCTGAAGATCATCGGCGGTTCGGCCTCCGGCGGCGTCAAGCTGGTCGCCAACCCGGAGAAGATCGCCACCCTGGACGACCTCAAGGGCAAGAAGATCGCCACCCCGCAGCTCGGCAACACCCAGGACGTCGCCCTGCTCAACTACCTGGCGGGCAAGGGCTACAAGGTCGACGCGGCCACCGGCGCCGGCGACGTCTCGGTCGTGCGCACCGACAACAAGGTCACCCCCGACGCGTACAAGTCCGGCTCCATCGACGCCGCCTGGGTGCCCGAGCCCACCGCCTCCAAGCTGGTCACGCTCGGCGCGAAGGTCCTGCTCAACGAGAAGGACGTCTGGCCCGACAAGAAGTTCGTGATCACCAACATCATCGTCTCGCAGAAGTTCCTCACGGAGCACCCGGACGTGGTGGAGGCCGTGCTGCGCGGCTCGGTGAAGACCAACGCCTTCATCAAGGACAACTCCGACAAGGCCAAGGCCGACGCCAACGAGGCGATCAAGAAGGAGGCCGGCAACTCCCTGGAGCCCGCCATCCTCGACCCGGCCTGGGCCGACATCGACTTCCTGGACGACCCGCTGGCGAACACCCTCCAGGCCGAGGCCGACCACGCCGTCACCGCCGGGCTCCTCAAGAAGCCCAACCTGAACGGCATCTACGACCTCACCCTGCTGAACAAGGTCCTCGCCGCGGAGGGCCGGCCCGCCGTCGCGGACGCCGGACTCGGCGCCAAGTAGCGCCCGCAGCAAGGCCGTTCGTCACGACTCCGCGGTCCGGCCCCCGCCCGCCCGGTCGATCCCCGATCGATGCCCACCGGGACGGGCGGGGCCCGGGCCACGGCCCCGACCTCGCCAGACCACTCATCCAGGAGGTGCCCGGATGACCCCGGCACTGACCACCTCGGCGGACGCCCCCGGCGCCGACGCCCACGGCGGTGCGCCCGCCGTCCGGATCTCGCACGTGCACAAGTCCTTCGGCCGCCCCGGCGCCCAGACCCACGTCCTGGACGACATCACCCTCGACGTCGCCCCCGGCGAGTTCGTCACCCTGCTCGGCGCCTCCGGCTGCGGCAAGTCCACCCTGCTCAACCTCGTCGCCGGCCTCGACCGGCCCACCGCCGGCGCCATCGAGGTGCCCGGCGGCCGCCCCGCGCTGATGTTCCAGGAGCACGCCCTCTTCCCCTGGCTCACCGCCGGCAGGAACATCGAACTCGCCCTCAAGCTGGCCGGCGTCGCCCGCCCCGAGCGCCGCGCCGAAGCCGAGCGGCTGCTCGAACTCGTCCGCCTGGACGGCGCGTACGGCAAGCGCGTCCACGAGCTGTCCGGCGGCATGCGCCAGCGCGTCGCCATGGCCCGCGCCCTCGCCCAGGGCAGCAAGGTCCTGCTCATGGACGAGCCCTTCGCCGCCCTCGACGCCATCACCCGCGACGTCCTCCACGACGAGATCACCCGGATCTGGGCCGAACGGCAGCTGACCGTCCTGTTCGTCACCCACAACGTCCGCGAGGCCGTCCGCCTCGCCCAGCGGGTCGTCCTGCTCTCCTCCCGCCCCGGCCGGGTCGCCCGCGAATGGCACATCGACCTGCCCCAGCCGCGCCGCATCGAGTCCGCCGGCGTCGCCGACCTGTCCATCGAGATCACCGAAGAACTGCGTGGGGAGATCCGTCGCCATGGCCAGCACTGACACCACCCCCGTCCTGGACAAGAACGACAGGAACGACAAGCACGACCGGAACGACAGGACCGCCGACACCGCGGGCGTCGGCGCCGGCCTGGACGCCCTCGACGCCGTCACCGCACAGCGCGGCTCCCTCGGCGAGGCCCTGCGCAGCAAGGCCCTGCCGCCGCTCATCGGCGTGCTCGTCGTGCTCGCGCTCTGGCAGGGCGCGTACAGCCTGGAGCTCACCTCCTCCTACAAGCTGCCCAGCCCCGCCGACGTGTGGCGCTCCGCCCAGGACCTCTGGTACCAGGGCACGCTGTTCTCGATCATCTGGACCAGCGTCTGGCGCGGCCTGTCCGGCTTCCTCCTCGCCGTGGTGATCGGCACCCCGATCGGCCTCGTCGTCGCCCGCATCAGACCGGTGCGCACCGCCATCGGGCCCGTCCTGCAGGGCCTGCAGTCGCTGCCCTCGGTCGCCTGGGTGCCCGCCGCCGTCATCTGGCTCGGCATCAACGACTCGATGATGTACGCCGTCATCCTGCTCGGCGCCGTCCCCTCCATCGCCAACGGCCTGGTCGCCGGCATCGACCAGGTCCCCCCGCTGTTCCTGCGGGCCGGACGCACCCTCGGCGCCACCGGCCTCACCGGCGCCCGGCACGTCCTCATCCCCGCCGCCCTGCCCGGCTACCTCGCCGGCCTCAAGCAGGGCTGGGCCTTCTCCTGGCGCTCCCTGATGGCCGCCGAACTCGTCGCCTCCTCCCCCGACCTGGGCCGCGGCCTCGGCCGCTTCCTGGAGGACCAGCGCGAGTTCTCCGACATGTCCGGCGTCCTGCTCGGCATCATCCTCATCCTCTTCGTCGGCATCGCCATCGAGCTCCTCGTCTTCACCCCCGTCGAGCGCCGGGTGCTGCGCAACCGCGGCCTGCTGGCCACCGGCAAGTGAGGCAGCGCTGATGCCCGCCCTCCTCCTGATCGCCCACGGCAGCCGCGACCCGCGCCACGCCGCGACGGTGGCCGCGCTCGTGGAGGAGGTGCGGGCCCAGCGGCCCGGCACCGAGGTCGCCACCGCCTACCTGGACCACTGCGCGCCGCGGATCCCCCAGGTGGTCGGACGGCTCGCGGACGCGGTGGCGGTGCCGCTGCTGCTCAACCGGGCCTTCCACGCCAAGCACGACATCCCGGCCGCCCTGCGCGCCGCCGGCTCCCGGCTGCCGGTCGCCGACGTGCTCGGCCCCTCCCCCCTGCTGCTCGCCGCCCTGGACCGCCGCCTCGCCGAGGCCGGCCTCGCGGTCGGCTCACCCGCCGCCCGGGCCCGTACCGGCGTCGTCCTGGCGGCCGCCGGCTCCTCCGACCCGGCCGCCGACGCCGCGACCCGCGCGGTCGCCGCCGAGTGGCGCCGCACCCGCGGCTGGGCCGCCGTCGAGGTCGCCTACGCCTCCGCCGCCGGCCCCCGCGTCCCCGACGCCCTCGCCGCCCTGCGCACCGCCGGCGCCGAACGCACCGCCGTCGCCCCCTACCTGCTCGCCCCCGGCCTCCTCCCCGACCGCATCGCGGCCGCCGCCGAGGACGCGGGCGCGGACCTCGTGGCCGACGTCCTCGGCCCGTCCCCCGAACTGGCGGCCCTCCTCCTCCACCGCTACGACCAGGCCCGCCACGCCGCGGACACCACCCCGGCCCTCACCGCCTGACCGTCACGACGCCCGACGGTGCTGGTACTCCGCCACCGCCGCGGTGATCACACTGAGCGGCACCGGCTCGTCCACGTCCGCGATGGCGGCCTCGATCCACTCCCTCATGATCGCCGTCGGCTTCAGCCCCCGCTCCCGCGCCCGGCGCCGGACCTCGTCCATCACCGGCTTGGGCAGCCGCAGCGAGGTGGTGATCATCACCGACTCGGCCGCCACCGGCTCGCCCGGCTCGGCGCTCATGATCTCGTCCTCGGTCAGCTCGTGCGTCTCGTAGTACTCGGCGATCGCCTCGAGGTCCGCGGCGCTGTCGGCCATGCGTCACCTCCACCTCGTCCGGCACACGAGCAGCAGCGTGTTGCAAACGCAATGCACGACTCAAGCCGCCGTCACTCGGGCGAGTGACGGCGGCCAGGAGCACCGGCAGCGCGCACGGACGGGCCGTACGCCCTAGCCGGCTCGGGCGTCAGGCCGGGAGGTTCCACTTCTGGTTGGCGGCGCCGTTGCAGTCCCAGATGCCGAGCTGGTTGCCGTTGTCGGTGGAGAAGCCGAGGTCGTCCAGGCAGCGGCCGGACTGCGGGTTGAGGAGCGAGCCGTCGGGGCGGGCCTGCCACTGCTGGGCGCCGCTGCCGTTGCAGTCGTAGATCTGGACCTTGGTGCCGTTGCCGGTGTTGCCGCCGGAGACGTCCATGCACTTGCCGAGGGCGCGGATCGTGCCGTCGACGCCGATCCGCCACTTCTGCGCGACGGAGCCGTTGCAGTCGTAGATCTGGACGGCGGTGCCGTTGCCGACGTTGGCGCCCTTCACGTCGACGCACTTGCTCGCGTAGCCGGAGATCTGGCCGGTCGGGCCGGCCGGCGGGACGGCGCCGAGGACGACGCGCGGGAACTGGACGCTGTCGCCGATGCCGCAGGACGCGGACATGGTGCCGTCACCGATCGCGATGCCGCCGATGGCGGGGCGGGAGAACTGCACGGTGTGGTTGGAGTTCCAGTAGAGGCAGTTGGCGGTCACGGTCCAGGTCTGCATCGGGTCGAGGCCGGTACAGCTGCCGACGGCGTTCCAGGCGGAGGCCCAGGCGCCGCAGGCCGGGGCGGCCTGGGCGGAGGTGGCCGGGGCGGCCAGGGCGGCGGCCCCGGCGAGCAGGGCGGTGGTCAGCAGGGCGGAGGTTCGGCGCATGGGACGGTCGTCCTTCCGAGTGGGGGGATCACGTGGACTCACCATCCGCGCCTCCGTGGTGACGGGGCGTCGGATGTGTGGGCCGCGTCAGAGACTCGGGGGTGCGCGGTCGGCCGTCAACCGGCAGTGGACCGGCAGCTGCCGGGTGCGCCGGGGCTGAGCTGGGCGGTCGGTCCGGGCGGCAGTTTCGCCGGGGCACGGCACGGCGCCGGTCCCGGAAAAGCCGGAGGCCCCGCACGCCCCCTGCTGCGAGGGGGTGTGCGGGGCCCGTACGGCGTGGCCGGGACGGCCGTCAGTCGGCCTTGCGGCGCTGGCGGCCGGTGCCGTAGTTGGAGCCGGACTTGGTGCCGCTGCCGGGCTTGGCGCGGCCCGAGGAGCGGCCGATGAAGCCGGCCGCCTGCGGGCGCTCGCCCTGGGCGGCGCCGCCGATGCGCTGCTTGGGGCGGGGGCGGCGCGGGTTGCCGTTCATGTCGACGTCGGCGGGCAGCGCGGAGCGCTTGCCGGGCCGGCGGCGGGGGGTGCCGGACTTGGCCCCGGCGGGCTTGTCGGCGCCGCCCTTGGCCCCGGCGGCCTGGTCGGCGGTGACCGGTACGGCCAGCGTCACGGCCACGCCGCTGGGGGTGCGGGCGCCGGTGATCCGGGTGAGGTCGGCGTCGCCCGGGCGGATCTTGGTGACGGTCGGGCGGATGCCGGCCGTCGTCATCAGCCGGTTGACCTCGCGGCGCTGCTCGGGCAGCACCAGGGTGACGACCGTCCCGGACTCGCCGGCCCGGGCGGTGCGGCCGCCGCGGTGCAGGTAGTCCTTGTGGTCGACCGGCGGGTCGACGTTGACGACCAGGTCCAGGCCGTCGATGTGGATGCCGCGGGCGGCGACGTTGGTCGCGATGAGCGCGGTGACGTGGCCGTCCCGGAACTGGTCCAGGACCCGGTTGCGCTGCGGCTGGGACTTGCCGCCGTGCAGCGCGGCGGCCTTCACGCCGTTGGCGAGCAGCTGCTTGGCGAGTCGGTCGGCGCCGTGCTTGGTGTGCACGAACATGATCACGCGGCCGTCGCGGGAGGCGATGTGCGCGGTGGCGGAGGCCTTGTCGGCCTGCTCCAGCTGGAGGACGTGGTGGTCCATGGTGGTGACCGCGCCGGCCGAGGGGTCGACCGAGTGGGTCACCGGGTCGGTCAGGAAGCGCTTGACCAGCCGGTCGACGTTGCGGTCCAGGGTGGCGGAGAACAGCATCCGCTGCCCGCCCTCGGCGACCTGCTCCAGCAGCTTGCTGACCTGCGGCAGGAAGCCCATGTCGGCCATCTGGTCGGCCTCGTCGAGGACGGTGATCGCGACGTCGGAGAGGTTGACGTCGCCGCGCCCGATCAGGTCGTCCAGCCGGCCCGGGGTGGCCACCAGGACCTCGGTGCCGCGGCGCACCGCGTTGGCCTGCTTGTTGATCGACATGCCGCCGACGACGGTGGTGATCCGCAGGTTGACGGCGGTCGCGTACGGGGTGAGCGCCTCGGTGACCTGCTGGGCCAGCTCGCGGGTCGGCACCAGGACGAGCGCCAGCGGGTACCGGGCGTCGGCGCGGCGCCCGGCGGTGCGGGCGAGCAGCGGGAGGCCGAAGGCCAGGGTCTTGCCGGAGCCGGTGCGGCCGCGGCCGAGGACGTCGCGCCCGGCGATCGAGTCGGGCAGCGTGGCGGCCTGGATCGGGAAGGGCTCGGTGACGCCCTGGCGGCCGAGCGCGGAGAGGATCGCCTTGGGCATCTCCAGCTCGGCGAAGGACGCCGCCGGGGGCCGGGCCGGGGTGCCCTGGACCACGGTGAAGTCGGTGGCCTCGGGGGCGGCGGCGGGGCGGGCCTGCTTGGGGGCGCCGCTGCGGCCGCGCGGCTTGCGCGGGCGGTCGCCGCCGGCGGTGCGGCGGGCCTGGTCGGTGGTGCGGGGGCCGCGGTCGCGCGGCGAGCGGGCAGGGGTGGTCACGGATTCTCCGTCCGTCGGTCTACAGCCCGGGCTGCGGGCTGGAGTCGGCCGTCGGATGCATGGAGTGCGCCGCCCCGGCCGTACGGCGGCATGAGCGGGGGCCCGCACCGTGCGGTGCGGGCCCCCGCTTCGCGATGATCGCGAGTCAGCGTGGAGGCTGACGTCAGCCGATGATCTGGATGTTCTCGGCCTGCGGGCCCTTCTGGCCCTGGGTGACGTCGAACTCGACCTTCTGGCCCTCGAACAGCTCACGGAAGCCCTGGGCAACGATGTTCGAGTAGTGGGCGAACACGTCGGCGCCGCCACCATCCTGCTCGATGAAGCCGAAGCCCTTCTCGCTGTTGAACCACTTCACGGTGCCGGTAGCCATAACCGTCTCCTCTAAATCCTGGGGGCATCAGGGATCCACACCTCGTGGATCCCCGTGGTAGCCGCGATCCCCATCCGGAGACTGAAACACCGGACAAAACAAATGCGCCTGTCGGTTGGTACCAGCAGGCGCACACCACGTTCATGGGAACCAAAACTGCAACTGCTTCGACTGTAGCACGGTGGCACGGGGGTTGACCGGGGATTTTCCCGCCCAGGAGATCACGTTTGGTGGCCTCGGAAACGGGGCAGCGGCGCCCCGCCGTAGCGGGGCGCCGCCTGTTCGTACCGACCCGGTCAGGGCCGGGTCAGGGCACCGTTCACACCGACCCGGTCGGCTCAGCGCCGGCCGGCCGGCTCCGGCATCCCGTGGGCACCGGCCACCGGGGCCGGGCCCTCGCCGTGACCGTGGCCGTGGCCGTGGCCCGGGGCGTCCGCGTGGCCGGGCCACCAGGCGCGGTGGCCGAGCAGCGCGGTGAGCGCCGGGGTGAAGAACATCGCCATCACGAAGGCCGCGATGAGGATGCCGATGGCGATCGAGAAGCCCATCTCGCTCATCATCGTGTTGCCGGCCAGCAGCATGGTGGCGAAGGTCGCGGCCAGGATGAACCCGGCGGCGGCCACCGTCGGACCGGCGTGCCGGATCGCCTGGCTCGCCGCCTCGCGGGGGCTGCGGCCCTCCTGGGCCTCCTCGCGCAGTCGGGCGATCATCAGGATGTTGTAGTCGGTGCCGAGCGCGACCACGAACAGGTAGATCAGGATCGGCAGCATGAACATCAGGCCCTGCTCGCCCTTGATGTTCTGGAACAGCAGGGTGGTGGCGCCGAGGGTGGCGCCGAAGCCGAGGCCGACCGAGGCCATCAGGTACCAGGGGGCGACCACGCTGCGCAGCAGCAGCCCGAGGATCACCATGATCAGGACGGCGGCTATCGGGAAGACCAGGCTGTAGTCGTGGGCCATCGCCGTGTTGATGTCCTTGTACACGGAGGTGGTGCCGGCGACGTAGGCCTTGGTGCCGGCGGGCGCGTGGTCGTGGGCGACCTTGCGGACCTCGCCGATGGTGTCGATGGCCTTGTTGCTGGCCGCCTCGTCCTTGAGGACGACGGTGATGTCGGCGGTGAGCCCGTCCTTGCTGACCCCGTGCTCCGGGTCCGGCAGGGCCGCGCTGGAGACGCCGTCCACCTTGCCCAGGTCCGCCACGTAGCCCTTGAGGCCGGCGACGTCGATCTTGTTGCCGTTCTGGCTGGTCAGGTAGATGTGCGCGGGGTCGGCGGCACCGGCCGAGTAGGCCTTGATCATGGTGTCCTGGACGACCATCGACTCCTTGGTCTTCGGCATCGAGCTGCCGGCCATGTCGAAGGTGCCCTGGTAGCCGAGCGCGGCGACCGCGAGGCCGGCCATCACCAGGCCGGAGAGCAGGGCGGCGGCGCCCGGGCGGCGGCCGACGCTGCGGCCCATCGCGGCGAAGCGGGCGTTGGACGGCTCGCGCTGCCAGGCCTTGGAGGGCCAGAACAGGACCTTCTCGGGGATCAGGCAGAGGATCGCGGGCACCAGGGTGACCGAGGCGATCGCCGTGACGGCCACCGCGATGGCCAGCGACGGGCCGAGCGCCTTGAACATGCCGAGGCTGGACAGGACGAGCACGGCGAAGGCGACCACGACGGCACCGGCGGCGGAGGCGATCGCCTCGCCGACCCGGCCGACCGCGTTGGCGACGGCCTGCTTGCGGTCGTCACCGGCCCGCAGCCGCTCGCGGTAGCGGAACATCAGGAACAGGAAGTAGTCGGTACCGACGCCGTAGAGCACGACGGTGAGGATCTGCTCCATCGAGTTGTCGGCCTTGAGCCCGAACAGCTTGCTGGCGTCCGCGATCAGGCCGTTGGCGACCATCGAGTAGATGATCACGGAGAGGATCGGCAGCAGCGCGATGATCGGGCTGCGGAAGATGATCCCGAGCGTGAGCAGGATGATCACGACCGTGCCGAGGCCGATGAGCATGCCGGCCGTCTTGCCGGCGTCCTTCTGGTCCAGGTTCATCGCGGCCGGGCCGCCGACCTGGAACTTCAGGGTGCTGCCGGAGGCGAGCGCGGTGCCCTCGTCGCGGAGCTTCTTCGCGGCGTCGGTGAACTCGTCCGACTGCATCTTGGTCTTGTCGATGGAGACCATCGACATCGCGTACTTGTGGTCCTGGGAGTAGGACGCCGGAGAGACCGGGACGACCAGCTCGACCAGCGGGATCTTCTTGTCGGCCAGCCCCTGGGTGACCTTGGCCATGGTCGCCGCGTCGCCCTCGTCCAGCTTGCCGCCGTCGGTGCGCTCGAAGAGCAGCAGCGCGGACGGCGAGATGTTGGACGGGAAGGCCTTCTGCTGGAGCTCGGCGGCCTGGATGGACTCGTAGTGCTTGGGCAGGAAGGCGGCCTCGTCGGTGTTCGCCTTCAGCGGCGGGGCGGTCGCGACGATCGCGACCGCGGCGATCAGCCATGCGCCGATCACCCACCAGGGGCGGCGAACGACGAATTGTCCTAGTCGGTGGAACATGCTCGTGTGCCTCCTGGGCATGGTTCACCGCAGCCCTTGGGGGACGGGACGCTGGGCGACGGCAGGACCGGCGCGGGGAGTGCCGACGGCACTCCCTTGCCGGTCGGCAGGTAAGTAGGTTTGGGGCATCATCCTACGAGTACTTGCTTGCCGCCCGGCAAGGAGCCCCCGTGTGCTTCAACCCCCGTCGGGCCGCCCGAAGCGGCCCCGGCCCAGTCTCTCCCGGACGCACCCCTCCTGACCTCGTGCTCCGGGTGGAGTCATCTCCCCCTCAGGGTGGAGGAGCATCCCCTACCCCCCAGGAGGAGATCTCGGGGTCGGAGGGTAGGGAAAACCCCACCCGGGCCCCGAAGGAAGCACCAGGAAACGGCCACCCGCCAGCCGGATTACCCGTCAGGACCGGCTTCCCTACTGTCGATCGGGACGCCGGAGCGCAGCCGGCGCACCCCAGAGCGGCGGTCCCCCGACCCAGGGCCCCCGCCGCTCCCGTCCGGCGACGACCGCCGCTCTCCCAGGGGGGAAACCACCGTGAAGCCCGTGAAGTCCAGACTCGGCCTGGCGGCCGCGATGGGCGCCTGGAGCGCCCGGCACCGCAAGACCGCCGTGTTCGGCTGGCTGCTCTTCGTCGTCCTGGCCGCCGCGCTCGGCTCCGCCCACGGCAGCGTCAAGATAACCGACGCCGAGTCGGTCCCCGGACAGGTCTCCCGGGCCGCGCGGATCCTCGACGAGGCCGGGCTGAAGAGCCCGGCCGGCGAGACCGTCCTGGTCCAGAGCGCCACCCGCACCGCCGACGACCCGGAGTTCCGCACCGCCGTCGGCCAGGTGGTCGCCGCCGTGAACGGCACCGGCCGGGCCGCCGAGGTCCGCTCGCCGTACGACACCAAGGCGGTCTCCGCCGACGGCCACTCCGCACTGGTGACGCTGACCCTCAAGGGCGACCGCACCGAGGCCGCCGACCAGGTCCAGCCGGTGCTGGACGCGGTGGCCGGCGTGCAGAGGCAGCACCCGGGCCTCACCGTCGTCCAGCTCGGCGACGCCAGCTCCGGCAAGTGGATGCGGGACCAGGTCGGGAACGACTTCGCGCGCGCCGAGTGGACGGCCGTGCCGCTCGCCCTCGGCATCCTGCTGGTCGCCTTCGGCGCGCTGGTCGCCGCCGTGCTGCCGGTGGTGCTCGCGCTCACCGCCTTCGTCGCGGCCGCCGGACTGGTCGCGCTCGGCAGCGGCTTCCTGCACACCAGCGGCGACGCCTCCTCGGTGATGCTGCTGGTCGGCCTCGCCGTCGGCGTCGACTACTGCCTCTTCTACCTGCGCCGCGAACGCGAGGAGCGGGCCGCCGGGCGCGACGCCGCCACCGCGCTGGCCGTGGCCGCCGCCACCAGCGGCCGGGCGGTGCTGGTCTCCGGCGTCACCGTGGTGGTCGCCATGGCCGGGATGTTCCTCACCGGGATCGCCACCTTCAAGGCGATGGCCTTCGCCACCATCCTGGTCGTGATCACCGCCGTGCTCGGCTCGCTCACCGTGCTGCCGGCGCTGCTGTCGATGCTCGGCGACCGGGTCGAGAAGGGCCGGGTGCCGTTCCTCGCCAAGCTGCGCCGCCCGGACGCCGCGCG
Source organism: Kitasatospora sp. NPDC001119 (assembly GCF_053598475.1). Lineage (NCBI taxonomy): Bacteria > Bacillati > Actinomycetota > Actinomycetes > Kitasatosporales > Streptomycetaceae > Kitasatospora > Kitasatospora sp. NPDC001119. Next base: position 59,575 of record NZ_JBSFKI010000005.1, read on the forward strand.
GACCGGCGGACGCTTCTGGAACGCGGTGCTGACCCCGGTGCTGCGCCGCCCGCTGGCCGCCACCCTGCTCGCCGGCGCCTTCCTGCTGGCCCTGGCCGCGCCGCTGCTCACCATGCACACCGCCAAGCTGACCTTCCAGCAGCAGCTGCCCGCGGGCAACGCCCTGGTCGCCGCCTCGCAGAAGATCGAGGCCGCCTTCCCCGGCAGCCCCGCCCCCGCCACCGTCGTGATCAAGGCCGCCGACATCGACTCCCCCGCGATGACCGCCGCGATCGCCGACCTCAAGGCGAAGGCCCTGGCGAGCGGGCGGATGCACGGACCGGTGGAGGTCACGGTGCACGCCGACAGGAACGTCGCCACCGTCGACATCCCGCTCAACGGCACCGGCAACGACGCCACCAGCAACGACGCCCTGAGGACCCTGCGCGAGGAGCTGGTGCCCGCCACCGTCCTCACGGTGCCCGGCACCGAGGCCCCGGTCACCGGCGACACCGCCGGGTCGTACGACTTCAACCGGAAGATGGGCGACTCGATGCCGCTGGTCTTCGGCTTCGTGGTCGTCCTCGCCTTCCTGCTGATGCTCACCACCTTCCGCTCCCCGGTCGTCGCGGCCACCGCCGTGGTGCTCAACCTGCTCTCGGTCGGCGCCGCGTACGGCGTGCTGACGCTGGTCTTCCAGCACGGCGTGGGCGCCTCGCTGCTGGGCACCGCCGGGGTCGGCGCGGTGGAGTCCTGGGTGCCGCTGTTCCTCTTCGTGATCCTCTTCGGGCTCTCGATGGACTACCACGTGTTCGTGGTCTCCCGGATCAAGGAGGGCCACGACCGCGGCCTGCCGACCCGAGCCGCGATCGCCGACGGCATCCGCTCCACGGCCGGGGTGGTCACCAGCGCCGCGGTGATCATGGTGGCGGTGTTCTCGGTCTTCGGCTCGCTGTCCATGCAGGTGATGAAGCAGATGGGCGTCGGCCTCGCGGTCGCGGTGCTGATCGACGCCACGGTGATCCGCGGGGTGCTGCTGCCCTCGGTGATGACCCTGCTGGGCGACCGCAACTGGTACCTGCCGCGCTGGCTGAACTGGCTGCCGGACCTCTCCCACGGCGAGCCCGTCCCGCCGGCCGACGCCGACCGGGGCCTGCCCACCCAGTCGGCCGGGCCGGCGGAGGGGGCCCGCCACCGCCGGGCCGGGGTCTGAGCCTCCCCGGCCTCCCCGACCCGTCCGACCCGTCCGGCTTGTCCCACCCGCCCGACGCGTCCGGTGCCGGGCCCCGCAGCGCGCGGGGCCCGGCGTCCGTGCGTCATGATGATCACCGTCCGGGGTCCCCCGGATGAACGTCGGCGGAATGGGAACCCCAGTCATGATCCCCTTCGACGAGGGCCGCGCCCGGCTGCTCCTCGCCCAGGCCTGCGAGTCGGCCGGGCTGGCCGCCCCCGACGGGGCCACACTGCTCGCGCTCGGCGAGAACGCCGTCTTCGACCTCGGCGACCCGGCCGTGGTCGCCAAGGTCGGCCGCGGTCCCGAGCTGTACGACCGGGCGCACCGGGAGCTGGCGCTCGCCCACTGGCTGGCCGGCCAGGACGTGCCGGTGGTCCGCCCGTACGACGCGGTGGCGCCCGAGCCGCAGCTGGCCGACGGCCACCCCGTCACCTTCTGGCACCGGCTCGCGCCCGCCGTCCGGCCCGCCCGCCCGGTCGACCTCGCCCCGCTGCTGCGCGCCCTGCACCAGCTGCCGCCGCCGCCCTTCACCCTCGGCCGGCGCGACCTGCTGGCCCCGGTCGAGCGCTGGCTGGCCTCCGCCGAGGGCCACGTCGACCCGGCGGACGTCGCCTTCCTGCGCCACCGCCGCGACGCCTTCGAGGCCGCCCTGCCCGACCTCGTCCCGCGGCTGCACCCCGGGGTGATCCACGGCGACGCGCTGCCGCGCAACATCCACGTCGGCCCGGACGGGCCGGTGCTGCTCGACCTGGAGTTCATGGCGAACGACCTGCGCGAGCACGACCTGGTGGTCCTCGCGCTCAGCCAGGACCGGTACGGCGTGCCCGCCGAGGAGTACCGCGCGTTCACCGAGGCGTACGGCTGGGACGTGCGCGAGTGGCCGGGCTTCACGGTGCTGCGCGGCGCCCGGGAGACGGCCAGCGCCTCCTGGGTGGCGCAGCAGGCGGCCAGCAACCCGGCCGCGCTGAAGGAGTTCCGGCGCCGGGTCGACTCACTGCGGGACGGGGCCACCGAGGTGCGCTGGTACCCGTTCTGACGGGCGCCTCCGGTACCCGCGGCGGCGCGGGGCCGCCACCGGGGCGAGTGTGAGAAGACTCTTACGGCGGTTCGGTCCGGTCGGCAACCGGTGCACGTACGATCGGCGTCCTATCGGACAGTCATCCTGACCCGAGAGATCGGCACCGTACTCGCACCTCAGGAGCCGCCGCCATGCACCGGACCGCCCGCCGCCCCTCCGCCCCGAACCGACTGTCCCGATCCCGGCGCCGGCTGCTCGCGGGCTGTGCCGCGGTGGCCGCCGCCCTGGGGCTGGCCGCGTGCGGGACCGCCAGCGGGGCGCTCCAGCCGCCGAGCGCGGCGGCGACCTCCGGGACGGCGTCCCCGGCCGACGCCCGGCCGAGCGGGACGGCGGCGACCGCCCTCACGCCGACCCCCGGCTCCGACGCCGTACCGCCGGGCGCGGGCTCCCCGGCCGCCTCCCCCTCCTCCCCCTCCTCCCCGTCGGCGCCGGCCAAGCCGCACCCGACCGCGGCCACCGGCACCCCCCTCTCCGCCACGCCCACCGCACCGGCCACCCCGACCGCACCGGCCGCCGACCCGTCCTCGCCCGCCGCGCCGCCCCCGCACACCGGGGCGGGCACCGTGATCGGCTCCACCGCCTCCGGCGGCCGCACCGTCGCGCTCACCTTCGACGACGGCCCCGGCCCGGCCACCGGCCAGATCCTCGACCTGCTGGCCCAGTACCACGCCAAGGCCACCTTCTGCCAGATCGGCCAGAACGCCGCCGCCAACCCCGCCATGGTCAAGCGGATCCTGGCCGCCGGGCACCGGCTCTGCGACCACAGCGTCCACCACCCGCAGCCCTTCGCCAAGCTCCCCCACGACAAGGCCGCGTACGAGATCACCGCCGCCCGGAACATGATCCTCCAGGCGGGCGGCCCCGGCACCGAGGTCGGCTGGTTCCGCGCCCCGGGCGGCGGCTTCAACGCCGACAACGAGCACATCACCGCGAGCCTCGGGATGTCCTCGCTCGGCTGGTCCGTCGACCCGCGCGACTGGGCCCGCCCGGGGACGCCGGCGATCGTCTCGGCCGTGCAGAAGCAGCTCAAGCCCGGCGGCGTGGTCCTGATGCACGACGGGGGCGGCGACCGCGGCCAGACCGTGGCCGCGCTCAAGCAGCTGCTGCCCTGGCTGGTCGCCCAGGGCTACACCTTCGACTTCCCTGCCGCGTAGGGCCGTCGGGGCCCGCCGCCGCGGAGTTTCCCCCTCGTTCACCGACCGGACGGCGGGCGCGCGTACCGCCCGCCCCGGCCGTCGCACTAGCCTCCGGGCATGACTGCCGGTCCCCCGTCGAGCAAGCAACTCCCGCACCTGGAACCGCGCCTGGGCTTCGGCCGGGCGATCGCGGCACTGCTCCTGCTGGCGCTGTGCGCGGTGGCCGGCCGGCTGTTCGCGGCCGGGGTGGTCGCCTACCGGGAGCCGGAGACCTGCACCCAGCAGCTCTGCCTCGGCTCGGCCGCCACCCAGGCGTACTGGGCCGGCGCCCTGTTCTGCTGGCTGACCGGCATGCTGGCGGCGGGCCGGGTCGGCCGCTCCCCCGGAGCCGGGGCCCCGAACCGGCTTCCCCCCGGCGGCGTGCTCTTCCTCGCCCTGCTGCTCGGGCCGCTCGGCGCGGCCTTCGGCCCCGGCGGACCGTACCGGCCCGCCCTGCCCGCCCTCGTGATCCTGGCGGCGCTCACCCTGCCGCTGGTCGTCCACTCCGAGTCCCGGCTCCGCGCGCAGCACCGCGCGTACCGCGCCGCCCGGACGGTCGCCGACCGGCTCGCCGCCCACGGGGTGAGCACCGCCGGCACCGTCACCGCCGTCCAGCCCGGCGAGCCCAGCGGCTACGCCCAGCCCCAGTTCCGGCTCACCGTCGGCTACACCACCCCCGACGGCGTCCAGCGCAGCCTGGTCTGCGCGATCCGCATCCAGGCCTACCTCGCGCCGAGGGTCGGGCAGCTGATGACCGTCCGCTACGACCCGCTGGCGCCGGACACCGCCGAGGCCGCCATCGTGCCCCCGCCGGAGGGTGTCCGACCGCGGGCCTAGGTGTTCCGTCCCGTGAGGTCGGGGACGCGGCCGGCGGGCCTCACCGGGCGGGCCAGCGCGGGTCGACCACCGCCTGCGGGTCCTTGCCGCGGCGCAGCCAGGCCTGGAGGCCCTCGGCCCACTGCCGGTACCAGTCGATCTGCCGACGGTGCAGCTCCGCGAGCGGCACCGCCCCCACCTCGGCCGGGTAGCGCCCGGCCAGCGCGACGGCGACCCGGACGGCGGCCAGCGCGTCGCTGCCCGCCTCGTGGGCGTCCGTCAGCTCCACCCCGTACAGCTCGCAGACCCGTTGCAGGGTGCGCGAGCCCTTGCGGTACTTGTCCACGGCCCGGTCGATCACCAGCGCGTCCAGCACCGGCCCGACCGGCCGCCCCAGGCGCTCGGCGAGCGTCGCCAGCCCGTGCCGGCGCAGCTCGGCGTCGAGCAGCGACAGGTCGAACGGCGCGTTGAACGCCACGACCGGCCGCCCGGCGGCGATCCGCTCGCACAGCGCGGCGGCTATCTCCTCCACCGCCTCCTTCGCCGGCCTGCCCTTGCTCCGCGCCACCTCGTCCCCGATCCCGTGGATCGCCTCCGCCTCGGCGGGTATCGGCACCCCCGGGTCGATCAGCCAGTGCGCGGCGTCCACCCGGGCGGCCCCGACGGTGTCCACGAGCGCGGCCGTGACGATGCGGTCCACGGCCGGGTCGGTGCCCGTGGTCTCCAGGTCGAAGCCGACCAGTGGCTGCTGCCACCAGCTCATCAGGTGTGTCCTTCCGTCCTGCCTCTCGAAACAGCCCCTATCATCACCCGCCCCACCGACAACCCGTCCCGCGGGGAGCCCGATCATGGACCCGGTCGCCCTACGCTGCCCCTCGGACCCGCACGAAGGAGCCGACCATGAGTACCGCCCCGAACCTGCCCGTGCCCCCTCACCGGCACGACGAGCCCCATCCGCTGCGGACCATCAGAGAGATCCGCGGGTCACTGCCCGAGGACCAGGTCGAACACTTCGACGCCGAGCTCGCCGACACCGACATCGACGCGCTTCCCGCGATGCTGCACCGCTGGGCCACGCTGGGCACCGACGGCTTCCTGGACTTCCTCCTGACGACGCCCTTCGACGGGCTGGAGTTCGGGGCGCGCTCCTACGACGGCGAGGGGGACCCCGAGTGACCTATCTGCTGGACACGAACGTGGTCGCCGAGATCACCACGCGGCCGAAGCCGGCCCCCGCCGTCATCGCACGGGCCCGGTCCGTCCCGGCCACCGAGCACTCCCTCAGCGTCATCACCGTCGCGGAGATCGAGGCAGGCGTCAGAGCCGTCTCCGACCCGGTGCGTCAGGCCGCTCTCGGACGGGTCCTCGACGGCCTCCGGGCGGAGTACGAGGGGCGGATCGCCGTCATCGGAGAGCGGGAGGCCGCCGCATACCTCTCCGTTCACCGTCGACTCAAGAGCCTCGGGGCCACCATCGATCCGCCCGACGCGCTGATCGCGGCCACGGCCATCGCGAACGGCTGGACGCTCGTCAGCCGCAACGTCAAGCACCTGGCGCGGACCGGTGCGACCGTGCTGAACCCGTGGACGTACTGACAACCCGTCACGCCCGACCCGGCCGGGCGTGCCGGGAGGCACGCGCTACCGGGCCGGGGGCCGGGTGGGGAGGGCGAGGCGGGTGGGGAGGACGCTGGAGGCGACGGCGAGCAGCAGGCACAGGAGGGTGCTCGCGGCGAGCGGGGTCCAGGGCAGGCGGAGGGGGACGGCGGCCTGGCCGGCCAGGACGCGGTGGTCGAGCAGCGCGGTGGTGCCGTACTGGGTGAGCGCGGTGACGGCGAGGGCGAGCAGGGCGGCGGTGGCGACGACCAGGACGGCCTCCAGGGCGACCATCCACGTCACCTGGCGGCGCACCGTCCCGGCCAGCCGCAGGACGGCGAAGTCGCGGCGGCGGTCGGCGGTGCTCATCACCATGGTGTTGACGATGGCGATCAGCGCGTAGAGCAGGGCGGGCCCGAGGATGGTGGTGGTGGCGATCCAGGCGTAGTGGGCGCCGGGGTCGGGTCCTGGGTCGCGCGCGTCGGTGAGGGTGCCGCCGAGCCGGTCGGCCGGTTCGGCGTCGAGGTGGACGGCGGCGGGGCGGGCGTCGGCGAGGTGGCCGGCGGCGGCCTCGCCGCTGAGCAGGACCTCGTCCAGGCCGAGCTGGGTGCGGTAGACCAGGGCGAGCCGCAGGCTGGTGACGGTGCCGTCGGCGAGGCGCAGGTTGACCTGGTCGCCGAGCTTCCAGCCGTGGCCGCGGGCCTGGTCGGTGGAGGCGGCGAGGGTGGCGCCGTGCAGGTCGGCGGCGCTGCCGTCGACGGCGGGCAGGGTCCAGGCGGTGGCGAGGTCGCCGTCGACGACGGTGGCGGCGGAGGGCACGCTCGCGGGCGAGTCCTCGCCGTGGTCGTCGAAGTCGGCGGTGGCGGCGCCGAGGCCGGTGACCACGGTGGCGGTGGTGGCGGTGGCGTGCAGGTCGGGCCGCGCGGCGGTGAGCCGGTGGGCGGCGTCGGCGGGCAGCGGGGCGGCGGCGGGGCGCAGCACGTACCGGGCGGCGGTGGTGGCCCGGTTCTGGGCGGTCATGGCGTCGGCGAAGGCGGCGGTGGAGCCGATCACGGTGCCGGTGAGCGCGATGGTGAGGAAGGCCGGGGTGGCGGTGGAGACGGTGCGGCGCACGGCGGTGAGGGCGTTCTGCCGGGCGAGCAGCGGGGCGGCGGCGACGGCCCGGGTGAGCGGGGCGCTGAGCAGCCGCAGCAGCGGCGGTACGACGGCCGGTGCGAACAGGGCGAGCGCGGTGATGGCGAGCAGGTCGGCGCCGAGGACCCACTGGGAGGCGAGTTGCGGGTCGGCGGGCTGGTCGCCGGGGGCGGCGGGCAGGGTGGGCGCGGCCAGGTAGTAGCCGACGGTGGCGGCCAGGGCGGTCAGGGCGAGCAGCGCACCGGTCCAGCGCAGCGGGGTCATGACCCGGCGGTCGGCGGCGGCGTCGCCGAGCGCCTCGACGGCGCGCACCCGGCCGGCCCGCAGGGCGGCGGTGACGGCGCCGAGCAGGGCGACGAGCAGGCCGACGGCGGCGGCGAGCAGCATCGGCCCGGCGGCGGGGCGCGCGGTGAACCCGTCGGGGGCGGCGCCGCGGGCGGCCAGCCAGGCGGCGAGGGCGGGGGCGCCGGGCAGCGAGAGCAGGCAGCCGCTGACGGCGGCGGCGAGGGCGACGACGGCGGCCTCGCCGGTGATCAGCTGGACGATCTGCCGCGGTGTGGCGCCGACGGCGCGCAGCATCGCGATCTCCTGCCGGCGCTGGGCGACGGCGAAGGCGAAGGTTCCGGCGACGACGAAGACCGCGACGAAGGCGGCCATCGCGGCGGTGAACTGGAGCACCTTGTGCAGGGAGGGCGCGCCGAGCGGGGAGTCGTCGCCGACGGTCTCGTTCAGCAGGCTGCCGGTGGTGGCGACGAGCAGGACGCCGAGGGTGAGGGCGACGTAGGAGCCGGCGAAGGCGGCCTTGCGGCGGCGCAGGCTCGCGGCGGCGACGGGCAGCAGGGTGAGCGGTGAGGTCATGCCGCCGTCTCCAGGGCGGTCATCCGCTCGGCGACCTGCTGGGCGGTGGGGCGGGGCAGGTCGTCGACGATCCGGCCGTCGGCGAGGAAGAGGACGCGGTCGGCGTAGCCGGCGGCGACGGGGTCGTGGGTGACCATGACGGTGCTCTGGCCCTCGCGGTCGACGAGGTCGCGCAGCAGGGCGAGGACGTCCCGGCTGCTGGCGGAGTCGAGGGCGCCGGTCGGCTCGTCGGCGAACAGCATCCGGGGCCGGGTGATCAGGGCGCGGGCGATGGCGACGCGCTGCTGCTGGCCGCCGGAGAGCTGGGAGGGCAGGTGTCCGGTGCGCTCGCCGAGGCCGACCTGGGCGAGGGCCCGGCGCACCTGCGCGGGGTCGGGTCGGCGGCCGGCCAGCCGCAGCGGCAGGCCGACGTTCTGTTCGGCGGTGAGCGAGCCGACCAGGTTGAAGGCCTGGAAGACGAAGCCGATCCGTTCGCGGCGCAGCACCGTCAGTTCGGTCTCGCCCATCCCGGAGAGGTCGGTCCCGTCCAGGGTGACCCGGCCGCTGTCGGGCCGGTCGAGGCCGGCGCAGCACTGCAGCAGGGTGCTCTTGCCGGAGCCGGAGGGGCCCATGACGGCGGTGAACCCGCCGCGGGCGAACTCGACGTCCACCCCTCTGAGTGCCCGTACGGCCTCCGGCCCGGTTCCGTAGGTGCGGTGTACGTCGTCGAGGCGCAGTACGGCCCCGCTCTCCCCCGTGATCTTCACGGGGGCTACACCTACCACGGGGGTCACGGCCCTGACCAGGGCGTTTGGGGGAATCGTTATGCCGTCAGCCGCCCTGCCCCGGCGCGGGCTTCGGCTTCGCGGACTCCGGTCCCGCCGACGGGGCGGTGCAGGTGGACGTCGACCGGGTCCTCGTGGACGACGGTGAAGCCGTGGCGTTCGTACAGCCGCTGGGCGGCGCTGCCGCGGAGGACGACGAGGCGAAACGGTTCTCCGGCGGCGTCGGCCTCGGCGAGGAGGTGGCGCAGGACGGCGGTGCCCAGGCCCCGCCCCTGGAGGTGCGGGGCCAGGTAGAACAGTTCCAGGTGGCGTCCGCCCCGCTCGTCGGGGCGGACGGTGACGCAGCCCGCGAAGGCCCGGTCGACCAGGAGTACGGAGGTGTACCTGGTCGAGAAGGACGCCCGCACCCGCTCGCGGGAGCGAGCCGGGTCCCAGCGGCCGAGGCGTTCCAGGTCGGCGCGCATGACCCGGGCCTTGAGGTCCGTGACGGGTTCGAGGTCGTCGGGGGTGGCGGGGCGCAGGCTCCAGGCGGGGTCGCTGTTCACGGCCCGCAGTCTGGCAGCCGCGCCGCCGCCCCGACCAACTGCCCTAGGAGACGGACCGGGAGTCGGCCCAGATGCCCTCGAACTCCTCGCGGTAGACCTCCAGCAGTCCGGGCTCGGTGCCGCCGGGCTGCTGGCCGGCGCCGCCGCGCAGCACCAGGGCCGGGGACTCCATGCCGCGGGCGCGGCGCAGGTAGGGCTGGATGACGCCGAGGTCGCGGCCCTGGCGGCGGCCGCCCGCCTGGCCGGGCGTGCGGGGGCCCTCGACCAGGTAGGCGGTGAAGCGCGGGGTCTCGTCGAAGACCCGGATCTCGAAGCCGCCCTGGTCCCGCAGCCGGGCCCGGACCCGCCGTACGTGCATGATGTTCATCTCGATGGAGCGGGACAACTCGCTGCGCCCGAGGCCGAGTTCGCGTTCGCGGCGGCGGACGGCGCTGCTCGCCGGGTTGAGGAAGAGCAGCCGGACCCGGCAGCCTTCGCCGGCCAGCCGCACCAGGCGCTTGCCGGTGTAGTTCTGGCAGAGCATGCCGAGGCCGATGCCGAGCGCGTCCAGCCGCCGGGCGCCGTCCAGCAGGTCCTCGACGGGCAGGTCGCGCTGGAGCCGGACCCGGTCGGCGTGGACGGCGACGACGTCCGCGTACCGGCCGGCCACCAGGGACTCGACGACGTCGGCGGGCACCCCGCCGGCGCCGCCGTCCAGGACGGCCAGCAGCCGGGCGGCGGCGCGTTCGGTCTGGGCCAGCACGGTCTGGGTGAGCACCCGGTTGCGGGAGACGACGTGCCGGGCCACCTCCAGTTCGTCCAGCGCCAGTTCGATCTCGCGCCGGTCGGCGAGGTACGGCTCGAAGCAGGGCCAGTGCTGCACCATCAGCTCGCGCAGCTGGGGCAGGGTGAGGAAGACCAGCGGGTCGTCGTCGGCGGGGTCGAGCAGGTAGCCCTTGCGGCGGCTGACCTCGCGCACGGCGCCGGCCCGGTGCGCCCACTCCTCGCCGGCCGGGCCGGCCGCGGCGGTGACCCAGTCCTCGCCGTGGGCGGGGGCGTAGATCGGGTGCAGCACCTCGTCGACGAGGGCGCGCAGCCGCTGTTCGACCAGGTTGAGCCAGACGTAGGCGCGGCCGGACAGCCGGACCCGCTGGTAGGCGTCCTCCCACTCGGCGGCCGACCAGGCCAGGGCGGGTATCTCGACGGGGCCGCTCTGGGCGGGCACCAGGGCCCGGCCGGTCAGGGTGGGGCGCATGACCACCGTGGGCGCCTCGCTGCGGGCCGCGCCCCGGCCGGGCCCGTCGGGCCCGGTGCCGCGGCCGCCGGCGGGGAACACCATGCGCCACCTCATCTGGTCGCCGCACCGACCCCCGCGGGCGCGGGGACCGTTGACGGGCTGTCGGGAGTCGGCCCAGGCGGCCGGACGATCAAGGGTACTGCCCGTCGCGAGCCGCCCGCAGCCGGATGCCCGGGGGCTCTCCCGCACCACCGGGAGCACTCTTCACACGAATGCCCGACGGGCGCTCGTTCGGCCCAACCCGGGCCGGATCTCCCGGACGCCGGGGGAGGGCTCGGGGAGTATGCGCTGTGCCGCGCGTCACGGCGACTGTGCCGTGCGTCACGGCGCACGCTTGCGCACATGCCCGGCCGTCCGGCCGGGAAGAGAGCGTCCGGGTCCGGGCGGACGGCCGGGCCATTCATCGGACTACACGTCAGTTTCCGTCGGCAGCAAGGAAGTTGAGGAGTCATGCAGGTCTGGCCCGGTACTCCCTACCCGCTCGGCGCCACCTACGACGGGGCCGGCGTCAACTTCGCGGTGTTCTCCGAGAGCGCCGACCGGATCGAGCTGTGCCTGATCGCCGAGGACGGCTCCGAGACGGCCGTCGAGCTGCGCGAGACGGACGCCTTCGTCCGGCACGCCTACCTCCCGGGCATCCAGCCCGGCCAGCGCTACGGCTTCCGCGTGCACGGCCCGTACAACCCGGGCCTGGGCCAGCGGCACAACAGCGCCAAGCTGCTCCTGGACCCGTACGCCAAGGCGATGAGCGGGCACATCGACTGGGACGAGTCGGTCTACGGCTACCACTTCGGCGCCCCCGAGCGCCGCAACGACCTCGACTCCGCCCCGCACACCATGCACTCGGTGGTCATCAACCCGTACTTCGACTGGGGCACCGACCGCCCGCCGCGCACCGACTACCACCGCACCGTCATCTACGAGGCCCACGTCAAGGGCCTCACCCGGCTGCACCCGGGCATCCCCGAGGAGATCCGCGGGACGTACGCGGGCCTGGCCCACCCGGCGGTGATCGAGCACCTGGCCAAGCTCGGCGTCACCGCGATCGAGCTGATGCCGGTGCACCAGTTCGTCCGCGACCACCGGCTGCGGGACCTGGGCCTGGCCAACTACTGGGGCTACAACACCGTCGGCTTCTTCGCCCCGCACTCCTCCTACTCCTCCACCGGCGACCGCGGCCAGCAGGTGCAGGAGTTCAAGTCCATGGTCAAGGCGCTGCACGCGGCCGGGATCGAGGTGATCCTGGACGTCGTCTACAACCACACCGCCGAGGGCAACCACCTGGGGCCGACACTGTCGCTGCGCGGCCTGGACAACGTCTCCTACTACCGCCTCGCCCGGGACCAGCGCTTCTACGAGGACACCACCGGCACCGGCAACAGCCTGCTGATGCGCAGCCCGCACGTGCTCCAGCTGATCATGGACTCGCTGCGCTACTGGGTCACCGAGATGCACGTCGACGGCTTCCGCTTCGACCTCGCCGCCACCCTCGCCCGGCAGTTCCACGAGGTGGACCGGCTCTCCTCCTTCTTCGACCTGGTCCAGCAGGACCCGGTGGTCTCCCAGGCCAAGCTGATCGCCGAGCCCTGGGACCTCGGCGAGGGCGGCTACCAGGTGGGCAACTTCCCCCCGCTGTGGACGGAGTGGAACGGCATGTACCGGGACACCGTGCGGGACCTGTGGCGCGGCGAGACCGCCGCCCTCGCCGAGTTCGGCTCCCGGCTCACCGGCTCCTCCGACCTCTACCAGGACGACGGCCGCCGACCGATCGCCTCGATCAACTTCGTGACCTGCCACGACGGTTTCACCCTGCGCGACCTGGTCTCGTACAACGAGAAGCACAACCAGGCCAACGGCGAGGAGAACCGGGACGGCGAGTCCTTCAACCGCTCCTGGAACTGCGGCGTCGAGGGCCCCTCCGCCGACCCGGCCGTCGAGGAGCTGCGGGCGCGCCAGCAGCGCAACCTCATCGCCACCCTGATGCTCTCCCAGGGCGTGCCGATGCTCTCGCACGGCGACGAGCTCGGCCGCACCCAGCTGGGCAACAACAACGCCTACTGCCAGGACAACGAGCTCACCTGGGTGCACTGGCCGCAGGACGACGGGCCGCAGGCGCGGCTGCTGGAGTTCACCCAGGGGATGATCTGGCTGCGCCGCGACCACCCGGTGTTCCGGCGGCGGCGGTTCTTCCACGGCCGGCCGGTGTCCGGGCGGCCGGGGGCGGCCGGGCCCGCCTCCGGCGTACCGGGCCGGGGCGGGCACGGCCCCGGCCCGCAAGGCCCGGGCGGGCCGGCCGTCGGCGGGTTCGACGACCTCACCGACATCGCCTGGTTCACCCCGGCCGGCGAGGAGATGACCAAGCGCAACTGGGGCGCCAGCTACGCCAAGTCGCTGACCGTCTTCCTCAACGGCTACGCGATCTCCGAACCGGACCGGCGCGGCGGGCGGATCGTCGACGACTCCTTCCTGCTGCTGTTCAACGCCCACTTCGAACCGCTGGAGTTCACCGTGCCCGCCGACCACGGGCAGGAGTGGCAGGTCGTGGTCGACACCGCCCGGTCCCGGCTGCCCGCCCCGGGGACGGGCGCCCGGGTCAAGGCCGGGGACTCCCTCTGGCTCACCGACCGCTCGCTGATGGTGCTGCAACGGCCCGCGTAGCACGGTGACGGCGGCGCCGGACCGGCTCGTACGGGGGCGCGCGGCGCCGTCGGACGGCCGGGGCGGTCACCTGTTCGGGTCAGCAGCGGGTCTTGGCGGCGGCCTCCCCCGGGTACCTATGGAGCTATGACCCCCGCCGCCGAGCCCGCGCAGCCCCGCCCGGCCGCCGCCGTCCCCTCGTCGTCGTACCGCCTCCAGCTCCAGCCCGGCTTCACCCTCCGCGACGCCACCGCCGCCGTCCCCTACCTGGCCGCCCTCGGCGTCTCCCACCTGCACCTCTCCCCGCTGCTGGAGGCCGTCCCCGGCTCCACCCACGGCTACGACACCGTCGACCACACCAGGATCAGCGAGCAGCTCGGCGGCGAACCGGCGCTGCGCGCGCTGGCCGCCGAGGCGCACCGCCACGGCCTGCGGCTGATCGCCGACGTGGTGCCCAACCACATGGCCGTGCCCGCCCCCGAACGGCTCAACCGGCCGCTGTGGCAGGTGCTGCGCGACGGGCCCGACTCGCCGTACGCGCACTGGTTCGACATCGACTGGACCGCCCAGCCGGGCCCCGCCGACGCCCCCGGGCGCGGACGGGTGCTGCTGCCGCTGCTCGGCGACCGGCTCGGCGCCGTGCTGGACCGGCTCACCGTGGACGGCGACACCCTGCGCTACCACGAGCACGAGCTGCCGCTGCGCCCCGGCACCGCCGGGCTCCCGCTGGAGGAGCTGCTCGCCCGCCAGTGGTACCGGCTCGCCTGGTGGCGCCTGGCCCGCACCGAGCTCAACTACCGGCGCTTCTTCACCGTCAACGAGCTGATCGCCCTGCGCGCCGAGGACCCGGAGGTGTTCGCCGCCACCCACGCCGTCCTGCTCGCCCTGCACGCCGACGGCGTCCTGGACGGCTTCCGGATCGACCACCCGGACGGGCTCGCCGACCCGCGCGGCTACCTGCGGCGCCTGGCCGACGCCACCGGCGGCGCGTACGTGGTGGTCGAGAAGATCCTCACCGGCGAGGAGCGGCTGCCCGAGGACTGGCCGGTGGCCGGCACCACCGGCTACGACGCGCTGCGCCGGATCGACGGCGTGCTCCTCGACCACGCGGGCGCCTGCCGGCTGGCCGGGGCGTACGAGTCCTTCCTGCACGGCGGCCCGGTCCGGGACCTCTGCGCGGACCCGCACCCCGCGGTCGCCGAGGCCCGGCGCGGGCGGGCCGACATGACCGGGCCGGACGGCGAACTCGCCGCCGAGGTCGAGCGGCTGGTCCGGATCGCGCTGCGGATCGGCGCCGCCGAGCCCGCGCACGCCGACCACGCGCCGGGGCAGCTGCGCGCGGCGCTCGGCCGGCTGCTCACCGGCTACCCGGCGTACCGGCCGTACGCCCGGCCCGGCGAGGCCGTCCCGGCCGCCTCGGCGCGGCAGCTGCGGGCCGCCCTGGACGACTCCGCCGACCCGACCGACCGGCTGGTGGCCGCGCTCGCGCTCGGGGAGCTGGGCCGCGGCGCGGACAAGGACGAGTTCTGCGCGCGCTTCGCCCAGACCGCCGCCGCGGTGGCCGCCAAGGGCGTCGAGGACACCGCCTTCTACCGTTGGAACGCCCTGCCCGGCCTCAACGAGGTCGGCGGCGAGCCGGCCCGGCCCGGACTGCACCCGGCGGAGTTCCACGACTGGTGCCGCGCCCAGGAACGCACCTGGCCGCACGGCATGACGGTGCTCTCCACCCACGACACCAAGCGCAGCGCCGACGCCCGGGCCCGGCTCGCCGTGCTCGCCGAGCGGCCGGACGCCTGGGCCGCCGAGGTCGACGCCTGGTCCACCGCGGCGGGCCCCGCCGCGCCCGGCCTCGACCGGGACGCCGACTGGCTGCTCTGGCACACCCTGGTCGCCGCCTGGCCGATCGACCCGGACCGGCTGGTCGCCGCCCTGCTCAAGGCCGTCCGCGAGGCCAAGCTGCACACCTCCTGGACCACCCCCGACCCCCGCTACGAGCGGGCCCTGGAGCAGCGCGCCCGCTCCGTCCACGGCAACCCCGGGCTGCTCCCCCGGGTCGAGGGCGCCGTGCACGCCCTCGCCCCGTACGCCCGCGCCAACACCCTGGCCGCCGCGCTGCTGCACCTCACCGTGCCGGGCGTGCCGGACCTCTACCAGGGCAGCGAGGAGCCGCTGTACACCCTGGTGGACCCGGACAACCGGGGCGTGGTGGACCTCGGCGCGCTGGCCGTGCGGCTCACCGACGCGGCCGCGCCGCGCCCCGGCGACCTCGCCCGGGAGAAGCTGCACCTCACCGCCACCGCGCTGCACCTGCGCCGCTCCCGGCCGCTCGGCTCCTACCGCCCGCTGCCCGCCGCCGGCCCGGCCGGCGACCACCTGCTGGCCTTCGCCCGGGGCGCGGACGTGGTCACCGCCGTCACCCGGCTGCCGTACGGGCTGGAGCGGGCCGGCGGCTGGCGCGACACCGTGCTGGAGCTGCCGGCGGGCGGGCCGTGGACGGACGAGCTGACCGGGCGGGGCTTCCCGGCGGGCGCGGTGCCGGTCGCGGAGCTGCTGACGGCGCTGCCGGTGGCGCTGCTGACGAGGAGGGGCTGATGCCGGTCTACCAGGTGTGGGCGCCCCGCGCCGCCACCCGGGTACGGGTCGAAGTCGACGGCACGGCCCACGAGTTGGCCCGCCGCCCGGACCGGGACGGCTGGTGGTCCGGCGAGGCCCCGGCGGGCGACTACGCCTTCCGGCTGGACGACGGCCCGCCGCTGCCCGACCCGCGCTCGGCCCGGCAGCCGTACGGCCCGGACGGGCCCAGCCGCGCCGTGGACCACGCCGGGTTCCGCTGGTCGCGGACCGGCTGGCACGGCCGGGCCCTGCCCGGCGCGGTGCTGTACGAGCTGCACGTGGGCACCTTCACCCCCCGCGGCACCTTCGAGGCCGCCGCCGAACACCTGGACCATCTGGTCGAGTTGGGCGTGGACTTCGTCGAGCTGATGCCGGTCTGCCCGTTCCCCGGCAAGCACGGCTGGGGCTACGACGGGGTCTCCCTCTGGGCCGTCCACGAGCCCTACGGCGGGCCCGAGGGGCTCAAGCGCTTCGTGGACGCCGCCCACCGCAAGGGCCTCGGGGTGGTGCTGGACGTCGTCCACAACCACCTCGGCCCGTCGGGCAACTACCTTCCCGCGTACGGTCCGTACTTCACCGACCGGCACCACACCCCGTGGGGCGCGGCGGTCAACCTGGACGCGCCCGGCTCGGACGAGGTGCGCGCCTACCTGATCGGCAGCGCGCTGGCCTGGCTGCGCGACTACCGGATCGACGGACTGCGGCTGGACGCCGTGCACGCCCTCGCGGACGACCGGGCCGTCCACTTCCTGGAGGAACTCTCCACCGAGGTCGGGAAGTTAGCGGCCGCCACCAACCGGCCGCTGTTCCTGGTCGCCGAGTCCGACCGCAACACCCCGGCCACCACCACCCCGCGCGAGGCGGGCGGGCAGGGCCTCACCGCCCAGTGGAGCGACGACTTCCACCACGCCCTGCACTGCGCACTCACCGGCGAATCCCACGGCTACTACCGGGACTTCGCCCGCGAGCCGCTCGCCGCCCTCGCCCGGACGCTCACCCGGGGGTTCTTCCACGACGGCACCTGGTCCTCCTTCCGCGGCCGCACCCACGGGCGCCCGTTCACCCCGCTCGACGCGGGCCACCGGCTGCTCGGCTACCTCCAGACCCACGACCAGGTCGGCAACCGGGCGCTCGGCGACCGCGTCTCGGTCGGCCTCTCCCCCGGCCGGCTCGCCTGCGGCGCGGCCCTGGTGCTCACCTCTCCGTTCACCCCGATGCTCTTCATGGGCGAGGAGTGGGGCGCCGCCACCCCCTGGCAGTACTTCACCGACCACACCGACCCGGACCTCGCCGAGGCCGTCCGACAGGGTCGGCGGCGGGAGTTCGCCGAGCACGGCTGGGCCGCCGAGGCCGTCCCCGACCCGCAGGAACCCGCCACCGTGCTGCGCTCGGTCCTCGACTGGACCGAGCTCCGGCGCGCCCCGCACAGCGAACTCCTCGCCTGGTACCGACAGTTGATCCGGCTTCGGCGCGAGCGGCCGGAACTGTCCGACCCCGACCTCGGCGCGGTGCGGGCGACGTACGACGAGGCGGCGGGCCTGCTGGTGGTGCACCGGGGGCCGTACCGGATCGCCGTCAACCTCGGGCCGCGGGAGGCCGCGCTGCCGCTGGGGGCCGCCGGGCGCGAGGTGGTCGCGGCCTTCGGGGCGGCGGAACTGGACGGGACGGCGGTGCGGGTGGCGGCGGACGCGGTGGCGATCGTGCTGACCTGAGCCGTCGGCCGACCCGACCGGCTCACCCGGCCGGCTACCAGAGGAAGGTGCCGATCCGCTCCCGCAGCGACGGGGCGTCCAGGCCGTAGGCGGCCAGGTGCTCCTCGATCGAGCCGTAGTGCCGGTGCTCCTCGCGCGGCACCCCCAGGCCCAGCACCCGGTGCGGGCGGTCGGCGAGCGCCGCGTGCGCCTCGTTGGCGGAGGTGCCCGCCAGGTACGGCTCGACCAGCACCACGTCCGCCCGGTCGCCCAGCGCCGCGCGCAGCCCGGCGGCGTCGAAGGGACGCACCGTCGCCGCGTACAGCACGGTGACGTCCAGGCCCCCGGTGGCCGCGAGCACCGCGTCCAGCATCGGCCCGACGGCGAGCACCACGCCGCGCGAGCCCGTCCGGACGGTGGCGAAGCGGCCCGGCTCGACCGGCACCGCGGCCGCGTTCTGGTGCCCCGAGAGCCGCACGTAGACGTTGCGGTCGCCGTCCGCGTAGGCGTGGCGCAGCAGCCGCTCGGCCTCGTCCGGGTGGCCGGGGACGTGGACCGTCCAGTCCGGCAGGGTGTCCAGCAGGGCGACGTCGCCCGGGGACATGTGGGTACGGCCGCCGGCCGGCCAGTCGTACGAGCCCGCCGCGCTCACCAGCACGGCGCCGACGCCCTGGTGGACGAGGTCCAGCTTGACCTGCTCGAAGGGCCGCTCGATCAGGAAGCTGGCGAAGGTGTGGGCGATCGGGCGCATCCCGGTGAGGGCCAGCCCGCCGGCCGCGCCGACCAGCAGCTGCTCGCGGATGCCGACGTTGACGACCCGGTCGGGGTGGCGCTCCTGGGCCGGGGCGAAGGCGGCCGCGGTGATGTCGGCGAGCACCACGGCCAGCCGGGGGTCCTCGTCCAGCAGGCGGGTGGTGACGTCCACGAAGCGGTCGCGCATGGTGTCCATCGGTGAAGTGCCTTTCGTTGCGGGGGTGGTCGGTGGTCGGGTCCGGCGGGGGCGGGCCGCCCGCTCAGGAGTCCTTGGGCTCGACCCGGGCGACCACCACGTGCGGGCGGCCCGGGTGCTCGGCGGTGTAGGCGCGGTGCAGCGCCTCGTGGTCGCGGCCGTCCACCGTCGCGGTCGACCAGCCCTCGGCCGCGAACCGCTGGGCGAGGCCGCCCTGCCAGCCGTGCGTGGCCGAGGAGTTGTCGATCACCACCACGTGCAGCCGGTCCAGTCCGTACGCCCCGGCGAAGGCCACCGCCTCGGCGTTGGAGCCCTCGTCGAACTCCGCGTCGCCGACCAGCACCCACACCGCCGGGTCGGTCAGGCCCTGCGCCCGCAGCCCGAGCGCGGTGCCGACGGCCAGCGGCAGGCCGTGCCCGAGCGAGCCGGAGGCGATCTCCACGCCGGGGACCAGCGTGCGGTCCGGGTGGTGGCCGAGCGGCGAGTCGTAGCCGCCGAAGCTCGGCAGCACCTCCGGGGAGATGAAGCCCTTGGCCGCCAGCACCGCGTAGTAGGCCATCGGGCCGTGGCCCTTGGAGAGCAGGAAGCGGTCCCGGTCCTGGGCCTCGGCGGTGGCGGGGGTGACCCGCAGCACCCGGTCGTACAGCACCCAGATCGCGTCCAGCGTGGAGGTGGCGGCGGGGCCGTGCTTCTCGTCGCCGGTCATCAGGCCCATCAGGGCCGAAAGGTCCTCGAACCGGGCCCCGGTGGCGGTGCCCGCAGTCGCGTTCGTCGTCATGACCACGATGGTGCAACTTAAAGCCAGCTTGAGGTCAAGCGGTTACAGTGGGCTCCCATGACCGCCCATTCCGACGGCCGTCGGACCCCCGGCCCGCACCACACCGACCTGCTCACCATCGGCCAACTCGCCGACCGCAGCGGACTCGCCCCCTCCGCGCTGCGCTACTACGAGAGCCTCGACCTGATCCAGGCCACCCGCACCACCGGCGGCCAGCGCCGCTACACCCGCGGCACGCTGCGCCGGATCGCCTTCATCCGCGCCGCCCAGCGGGTCGGCCTCTCCCTGGACGAGGCCCGGGTCGCCCTCGACCGCCTCCCCGCGCGCCCGGCCCCCAGCGGCACCGAGTGGGACCGGGTCGCCGGGTCCTGGCAGAGCCGGATCGACGAGCAGATCGCCGAACTGGAGCGGCTGAAGGCCAAGCTCACCGGCTGCATCGGCTGCGGCTGCCTCTCGCTGACCCGCTGCGCCCTCTACAACGCCGCCGACCGCGCCGGCGAGGCCGGCCCCGGCGCCCGCTACCTGCTCACCCGCGACCCGGACACCGGGCCCGAGCCGGTCCCGCCGGCCGTCGAGGCCTGCGGCACCCGCCGGAGCGGGCGCTGACCGCCGGAGCCGGCGGTGACCGCCGGAGCGGGCGCTGACCACCGGCGCCGGCGCTGAAAAGCCTTTGCGCCACGGGTACCCGCCTGCTTACGGTGCCGCCGTGCTGCCCTTGGTGCTGACGGACGAGGAGTGGGACGCGGTCGTCCCCGACGAGACGGTGATGCGCCCCGGCGCGGAGGCGCTCTGCGCCCGGCTGGGCCTCGCCGGCCTGCCCCTGGAGCGGTTCCCGGAGGGCTCCGTCCCGGTGTACGCGGTCGGCGACGCGCTCGTGCTCAAGCTGTTCCCGGCGGCCGGCGCCCGGGACGGCATCGTCGAGGAGCGCGTGCTCACCCGGCTGGACGGCGCCCTGCCGATCCCCACCCCGACCCTCCACCAGGCCGGCGAGGACGCCAACGGCTGGCGCTACCTCCTGATGTCCCGGCTGCCCGGGCAGGGCCTCGCACCCGCCTGGCCGCGCATCCCGCCGCCCGACCGCGAACGGATCGCCCGCCGCTGCGGCGAGGCGCTCGCCGCCCTGCACGCCCTCGACCCCGAACCGCTCGCCGACACCCTCGGGCCCGGCGACTGGCCGGCCTTCCTCGCGCGCCAACGGGCGGGCGCGGTGGACCGCCAGCGCGAGCGCGGGCTGGCCGAGGAGTGGCTGGAGCAGATCCCGGACTTCCTCGCCGCCGCCCCGCTCCCCACCGCCCCCGGCCGTGCGCTGCTGCACACCGAGTTCATGCGCGAGCACCTGCTCACCGACCCGGCCGACGACTGGCGCCTCACCGGCCTGCTCGACTTCGAGCCCGCGATGATCGGCGACCCGGCCTACGACCTGGTCGCCGTCGGCCTCTTCACCACCCGGGCCGACCCGCACCTGCTCGGCCACCTGCTGGACGCCTACGGCCGAGCCGTCGACCCGCGCCTGCTGATGACGTACACGCTGCTCCACGTCTACAGCAACCTGCCGTGGTACCTCCGGGAGTTGAAGCCCTCGGCGCGGACGCTGGACGCCCTCGCCGAGGAGTGGTTCGGGGTTTCCTAGGGACGTTTTGCGGACGCTTTGCGACGCGGGTCAGGGACGCGGGTCGGTGCGAAGCAGGCTGTACCGGACGACGTCGCGCCACTCGCCGCCGCGGAAGGTCACCGCGCGCTGCACGCCCTCCCGGGTGAAGCCGAGCTTCTCCAGGACGCGCTGCTCCGCCAGGTTGCCCGCCTCGGTGTCCGCCTCCAGCCGCATCACCGGCGAATGCGCGAACAGGTAGTCCACCAGCAGCCGTTGGGCCCGGGTGCCGATCCCCCGTCCGCGCGCCCCCGGCACCAGCTGCACACCCAGGCTCCAGTACGGCGCGGACGGCCGCACCCCGCTGCGGTTGGCGGCGACGAAGCCGCCGAACCCGCCGTCGACGACGACCGCGAGCATCACCTGCTCGTCCTCCAGCAGCCCGCTCGCCGCCCAGCGACGGCGGTGCCGCTGCGGGTCCCGCCAGCCGTACCACTGGAATTCACCCAGCGCCTGCGGATCGTTCACCAGCTCCTCGAGGGCGCCGAGGTCGGCCTCGACCATCGGGCGCAGGGTGACGCTTTCTTCGCTCATGTCGGCGTCAACGCAGGATCCGGTGGCACCGGTTCCTCATTCCGTCGGAAATTCCGCGCGCCTGCCCCGCGTCCGTCCCATCGCCTCGCGATTCACCGCGCCGGGCACGACGTCGGCGCCGCCTTCACAGGACGATCGAGCGGGCGAGCCGGAATCCGACGTCGTCGATCCGCAGGGTCGGGTGGCTGCGGCGGCGGACGGAGGCGCGGCAGCTCCAGTGCTCATCGAACCAGCCGCCGCCGCGCAGGACGCGGTAGTCGCCGTACACCTCGGGGTCGTAGCGCTCCCAGCACCACTCCCAGACGTTGCCGAGCAGGTCGTACAACCCGTAGGCGTTCGGGAGCAGTTCGCCCACCGGGTGCGGCCGGTCGTCCGAGGTGCCGCGGTGCCAGGCGATCTCGTCCAGCGGGCCGTAGCGCGGGCCGTCCGTACCGGCGCGGCAGGCGTGCTCCCACTCGGCCTCGGTGGGCAGCCGGTAGCCGTCGGCGGCACGGTCCCAGGAGACCTCCTCGCCGTCCACCCGGTAGGCGGGGGCGAGGCCTTCCCGCCCGGAGAGCTCGTTGCAGTAGTGGACGGCGTCGAACCAGGAGACGCTGTGCGCGGGACGCCGGTCGCCGCTCGCGCCCTCGTACTGCTCACGGGTCACCGGACAGGCCGCCAGCTCGTACGCGGCCACGTTGACGGCCCAACTGCGCTGGGTACGACGGTCGGAGAGGGTGACGCGGCCGGCCGGAACGGTGATCATCCACCGATCCTAGGCGGCGCCCCGCAGCAGGGCGATCGCGGACTGCTCGGCCAGCTCCTCCGCGTGCGGCGGCAGCGGCGCACCCGCGTGCAGGGGGCCGCGGACGACGGCGAGCGGCAGGCCGGTGACGGCCAGGGTGACCCGGTCGAGGTCCAGCGGCGTGGCGGCGCCGAGCCGCCCGGCCAGCCCGGCCAGGGCCTCCCGCACCCGGAGGCCGCCCTGCCGGTCGCGCAGCCGCTGCTCCTCGGACCACTCCGCCCGACCGAAGGCCTCCGGGCCGTGCAGCAGGACGACGGCCCGCTCCCGGTGGGCCCGGCACCAGGTGACGACCTGCCGGGCGAGCGCGCCCGCCGCGAGGTGCGGCTCCTCGTGCACGTCGATGGCGGGCAGGCAGGCGTCCTGGAACTCCTCGACCGTCCGCAGCCACAACTCGGCCAGCAGCACGGCGCGTTGGGGAAAGCGGTGGTAGACGGACCCGTTGGGCGCGCCGCTCTCCCGGGCGACGGCGGACATCGTGACGGCGGCCGGCCCACCGGCGGCCGCGAGCCGTACGGCGGCGTCGAGGAGGGCGGATTCGTCATGGCGGGGTGGCCTGGGCATGTAGTAGAGAGTACTCTCCAATTCAATTGGAGGGGATCATCCAAAACCAGGAGGGGAGCCCCGGCATGGCCGTGCTCAACATCCACGAACGCACCGTCCCGGCACCGGCGGAGACCGTCGGCGCCCTCATCGACAGCCTCGCGAGCCCGGACGACCGGCTCTGGCCGGGCCCGCGCTGGCCCCGGATGCGGTTCGACCGCCCGCTCGCCCCCGGCGCCACCGGCGGCCACGGCCCGGTCCGCTACACCGTCTCCGACCACGCACCGGGCCAGTGGGTGCGCTTCCGCTTCGACGGCCCGCGCGGCTTCGACGGCCACCACGAGTTCACCGTCCACCCGGCGGGCGACACCACCGTCCTCCGCCACACCATCGCCATGCGCCTGCACGGCCCGGCCCTGCTCGCCTGGCCCCTCGCCTTCCGCTGGCTGCACGACGCCCTCCTGGAGGACTGCCTCGACCGGGCGGTACGGGCAGTCGGCGGCACCGTCCCCCACCCCGCCCGCTGGAGCCCGTACGTCCGCCTCCTGCACCGCCTGATCCCCCACTGACCGGCGAACTCCTCACCACGGGGCTGACGATGGGGGCGCCATGGGATCCGGACCAGTCTCGTAACCGCAAGGCACGAAGAGAGCTAAGACTTCCCCACCCCCTCACCCTCGGGCGGCCCCGCACCCAACGCGGGGCCGCCCACCTCTTATGGGCGCCGCGTCGCTTCGGCCAACGGATTCGCGACGCAGCGGTCCATCCGGAACCTGGTCGACCGCGGGCAAGTTCGAGCAAGTTCATCGCGCGGAGAGCCATCTCCACGGGAAGATCGTTCGAAGCGATCGACTCCGGCCACCAGGAGGCCCATCATGGCGCTGCACAAGCTCGGCCAAGACCCTGACAGTCCTGAAGGCAAGTCCCCGACCGTCTACTTCGACGACGTGACGGGCAACTACATCCTCCAGGGCTGGAAGGTGCTCGACCCGGAACGTCTCGCGCACATGGACATCCCCGCGCACGAGACCGTGATCGAATTCCCCAAGCGCATGATGCGGTTCTTCCCGGAGGTGAACGGTGGCGGTGGCCCCCACGCTTGAGGACCTGCTGCGGAGCTGCACCAGGTCGGCGCTCCACCTTGAGATGCGCGACGGCTACATGCGCGACGACCCGTTGTTCCTCCGTTGGCTCAGCGGGCACCGGGACGATCCGGCCGACCGCTCCTCATGGTGGAGCCCCTGGCTGCAGCTGATCGAGGAGACCACCGGTCGCGGAGTCGACGTGCGACGAGCCCGCATCGTCTCCGAACCGGCGAGCGAGTACATCCGCTTCGAGCACGAGATCACGTTCCGGAACCTCGCTTCCGGCGAACAGGTCCGGTGGCTCCCCCGCCGCCAGACGACGGATCTGGCGCTCCCGGGCAACGACTTCTGGCTCATCGACGGCCAGTACCTCCTGGTCCACCACTTCAGCGGCGAGGGCGACTTCGTGGACGACGAAGTCAGCACCGAACCCGACACTGTGGCTCTCTGTACCTCGGCCTTCGAGGCCGTGTGGAGGCGCGGGGTGCCGCACGAGGACTTCCGGCTGACCTGACCCGTGTCCGCGTCATCCAGTGTCCAGCAAGCGAAGCAAGCCCTCGGCCAGCGTCTGCGCGACATCCGGCGAGATTCCGGACTCAGCGCGCGGGCGCTGGCCGAAGCTGCGCGGTGGCACGAATCCAAATGTTCCAAGATCCAGAGCGGTCGCGTCATGCCGTCAGAGGCCGACATCCGTATCTGGACCGCCATCTGCGGCGCTCCCGATCAGGCAGCGGACCTCATCGCAACCGCCCGGAACATCGAGGGCATGTACATCGAATGGCGCCGGCTTGAGCGGACAGGTCTCAAACGGGCGCAGGAATCCGTGCGTCCCCTATTCGACCGCACACGCCGATTCCGCATGTACCAGTCGTGGGTCGTCCCTGGCCTGCTTCAGACAGCGGCCTACACGCGTGCCGTGCTCAACACGATCGTGTCGCTGCGCAGCACTCCCGACGACGTCGACGACGCCGTCGCGGTTCGGATGGATCGGCAGAAGGTGCTGCACACCGGAGACCACCGCTTCGCCGTCCTGGTCGAGGAGTGGGTACTTCGGACGGTCATCGGCACCCCGGACGTCCTCGTCGGTCAACTCGCCCATCTGATCGCGGTCGGCACCCTGCCGTCCGTCAGCCTCGGGGTGATCCCGCTCGGCTCGACCAGGGGGTCTGGCTGGCCGGTTGAGTCCTTCACGATGTATGACGACATGCAGGTGAACGTCGAACTCGTCTCCGCCCACCTCACCATCACTCAGCCCGCCGAGATCGCCGAGTACGGCCAGGCGTTTTCCGAACTGGCAGGCATCGCTGTCTACGGGGCCGATGCGAGGTCGCTCATCACCAGCGCCATCGATGCGCTCGGATGACTCCGAGCAAGCTCCGGCAAGTTCGTCGACTGCCGACGTCCCCACTGCCTACCGTCTCCAGCGTCACCACTCCTACGAGCTGAGCGGAGCAGTGCCTTGCAGGTCACCGACCCACCGCAGCCGAAACCGAAGTCCGAGCCCAGGCCGACGACACCGCGTCCGCCGGACCGGTACCGGCCCACCGGGCTGTACACCCGAAGCAACCCCCACGGAGGACCCGCGATCGGGATGGCCGGGAAGCACGCGGGCGACCAGGACCCGGGCAAGGACAAGCCGTCGAAGGACACCTCGCGCCCGGCGCCCGCCCCGAAGCACGAGAAGAAGGACAAGTGACGGAGAGCCTCCACCCGCAGCAGGCCGCCTCGCGCGGCCTGCTGCGGGCCATCAGCGAAGAGCTCAGCCGTCCCGTCCCGTCGGAGTGGAAGGACGCCATCACGGCGGTCCCGCGCCACCGTTTCCTCCCGGAGCGGATCTGGCTCTCCGACGACAGCGGCGACCTCGAACCGTGCGACATCCGCTCCGAGCCCGACCGCTGGTTCGCGGCCGCCTACGCCAACGCTCCGGTCGTCACCCAGGTCAATGACGGCGAGGAGCCGACCGACGGCTCCGACGCCTGGCCGTCGTCCTCGGCGTCCTCACCAGCGATGGTCGTGCGAATGCTCGAAGCACTCGATGTCCGCCCCGGCCAGACCGTCCTGGAGGTCGGCACCGGCACCGGCTGGAACGCGGCTCTGCTCGCGCACCGGGCCGGTCCCGGCCGTGTCGTCTCGATCGAGATCGACCCCGCGGTCACCTGGCGGGCCCACTCGTCCCTGAACGCGGCGGGCGTGGACGTGGAGGTCGTCTGCGGGGACGGAGCCCTTGGTTGGGCCCGGCGGCAGCCGTACGACCGGGTCGTCTCCACTTGCTCGGTCAGCCGGGTGCCGACGGCGTGGATCGAGCAGACCCGCCCCGGCGGCACCATCGTGACGCCGTGGGAGAGCCCGATGCTCTCCTGGGGACTGCTCACCCTCACCGTCGAAGGCGGGCGCGCGACCGGGCGGTTCAGCCCGGACGCCTCGTTCATGCTGATGCGCGGCCAGCGGATCGACCTGCGCATCTTCCGGGACATCGTCCGTGACGACCACGAACCCGAGGAGTCCACCACCCGGCTCTCACCGTGGCAGGTGAGCGGCGAGGACCTGGACGCGCGGTTCGCCCTCGGGCTGAAGCTCGGCGACGTGTGGACGGCCTGGCAGCACGAGCCGGATGCCGAAGGAGTGGCCTCCCGGCTCTGGGTGGCCACGACGGACGCGCGCTCGTGGGCCGCCGTCGACCACGACGGCCGGCAGGAGGACCGCTTCGCCGTCCGGCAGTACGGCCCGCGCCGCCTCTGGACCGAGATCGAGGACGCCCACGCCTGGTGGGAGAAGCAGAACCGGCCGGGCCCGGACCGGTTCGGGCTCCGTATCACCGGCGAGGAACAGCTCGTCTTCCTCGACGAGCCGACCGCCGCCGTCGGCCGGGTGCCGTAGCGCGCGACCGAGCCGGGGCGGCCGACAAGCCGCCCCGGCTGGTCGGGTGGCTACTCCCAGCGCCAGCCGTTGTTGTCCCGGCAGGTGAGAACACGGCCGTTGGCGTCGCTGCCGGTGTCGCCGTGGGCGCTGTTGGGGCAGATGCGACCCCGGACTATGCAGTTGCCCTTGGAATCCGTGGTGCAGGCTGACGCCTGGTGCTCCGAGGGCGCGGCGGGCTGCGGCGCCGGCGGGGCGTGCGTCGGGGCCGGGGCGGGCGGGGCGGCGGGAGCGGGGGCGACAGGGGCGGCCGGGGCGGGGGCCGCCGGAGGGGCGCTCGGTGCCGCCGGATCGGCCGGTGCGGTCGCGGTCGGGGAGGCCGGGGCCGGGGCAGGGGCGGGGTCCGCCGGGGCAGGCGCGGCGCCGCCCGGGCAGTCCTCCTCGTTCTTCACCACGGACAGCGTCACCGTCGTGTCCTTCGCCGAGGGTTCCCCGGCGGCCGGCTGCTGGGAGCAGACCTTCCAGTGGCTCGGCATGAGGACGGACCGCGTGTGGGACTCGCCCGCGTGGACGTCCTGGAACGTCACGGTCTTGGCGGCCCGGGCGTCCGGCTTCTGCAGGACGTCCTTGGCCTTGTCCCCGTGCATTCCGATCACACTCGGGATCGGAATCGGCGTCGCCGCCGACGACGTTTCGTCGGCCGAGGCCTTGCACCCGGCCGCGAGGAGGGTGGCGGCCAGCGCCGCGGCGGCGAGGGCGGTCGCCCGCCTCCGGCGGGAGGAGCGTGTCGGTCGGGCTTCGTGCGACGGAGCGGTCGTCGGCTGTATCACGGCAGGCAAACGTCTTCCGGATCGGCGGCGGGCATGGCGGGCGGAACTTCGAGCGGGCAAAACTTTTCGAACGTACACCACCTCACTGGCGGAAGCCTGGGAATCCCTGCCGGGAATCCTTGATCGAAGCGTGATGTCGACCCCCTCCCCGGCACCTCCCCCCGCCCGGCGGAAACGGCCCGTCCCGGCCTCCGGCGACAGCGCCGCCGCCCTCTTCCACGCCCCCGGGGCACCCGTCCACACCAGAGCAAGAGTGCCCCCAACAGCCCACCACCCAGCGGCTTTTGCCGCGATCGCGCCCACCCCCCGAGCGTCCTACGCTCGGCCGCATGAACCGTACGATCCGTACCACCGAAGACGTCCTCGCCCTCCTCGACGGCTTCTTCCGGCCGGCCGAACCGTTCTGGGACCGGTTCTACGAGGACCGGTCCGCCGAGCGCCCGTTCTTCGCGCCGAAGCCGGACGAGAACCTGGTCTCCTGGCTCGACTCCGGCCTGCTGCCGCCGGCCCCCGGCCGGGTGCTCGACCTGGGCTGCGGCGCCGGCCGCAACGCGATCCACCTGGCCTCGCTCGGCTTCGAGGTGGACGCCGTCGACCTCTCCGCCACCGCCCTCGCCTGGGCCGAGGAGCGCGCCCGCGAGGCCGGCGCCGGAGCCCGCCCGCGCTTCCACCGGGCGAGCATATTCGAGGTCCAACTCCCTTGCGACTCCTACGACCTGGTCTACGACTCCGGCTGCCTGCACCACCTGCCGCCGCACCGCCGGGTCGGCTACCTGGCCCTCCTGGACCGCGTCCTCGCCCCGGGCGGGCACTTCGCCGTCACCGCCTTCGCGGCCGGGGCGATGGGCTCCGAGCGGCCCGACGAGGAGCTCTACCGGCTCGGCTCGCTGGAGGGCGGGCTGGCCTACTCGCCGGCCGAACTGCGGTCGCTGTTCCGCGAGTTCGAGCCGCTGGAGATCCGCCCGATGGCGGCGCACGGCCCGGATTCCGAGGCCTTCGGCGTCCCCTTCCTCCTCACAGCACTCTTCCAGCGAACTGCCAGCCTCTAACCAGCCTCTCATCCTCCGCCCCTAGCCTCCGGCCCTATGAACGTCTCCCTGCTCGACGGCTGGTTCCCGTGGACGGTCCAGGCCGCGGCCCTCGCGCTGCTCCTGGCCACCGCCGCCCGACGGGAGCGGGCGTGGCTGCGGAGGCGGGGGCCGGTCGCGCTCGGGACGGCGCTGGCGCTCACCGCGGCCGGCGCCGTCGCCGTGCTGACGCTGGGCGGGATCACCGACCCGGTCCCGTTCGGGGTCTGGCTGTGGAGCGGGGTGGCGGTCGCGGCGCTGTGCGTGCTCGGCTTCGGCTGGAGCGGCGCGCGGTGGTGGCGCCGGGCGCTGGTGGCGCCGACCGTGCTGCTGGCGCTGTTCTGCGCGGCGAACAGCGTGAACATCGCCACCGGCTACTACCCGACGCTGGACGACGCGATCGGCGAGCTCGGCGGGCAGCCGCTGCCGGAGCAGATCACCCTGGACGAGCTGAAGTCGATCCACGGCCGGACGGGCACGGGCCGCATCGTCCAGGTCGACATATCGGACACCGCCGGCGGCTTCGCCCACCGCCAGGAGCTGGTCTACCTGCCGCCCGCCTGGTTCCGCAGCCAGACCCGGCCCAAGTTGCCCGTCCTGGAGATGATCGGCGGCGAGTTCGCGGCGCCCGACAACTGGATCCGCTCGGGCAACGCCGTGAAGACTGCCGACGCCTTCGCCGCCCGGCACAACGGCTTCGCCCCGATCCTGGTGTTCGTGGACGCCACCGGCGGCTTCCGGGTGGACACCGAGTGCGTGGACGGTCCGCACGGCCAGGCCGAGAGCCATCTCCTCAAGGACGTCCCGCCGTTCGTCCAGAAAACCTTCAACGCCGCCACCGACCCGCACAAGTGGGGCGTGGCCGGCTGGTCGATGGGCGGCACCTGCGCCGTCGACCTCACCGTCGAGCACCCGAACGTCTTCACCCACTTCGGCGACTTCTCCGGCGACAAGGGCCCGTCCACCGGCGACAAGGACCACACCGTCCAGGAGCTGTACGGGGGCGACGCCGCGGCCTGGGCCGCCCACGACCCGCTGACCGTGCTCGCCCACCACCCCAAGTACCAGGGCGTCTCCGGCTACTTCGCCCAGGGCGACGAGGAGCACGGCCAGATCGACTCCGCCAAGGCCCTGGAGGCGGCGGCCCGGAAGGACGGCATCCGCACCGTGAACGTGGTCGGCTCCGGCAGGCACACCTGGCAGACCGGCGCCGCGTCGTTCGCCCAGGCCCTCCCCTGGCTCGCCCAGCAGCTCGGCGTCCCGGGCACCCATGCGTAACGGCACCCACGCGTAACGGCACACCCGCACCACGGCACGTGCTCTCCTCCCCGTTCGACGGCCGCCGCCCGTCGCGCGGTTCAGCTCCGGGTGTTGACATCGCGCACCCCTCCGCCGCCGGTCGCCGGGCCCGGCACACCCGCCCCCACCAGCCCGGATGTGCCGCACCCGGCCCGCGCGCGGTGCCGGTCGCGCGCCCCGGGGATCCCCCGTACGCCGTCCGCCGTCCGACACCACCCGCCCCACAGGACCCACCAACCCCAAAGGGAATCCGGGCCTCCGGCCGGAACCCGGCTTTGCGAGCGGCCGTTCGGTGGCATAGGTTTCGACCGCCGCCGATGCGCCGCCACGACCCTGACCGCCCCTCATCTCCGAGGCGGGCGGCGGGCCGAGGAGCCGACGGCCCTAACGCACAGGGGGAGGCCCGCCATGCCGAGTGCCCGCGACCGCGCGTCGCGCGGGCGGCGAGGACGGACGGCCGGCGCCGCGCACCAGCGGCCCGCGGCCGACCCCGCCCTTCGCCCCCAACGGCAGGGCGGTGCGCGGCCGACCCCGTTCCACGCCACCGGACACCCGAGGAACAGTCAGTTGCGCACCACCAGAGTCGTCACCGCCACCGCCGCCGCCCTCGTCTGCCTGGGCGCGCTCAGCGCCTGCGGGCCCGACAGCGGGGACGGCGGCCAGACCGCCCTCCCCGCCGCGGCCCCCACGCCCAGCACCAACCCCACCAAGCCCGCCGGCTCCGACAAGGGCATCCCGGACAAGGCCTGGATGGACACCAAGAACATCCCGATGGACGAGAGCTACCACTACACGCCGCTGGCGGCCAACGCCAAGCAGGTCTCCGGGCCGGTCCAGTTCAAGGGCCTGGAGCTGTGCCGCGCCGCGATCGCCAAGGACGACGAGCCGCTGTTCACGGGCACCGCCGCCGCGAAGTCCGAGGTCGGCTTCGGCGGGGACCGCTGGGCGGCCCAGCAGACCCTGCTGTTCCACGGCGACCCGGTCCACAGCAGCGCCGCCAAGCAGTCCACCAACATGGCCGAGGCGCGCCTGGCGGAGGCGCTCAAGTCCTGTGCCAAGACCGCGCCCGGCGCCACCGTGAAGGTCGAAAGCGCCCCGGACGCGCCGTACTTCGCCGCCGTCCTGACCGTTCCGCAGGCCGACGGCGGCACCGTCACCCTGCACGAGTACGTGGTCGGCGACGGCGGTACGGTCAGCGAGCTGGCCGTCTGGGCCACCACCAAGGCCGGTGCCCAGCCCAAGGACGCCTGGAAGGCCCCCGAGGACAAGGCCGTCGGCACCGGCATGACGGCGGCGATGTGCGAGGCGCTCCCCGGCTGCGACGGGCGCTGACGTCCGGCGCGCGCCCGGTCCGCCCGCCCCTCCCGAGGACCGGGACGGGGCGGACGGACCGGGCGGCCCGATCAGATCAGGCCCGGGCTCACAGCCCCAGGACGCTGAGCGCGGTGGTCCAGTCCTTCGCGATCGCGGCGCGCGCGTCATCGAGGCCGGCCCGGCCGCCGCAGACCGCGTTCTTGAGCTTGGTCTCGACGGAGTCCTTGCTCTGCGCCGGCTGGCTGCCGTAGCGCGGCTCGGGCCACAGGTTGGCCGGGTCGCGCGGGGCGCCGCCGAGCTCCAGCGGGACGAGGTGGTCCTCCTCGTAGTCCGCCGTGCTGGTGTCCGCGTAGCCGTAGGCCGCGATCTGCTGCACCTTCAGCGCGTTGGTGTAGCTGCTCGGCGGGCGGACGGTGGCGGTCCAGCCGGAGACG
The DNA here is from genome assembly GCF_053598475.1 of Kitasatospora sp. NPDC001119. Lineage (NCBI taxonomy): Bacteria > Bacillati > Actinomycetota > Actinomycetes > Kitasatosporales > Streptomycetaceae > Kitasatospora > Kitasatospora sp. NPDC001119. The sequence goes on from NZ_JBSFKI010000005.1 coordinate 91,088, forward strand.
CAGATGGTCTGGCCGATGGTCGCCTGGGTGACGTCCGGGTTGTACGCACCGGGGGTGCAGGACGGGTCGGGCAGCGGCAGGTACGCCTGCGAACAACTCGCCGCGAGCGTACGGGCCTTCTGGGCGGTGCCGTGGGCCGGGGCGGCGGCCTGCGCGGTGCCGGCGGCGAGCCCGGCGGCGGCGAGGGCGGCCGCCGAGGCGGTGACGGTGAGACGGTGACGGAGCATCATGGGGGAAGCACTCCTGGTCCGGCCCGGCCTCTCGCCGGGCGACTGTGCTCATGACAGCACCACCCGGCCGACCACCGTCAGATCCGTGACGTGAACGCCTGGTGACCGCGTCTCCACAACCGCGCCCCGACGAGCGCCCCGCGCGAGGACCCCGCGCGAGCGCCCCGCGCCCGTCTCCCCGCCCCCGCCTCCCGGCCGTGCGGTCAGCCCCGCAGGACCGCCAGCTCGACCTCCCGGCCGGCCAGGCCGTCGGGCGCCGGCAGCGTCACCCCGGAGGGCTCGAAGCCGGCCTTCCGGTACATCGCCTCGGCCCGGGGGTTGTCCTCGTGGACGAACAGCCGCACCCGCTCGATCCTGGGCCCGGTGAGCGACCACGCCCACTCCTGGAGGGTCCGGATCAGGTCGAGCGCCAGCCCGGTGCCCCGCGCCTCCGCGCGGACGAACACCCCGACCACGTGCACCTGGTCGACCTCGATGACGTCGCCCTCCAGGGCGCCGTTCCCGCCGGCCGGCTCGACCACCCCGGTCATGCTGCCGAGCCAGCGCCCGTCCTCGGCCTCCGCGATGAACTGCGCCGCGTGCGGGTCCGTCGCCGCCCGGGTCGTGCGGTCCTGCCAGAACTCGTCGGGCTTGGTGACGGCCTGCTCGTAGACCTCCAGGAAGGCCACGGCCGCGACCGGGTCCCGCAGCGCGTCGAGGCGGAGGTCCCGGGCCCGCTGCCAATCCTCGACCCGTACCCGTCTGATGATGATTCCGGTGCTCATCGCCTGATCATTCCATCGGCACCATTGGCCCGCGCAACCGATTTCCAAGGCCGAAGACCTCTAGCCCCGGGACGACTCCAGCAGCCGCGCCAGCAGCGCCGCCGGCCCCTCCGGCAGGCTGCCGTGGACGAGTTCGGTGCGGTGCACCAGCCGGGGCGCGGCGATCGGCGCGTACCCGACCCCGGGCGCCGCCGCGAGCACCGGCTCGGGCAGCAGGGTGAGCCCGTGCCCGGCCGCCACCAGCGCGAGCAGTCCGTGCAGGTCGGTGCCCTGGTAGCGGGTGGCGGGCCGGAAGCCGTCGACGCCCGCGGCCGCGCGCAGCCGGGCCGCGGGCGGGGTGAGGTCGGGGGCGTCCAGCCAGCGGGCGGCGGAGAGGTCGGCGAGCGCGAGGCCGGCGCGCCCGGCCAGCGGGTGGCCGACGGGCAGCGCGACGGCGACCGGTCGCTCGGCCACCGCGACGGTGCGCAGCGGGCCGACGTCGGGCAGCGGCAGCGGGTCGCTGGGCGCGGCCAGTCCGTCGACCAGGGCGAGGTCGACCTCGCCGGTGGCGACCTGGGCGGGCAGCACGTCCTGGGCGAGGACCCGGACCACCGGTTCCACCCTCGGGTACGCCCGGCGCACCTCGCCGAGCGCGCGCCCCAGTGCCGCACCGACCGCCAGCGCGGTGGCCCCGAGCATCAGCCGGGTGTTCGGGGCGCCCGCCAGGCGTGCGACGTCGGCGCGCGCCGCCTCCAGCCGGACCAGCAGCGGTGCGGCGTGCTCCAGCAGCCGCTGCCCGGCCCCGGTCGGGCCGACCGGGCGGCGGAGCAGCAGCGCGGTCCCGAGGTCCGCCTCCAGCGCGGCGATCTGCTGGGAGACCGCGGACTGGGTGTAGCCGAGCTCCCGTGCCGCCTCCGAGAAGGAGGCGAGGCGGGCGACGGTGACGAAGGTGCGCAGCTGCTGCGGGTCCACGGTGGACATCAACCGTTCTGATCGAAGCTTAAGGAATCATCGTTGGCGCTGATCTCGGGTGCGGGGTCAGGATAGCCGCATGACGCATCAGACCCCGCGGATCGCCCTCGTCGGCGACCGCTCCCCCGCCGTCCGCTCGCACGCCCGGATCCCCGGCCTGCTGGACGCCCTCGCCGAGCACGACCACCTCGTCCTGGACGCCTACTGGATCCCGACCGGGGACGCCGCCGCGCCCGGCGCCCTGGACGGCTTCGACGCGGTCTGGCTGCTGCCCGGCAGCCCGTACCGCAGCGAGGCCGGCGCGCTGGCCGCCGTCCGGACCGCCCGCGAGCGCGGCATCCCCTTCCTCGGCACCTGCGCCGGGTTCCAGCACGCGGTGCTGGAGTACGCCCGGAACGTCTGCGGCCTGGCCGGGGCCGTGAACGGCGAGGACCACCCGGACGCGGAGCAGCAGGTGATCGTCCCGCTGGCCTGTTCGCTGGTCGGCCACGAGGGGGCCGTCACCGTCACCCCGGGGAGCCTCGCCGAGCGGGTCCTCGGCGCCACCCGCACCCTGGAGCGCTACCACTGCGCGTACGGACTCAACGGCGCCTACCTGGAGCGGCTGGCCGCGCACGGCCTGCGGTTCAGCGGCGCGGACGAGTCGGGCGAGGTGCGCGTCCTGGAACTGCCCGGCCACCCGTTCTTCCTGGCCTCGCTCTTCCAGCCCGAGCTGTCCGGCGACGGCACCCGGGCGCACCCCATGATCCGTGCCCTGGCCGGCGCCGCCGTGGCGCACGCGGACGCGGGCACCCCGGCCGCGACGGTCACAACGGTCACAACGGCCTGATCAAGCCCCGCACCTGAGCGCGCCTCATGCGCGAGCGCGTCTCACATCGGCAGCGACCGCAGCCGCACCGGCCCCTCCGGCCACCCGGCCCCGACGGCCAGCGGCGCCCACATGGTGCGCAGCGGCATCTCCGCCAGCCGCCCCTCCGGCTGTTCCACCGTCACGCCCTCGGCCACCTCCCGGAAGCCGAGCCCCCGGTAGAACGCGGCCAGCGGCGGGCGGCAGAACAGCAGCGCGTACCGGTGGCCGAGCGTGCGCGCGTGGTCGAGGGCGGCCCCGACCACGGCCTGCGCGAGGCCGCCGTGGCGCCGGTCGGGCGCGACGCAGACCCCGCCGACGCCCATCACGGCGAGGTCGGTGCCGCCCACGGTGAGCGGCAGCGGCACCAGTCCGGTGTGGGCGACGAGCCGGCCGTCGGCGGCCCGGACGCCGAAGTGGATCTCCTTGGGGCGGAAGGTCAGCCCCGTGTACGCGACGCCGTACGGGTCGTCCCCGGGGCCGAGGATCTCAGCCTGCTCGGCACGGCCGTACTGCGCGAGCCGTTCGACCACGGGCGCTCCGACGAGCGGCTGTTCGGCGGGAGGCTGTCCGGCGGGAGGCTGTCCGACGAGCGGCGGCGCGGGCGAGAAACGATCATCCATTCCGCCATGCTCCCCTCCCGCCGGAGCCTTCCACCAGTCCCTTCCCGGCCACTCGGTCCGACGACTGCTCGGTCCGCCAGCCGACGGCCGCCGGGCGCCCCGATCGGTCGCCGGGGGCCGACCCGGCGTCAGGCCGCCGCGCGCCGCACCAGCTCCGCCCAGACCTCGGCCACCCGCGCCTCCAGCTCCGCCAGGCCGCCGCCGTTGTCGATCACCAGGTCCGCGATCTCCAGCCGCCCGTCCCGGGAGGCCTGCGCGGCCATCCGGGCCCGGGCCTCCTCCTCGGCCATCCCGCGCAGCCGCACCAGCCGGTCCAGCCGCACGTCGTCGGCCGCGTCCACCACCACGACCAGGTCGAACAGCGGCGCCAGGCCGTTCTCGGCCAGCAGCGGCACGTCGTGCACCACGACCGCGTCCGGCGCGGCCGCCGCCTCCAGCTCGGCGGATCGGGTCCGCACCAGCGGGTGGACGATCGCGTTCAGCGCCTTCAGCCGCTCCGGGTCGGCGAACACGACCGCGCCGAGCGCCGGACGGTCCAGCGAGCCGTCCTCCCGCAGCACCCCCGATCCGAACTCGGCGACCACGGCCGCCAGACCGTCCGTTCCGGGGGCGACCACCTCGCGGGCGATCACGTCGGAGTCCACGATCACCGCGCCGTGCGCGGCGAACAGCCGGGACACCTCGCTCTTGCCCGCGCCGATGCCGCCCGTCAGTCCGATCTTCAGCATGGCGTCAGGCTACCGGTGCCCCCTCGAACCCGTCAGCAGAGGCCCGGTCGGCCCAGGCCCGGTCGGCCCGGCTCCGACCCGAACAGGCCCGGCTCCGATCCGAACAGGCCCGGCGAAGCCCGGATCCGGTCGAGCACAGGCCCGGTCAGCCCAGCTCCAGGCTCTCGCCCTCCCCCAGCACCAACAGCTCCGCACCCGTCCCCGGCCCGTCCGGCCCGACCAGCCGGGTCTGCACGGCGAGCCCGATCGGGCTGAGCACCGCCTCGTGCACCGGCACCGCACGGCGCGGCGAGGCTTCCCGGACGTAGTCGACCACCTCGGAGGCCTTGCTCCAGGGGGCCGCGATCGGCAGCAGCAGGGTCTCCACGGCGTGCGGCGGCACGGTGAACGCGTCGCCGGGGTGGAACAGCCGGCCGTCGAAGAGGAAGCCGATGTTCCGCACCGGCGGGAGGTCCCGGTGGATCTCCGCGTGCCACTCGCCGTGCACCGAGACGCCGAGCCCGCCGACCTCGAAGGCGTCGCCCTCGCCGACCACGCCGACCCGCTGCGCCACGCCGTCCAGCTGGTCGGCGACGGCCCGGTTGGTCCACACCCGCAGCGCCGGGTCGGCTTCCAGCGCGACGCGCAGCCGGGACTCCTCGAAGTGGTCCATGTGCTCGTGGGTGATCAGGACGGCGTCCGCCCCGGCCAGGGCGGCGGGGTCGGTGAAGCTCCCGGGGTCGACGACGACCGTGCTGCCGCCGTGCTCGACACGTACGCAGGCATGTCCGAACTTGGTGATTCGCATGCTCGAAACCCTACAGCAAGGCTGTACAGCAGTGCTGGACATTGTGCCGATAGACTTCCCCCATGACCAGCGAAGCCCCGCACCCGGACACCCTGGAACTCGCCGCCGACCTGCGCGCCGCCCTCGGCAGCCTGGTCCGCTCCCTGCGCGACAGCGACGAACTGCCGCAGAACCAGGCCGCCGTCCTCGGCCTGCTGGTCCGCGACGAACGCTCCTGCACGGTCGCCGAACTCGCCGCCCTCCAGCGGGTCCGCCACCAGTCGATGGCCCGCACCGTCGCGCTGATGACCGAGGCCGGACTGGTCGTCCAGCAGCCCCACCCCACCGACGGCCGCAAGCTGCTCGTCACCGCCACCGGAGCCGGCCGCACCGCCCTGCTCGACCAGCGCGCCCGCCGCGAACACCGGATCGCCACCGCCATCGAGTCCCGCCTCGACCCCGCCGAACGGGAACGGCTCCGCGCGGCGGTCGACCTGCTACGCCGGCTGGGCTGAGCCCACCAGGCCGTCGCGGGCCGCCGCCTCCCCGTCGGCCGGCCTCGGCGCCGGGACCACCGCCGACCCGATCTCCGGCACCGGCCCGCTCTCCGCCGCAGGGCCCACCGGCCGCGGCACCGGGACATCCGCCGCCCCGATCTCCGGCAGGTCGACGTGCTCGCTCAGCCCGAACCGCCGGTGCAGCCGCCGTAGCGGGGCGGGCGCCCACCAGTTGAACTCGCCGAACAGGCTCATCGCGGCGGGCACCAGCAGGCACCGCACCAGGGTGGCGTCCACCGCGACGGCGACGGCCAGCGCGATGCCCATCTGCTTGACCATCAGCATGTCCCCGAGCGCGAACCCGGCGAAGACGATCACCATCAGCAGCGCCGCCGAGGTGATGATCCGACCGCTGCGCTGCACGCCCAGCTCCACCGCCCGGACGCAGCCGTGCCCGCGCAGGGTCAGCTCCCTGATCCGGGCGAGCAGGAACACCTCGTAGTCCATCGACAGCCCGAAGGCGAAGGCGAAGACCAGCACCGGTATGAAGGTCTCCAGCCCGCCGGTCGGGCTGAACCCGAGCAGCCCGCTGAACCAGCCGTCCTGGAACACCAGGGTGAGCGCGCCGAGCGAGGCGCCCAGCGAGAGCAGGTTCATCAGCAGCGCCTTGACCGGCATCACCACCGAGCCGGTCATCAGGAAGAGCAGCACCAGCGTCCCGGCCGCGACCAGGCCCAGCGCCCACGGTCCGCGCGAGAGCAGCTCGTCCTGGAAGTCCACCACCGAGGCCGCGCCGCCGGTGACGTAGGTGGTCAGCCCGCCGCGGTCGGCCCGCAGCTCCTCGACCACCTGCCTGGCCTGCCCGCCCTGCGGGTCCCCGGGCACCAGGACGTCGATCGTGGAGACCGCGTCGCCCACCGGCGACACGGCCCGCACCCCGCTCACCCCGGGCAGCTTGGCGACCACCTCGTCCGCGTACGCCTGCGCCACCGGCGCCCCGCCCTCGACCACCACGGTGATCGGCGCGGCCGAGGCCTGCGGGAAGCGCTGGTCGATCGTCTCCGCGACCTGCCGCCCGGCCGAGGAGGCGGGCAGGACGGCGGCGCCGGAGCTGCGCATCTCGGCGTGGAGGAACGGCGCCCCGGCCGCCAGCAGCAGCGCCACCGAGGCGAGCGTGACCAGGACCGCCCGCTTGCGCACCCGGCGCACGGTCCGGCTGAAGAACCCCTCGTCGGCCACGGGCGCCGCGGGCGCCTTGATCCGCGCGCCGGCGAAGCCGAGCAGGGCGGGGATCAGGGTCAGCGCGGCGGCGACGGCGATCACCACCACGCTCACCCCGGCCGCGGCCACCGCGCCGAGCACCGGGCTGGTGAAGACGAACAGGCCGGAGAGGGCGACGGCGACGGTCAGCCCGGAGAAGGCCACGGTGCGCCCGGCGGTCGCCGCGGTCCGTTCGACGGCGGCGGCGATGTCCGCGCCGTGGCCGCGTTCCTCGCGGAAACGATTCACCATGAGCAGCGCGTAGTCGATCGAGAGCCCGAGCCCCAGCACCGTGGCGATCGGCAGCACGCTGGTGTCGATGTCCATGATCCGGCTGAACCCGAACATCGCCAGCAGCGCGCCGCCCACCGAGGCGACCGCCCCGATCGCCGGCAGCGCGGCCGCCGCCAGCCCGCCGAAGACCAGCACCATGACGATCAGCGTGAGCGGCAGCGTCACCAGCTCGCCGAACCGGGTGTCCTTCTCGGTCTGCTTCTTGACCTCCTGCTGGAGCACCAGGTCCCCGCCGACCGTGACGTGGGCGCCGCCCGCCCCGTTCAGCGCGGCGAGCCGCTGGGTGACGGCGTCGGTCTGGGCGGTGCTCGCGGTGTCGGCCATCCGTACGGTGACCAGGCTCGCCGTCCCGTCGGCGGAGCGCAGCGCGGCCGGCGCCGGTCCGGTGCCGTACGCGTCGAGGGCGGAGGAGACCCCGGGCAGGGCGGCGATCTCGGCGGTGGCCCGCTCGACGGCGGCCCTCACCTGCGGATCGTCCACCGGCCGGCCGTCCACCACGGCGGTGACGGTGCCCTTGGCCGGGTCGGCCGCGGCGACCACCGCACCGCCCCGGTCTGCCTCGGCGCTGGCGGAGGAGGCCCCGGCCACCGAGCCCTCGAAGACCCGGCCGCCGATCAGGACGCCGACCACCAGGACGACGGCCCACAGGCCGAGCACCCAGCGGCGGTGGCGGAAGCAGAACCGGCCGACGGCCGCGAGCCTGCCGCCGACCACGGCGGTGGGGGCGGCGGGAGAGGGAGTGCGCATGAGGAGCCTTTCGGGCGGCTCCCCTCAATCTAGGGGCAACCCGAACTACGGCCTATAGATGGGCAATGAGCCCCATCTCACACTTTCCTTCACATAAACCACACATAAGTCAGGGCGTGATAAGTCATGGCGAAAAGCAAATGACGGAAAGCGCATGGGGAAAAACAAACGGGCCCCACCCGGAAATCCGGGTGGGGCCCACCGTCTAGCTATCGGCTAGCGGGAAGCGAGAGCCTCAGCTCTGGCCGCCGGCCAGCTTCTCGCGCAGAGCGGCCAGGGCCTCGTCGGAGGCCAGGGCGCCCGAGCCCTCGTCGCTGCTGGACGAGTAGGAACCACCGGCGGCAGCGGCGACGGCGTCGCCACCCTCCTCGGCGGCCTGGGCGTCGGCCTCGCGGCTCTTGATGACCTGCGCCTGGTGCTGCTCGAAGCGCGACTGCGCCTCGGCGTACTGGCGCTCCCACTCCTCGCGCTGCTTCTCGAAGCCGGGCAGCCAGTCGTTCGCCTCGGGGTCGAAGCCCTCCGGGTAGATGTAGTTGCCCTGGTCGTCGTACGAGGCGGCCATGCCGTACAGGGTCGGGTCGAACTCGACCTCGGCCGGGTTGGCACCCAGGGCCTCGTTGGCCTGCTTGAGCGACAGGCTGATGCGGCGACGCTCGAGGTCGATGTCGATGACCTTGACGAAGATCTCGTCGCCGACCTGGACGACCTGCTCCGGGATCTCGACGTGGCGCTCGGCCAGCTCGGAGATGTGGACCAGACCCTCGATGCCCTCGTCCACGCGGACGAACGCACCGAACGGAACCAGCTTGGTGACCTTACCCGGAACGACCTGGCCGATCTGGTGGGTACGGGCGAACTGCTGCCACGGGTCCTCCTGGGTCGCCTTCAGCGACAGGGAGACGCGCTCGCGGTCCATGTCAACGTCGAGAACCTCGACGGTGACCTCCTGGCCGACCTCGACAACCTCGGACGGGTGGTCGATGTGCTTCCAGGACAGCTCGGAGACGTGCACCAGGCCGTCGACGCCACCCAGGTCCACGAAGGCACCGAAGTTGACGATCGAGGAGACGACGCCGGAGCGCACCTGGCCCTTCTGCAGGGTGGTGAGGAAGGTCTGGCGGACCTCGCTCTGGGTCTGCTCCAGCCAGGCACGGCGGGACAGGACCACGTTGTTGCGGTTCTTGTCCAGCTCGATGATCTTGGCCTCGAGCTCCTTGCCCACGTAGGGCTGGAGGTCGCGGACGCGGCGCATCTCGACGAGCGAGGCCGGAAGGAAGCCACGGAGGCCGATGTCGAGGATGAGACCACCCTTGACGACCTCGATGACGGTACCGGTGACGATGCCGTCCTCTTCCTTGATCTTCTCGATCGTGCCCCAGGCACGCTCGTACTGAGCGCGCTTCTTGGACAGGATGAGACGACCCTCCTTGTCCTCCTTCTGGAGAACCAGGGCCTCGATGTTGTCACCGACGGCGACGACCTCGTGCGGGTCAACGTCGTGCTTGATCGAGAGCTCGCGGGACGGGATGACGCCCTCGGTCTTGTAACCGATGTCGAGGAGGACCTCGTCACGGTCGACCTTCACGATGACGCCCTCGACGATGTCGCCATCGTTGAAGTACTTGATGGTCTCGTCGATGGCGGCGAGGAAGGCCTCCGCGTCGCCGATGTCGTTGACCGCGACCTGCGGGGTGGTGCTGAGGGAGGAGTCGGTGGGGCTCGTCATTAGGAAAAGGGCTCCGGTACGGACATGAAAGTCGTAGGTAATGCCACGCGGAGGGCCCGTATCGCTCCCACCGAAAGCCGGACAGCCAAGAACACGGCACACCGGTGGTCCCGTAACAACGAGAACCGGCGTCCGTCTTGCGACCGTGGGGTCTTCGACAGATGCGAGCGCGACCTGCTCCGTCCGAGGCGCGCAGGCCCGCAGCGCAACTTGTAGCATACGGGGACGGCCAGGCACGGTCAATGCCGAAGGACGGCAAGACGGTGGAGCCCGGTACGGATCAGGCCATATCCTCCGAATGCGCGCCTCGCGGCGGCGCCCGAAGGGGCCACGTCCCCGGATGCCACCGCCAGGATCCGGACCCTGACGGGCCGGTTCGCGGCAGCGGCGCTTCCGCACTCCATACCCTACGCGATGGGCATTGTCACCGTGGCCACCACCCCCCAAGCAGACCTGCACGATCTTGACACCTCCGCCGCGCGGGTCGAGGAAGAGGGCGACGACGCGGTGCGCCGCGCGGCCGGCACCGGGGAGAGCAGCCGGGCCAGCCGGCACTGGTGGGACCGCAACGCCGACGAGTACCAGGACGAGCACGGCGAGTTCCTCGGCGACGACCGCTTCACCTGGTGCCCCGAGGGCCTGGACGAGGCCGACGCCCGCCTGCTCGGCGACGTCGCCGGCCGCGACGTGCTGGAGATCGGCGCCGGCGCCGCCCAGTGCTCCCGCTGGCTGGCCGCCCGGGACGCCCGGCCGGTCGCCCTCGACATCTCCTACCGCCAGCTCCAGCACTCCCGCCGGATCGACCTCGGCCGCGGCACCACGCCCGTCGCCGTCGTCCAGGCCGACGCCGCCGTCCTCCCCTTCGCCGACGCCTCCTTCGACCTCGCCTGCTCCGCCTACGGCGCCGTCCCGTTCAGCGCCGACACCGCCGCCCTGATGCGCGAGGTCCACCGGGTCCTGCGGCCCGGCGGGCGCTGGGTGTTCTCGGTGACCCACCCGATCCGCTGGGCCTTCCCGGACGAGCCCGGCGTCGAGGGCCTCACCGCGACCTCCTCCTACTTCGACCGCACCCCCTACGTCGAGCAGGACGAACAGGGCCGCGCCACCTACGTCGAGCACCACCGCACCGTCGGCGACCGGGTCCGCGAACTCGTCGCCGCCGGCTTCCGGCTGGTCGACCTGGTCGAGCCCGAGTGGCCGGCCGGCCTGGAGCAGGAGTGGGGCGGCTGGTCCCCGCTGCGCGGGCGGCTGATCCCCGGGACCGCGATCTTCGTCGCCGAACGGGGCTGATGTCTTGCTGAACCCGGCCTGGCGCGAACTGCCCGTCCGCACCGCCCTGCCCGCCCTGCACGACGCGCTGGACGGCCCCGGCACCGCCGTCCTCGCCGCGCCGCCCGGCACCGGCAAGACCACCCTGGTGCCGCTCGCCCTGGCCGGACTGCTCGCCGACGGCCGGCCCGTACGCCGGGTGCTGGTCGCCGAACCGCGCCGGCTCGCCGTACGGGCCGCCGCCCGGCGGATGGCCTGGCTGCTCGGCTCGTCCGTGGGCCGCGAGGTCGGGTACACGGTGCGCGGCGAGCGCCGCACCGGGCCGGACACGGTCGTCGAGGTCGTCACCACCGGCGTCCTGCTGCAACGGCTGCAGCGGGACCAGGAGTTGCCCGGTGTGGACGTGGTGGTGCTGGACGAGTGCCACGAACGGCACCTCGACGCCGACACCGCACTCGCCTTCCTGCTGGACGTCCGGGCGGCGCTGCGGCCCGAACTGCGCCTGGTCTGCGCCTCCGCCACCTCCGACACCGAGGCCTGGGCCGAACTCCTCGGCGGCGCCCCGGTGGTGGAGGCCCGCGGGACCTCCCACCCGGTCGAGGTGGTCTGGGCACCGCCACCGCGCGCCGTCCGGCCCGCCCACGGCACCCGGGTCGACCCGGCGCTGCTCGACCACGTCGCGGCGGTGGTGCGGCGAGCGCTGAGCGAGCGGGACGGGGACGTGCTCTGCTTCCTGCCCGGCGTCGGCGAGATCTCCCGGGTCGCCGGGCAGCTGGGCGGCCTGCCTTCCGTTGATGTCCTCCAGCTGCACGGCCGCGCCCCGCAGGCCGTCCAGGACGCCGCCCTCACCCCGTCCCCTTCGCGGCGGGTCGTGCTCACCACCGCCGTCGCCGAATCCTCGCTCACCGTGCCCGGCGTCCGGGTCGTCGTCGACGCCGGACTGGCCCGCGAGCCCCGCACCGACCACGCCCGCGGCCTGGCCGGACTCGTCACCGTCCGCGCCTCGCTCGCCGCCGCCCGCCAACGCGCCGGCCGCGCCGGGCGCGAAGCCCCCGGCACCGTCTACCGCTGCTGGAACGAAGCCGAGGACGCCCTCGCCGCCCGCTTCCCCACCCCCGAGATCGCGCTCGCCGACCTCACCCCCTTCGCCCTCCAGGCCGCCTGCTGGGGCGACCCGGACGCCACCGGCCTCGCCCTGCCCGACGCCCCGCCCGCCGGGGCGATGGCCGCCGCCCGACAGACCCTGACCGCCCTCGGCGCCGTCGATCCGGACGGACGGGCCACGCCGCGCGGGGTGCGCCTCGCCCGCACCGGGCTGCACCCCCGACTGGGGCGCGCCCTCGTCGACGGGGCGGCGGCGGTCGGAGCGCGGCGGGCGGCCGAGGTCGTCGCACTGCTCTCCGAGGAGCCACCGCGGGCAATGGGCGACGACCTCGGCGCGGTCTGGCGGACCGTCCGGTCCACGAAGGACCCGTACGCCGGCCGCTGGCGCGACGAAGTCCGCCGCCTGCTCCGTGCCACCTCCGACGAACCCGCCACCGACCTGCCCGACGCGACCGCCGCCGGACTCGTCGTCGCCCTCGCCTTCCCGGAGCGGATCGCCCGCGCCCGCGTCGAACGGCCCGCCCCCGGCGAGCGCAGCCCGTACCTGATGGCCTCCGGCACGGCCGCCGAACTCGCCCCCGGCACCGTGCTCGGCGCCCTGCCCTGGCTCGCCGTCGCCGTAGCCGACCGCCCGGCGGGGTCGCACTCGGCGCGCATCCTGCACGCGGCGGCGCTCGACGAGGCCACCGCCCTGGCCGCCGGGGCGCCGCTGCTCAGCAACCGTGCCGAGGTCCACTGGGACACCCGGCGAGGCGAAGTCGTCTCCCGCCGGGTGGAATCGCTGGGCGCCATCGAGCTGGCCGAGAAGCCGCTCGACCGTCCCGACCCTTTGCTCGTCCGGTCTGCCCTCCTCGAAGGCCTCGCCCGCGAGGGAGTGAGCACCCTGCTGACGTTCCGGTCCAACCTGCGCGAGCGCCTCGCCTTCCTCCACAGCGCCATCGGCGCCCCCTGGCCGGACGTCAGCGACGAGGCCCTCCTCGACCGCGCCGACGAGTGGCTGGAGCCCGAACTCTCCCGCGCCCGCCGCCGCACCGACCTCGCGAGGATCGACACGACGGCCGCCCTCCAACGCCTCCTCCCCTGGGCCACCGGTGAAGCCGGCCGCCTGGACGACCTGGCCCCCGAGCGCATCACGGTGCCCAGCGGATCGAAGATACGAGTCGACTACACGACCGAACGCCCAGTGCTGGCCGCCAAGTTGCAAGAACTCTTCGGCTGGACCAAGACCCCCACCCTGGCAGGCGGACGAATCCCCCTCACCATCCACCTCCTCTCCCCCGCCGGCCGCCCCGCCGCCGTCACCGGCGACCTGGAGTCCTTCTGGCGCGAGGGCTACCGCGCCGTCCGCGCCGACCTCAGGGGCCGCTACCCCCGCCACCCCTGGCCCGAAGACCCCACCACCGCCGAACCCACCCGCCGCCTCAACGCCCGGAAGTGACAGGAGAGGACGACCCCCGCATGACACTGACCGCCCCGACCGTCACCCGCCCCGGCGAGGCCGGACTCCCCTTCGCAGCTCTGATCCTGGACTTCGTCGGCGTACTGACCGCCAATGCCGGCCCCGCACACGGCGAGTGGTGCCTCGCCCAGGGCCTCGACGCCGGGGCGTGGCGGCAGACGCTCGGGTACGAGCCGGAAGCCAGCCGCCTGTACACCGAACTCGAAGCCGGCCGGCTGAGCCAGGCGGAGTGGAACCGGCGGGTGGCTCCCATCCTCGGCGTGCCGGAGCACGAGAACCTGATGGGCCGGGCATGGTCGGGCGTCCGGCCCGCCGACGACATGATCGCGCTCGCCCGCTCGGCACGGCGGGCCGGCCTCAAGGTAGCGCTGCTCTCCAACTCCTTCGGCCTCGACCCGTACGACCCGTACGAGGCCCTGGGCGTGTGGGAGTTGTTCGACGTGACGGTGGTCTCCGAGCGGGAGGGCGTGGCCAAGCCCGATCCGGCGATCTACCAGCTCACCCTGGACCGACTCGAACTGCCCGGCGAGGCCTGCCTGTTCGTGGACGACCACCCGAGGAACCTGCCCCCGGCCGAAGCACTCGGCATCACCACCGTCCTCGCCGACGGGCAGCCTGGCACTCCCGCCCGGATCGCAGCTCTGCTGGGATTCCCTGCCGAGCTCTGAGCCTTCACAGCGCGTTGGACCTGCGGCCGAACAACGAACAGTGGCTGGCGCACCACGAGAATCGCCCCGGAGCGCCAGTCAGCCAACCGCTTCCGGATGTCGGGACGACCATGGAAGCGGCCAAAACCAGTGAGTCCGCCGCGGAGCGTCCGGGGCACCCTCCTAGACACGCCTGGACATGGCCCACCACCTCCGCCGCCTGGCCTGTCACAGCAGGTGACGACCGTCATGAGCCCGGACACTTGGCGCAGCGTCGCCCCGAAGCCCGTCCAGGACACGTACGGCATAGACCTCGGCCATGCGTTCGGAGACCTCGGCCGGCGAGAGCCAAGCGACCTCGACCGACTCCTCCGAGAGCCGCATCGCCTCGTTCTCCGGTCGGCATCGAAGGACGAGGGCGACAATACCTCGGCTCACGTTCTTGTAGACGCCGGTCAGCCGCTCCACGCCGACCTTGATCCCGGTCTCCTCGTAGATCTCGCGGCGCACGCCGTCCTCGATGGTCTCGCCCAGTTCCAGCACGCCACCCGGGGGTTCCCAAGTTCCGTTGTCAGCCCGACGAATCGCCAGCACGCAGCCGTCCTCGCGCACCACCACTCCGGCGACGGACACCGAGTGGAGCGGCGTCTTCCCGGCACCGTTGCTCATGTGCAGGAGGATAAGAGCCCTGAAGGACTATCGCGAGTAGCGAGGTGGCCTCGTCGACCACAGCGATCGGACACACCGTCGTCCTGGGCCCACCTTAGATGCGCCATCCGGGCGTCATGGCCGATCCTACCGAGCAGCGGTAACGTCATGATCATGTCGCCGTCGAAGCGCTCGGCATCACTGCCGTCCTCGAAGCCCAGACACTCTCCGAGCTGCCGCCAACACGGCTGACAGCCAGGTCGTTCCGGCACCGGGAGCGGAGTGGCGGGGGTACGGTCCGTTCTGAGGCCGCTCACCTTCGGAGGCTCCCATGACGCAGTGGTCCGACTACTCCACCGGCCAGCGCATCAAGATGTTGCGGGCAGGCATGACGCAGGAAGAACTCGCCGAGGCCGCCGGGGTGTCCGTGCCGACCGTTCGCAAGGCCGAGAAGGAAGGGGGCACCATCGGCCTGCCGTCACTGCTCAAACTGTCCGCCGCACTGCATGCGGACGTGTCGGTGATTCTTGGACAGCAGGCACCCCGAAGGGCATCGCTGATCGGCGACAGGGCCATGCTGCGAGGGCTCTCCCGCACCGTGCACGACACCGCCGCAGGGGTCGGAACCGACGTCGAACCTCCGGACGCCGCAGTACTGCGCGCCGATCTGGCTCGGGCATGGGCGGATTACCGGGCCGGGGACTACACCCGCGCCGGCAGTCTCGCGGCCCCCGCCATCACCGAGGCCGCCGCCCTCCTGCGCTCTGCCCCGGACAGCGAGCAGTGCGCCGCTCATGGCCTCCTCGCCGACGCCTACCGACTCGCCTCCTACACCGCCCAGTTCCACGGCGCCCGAGACCTGGCCTACGCGGCGATCGGCCACGCCCGCCACCACGTCCACAAGGCCGCCGACCCGCTGCGGGCCGCCATGGTGGACTGCGGCCGGTCCTGGCTCTACATGCGTGATGCCCGCCTCGACCAGGCCACCACCACCGCCGAGGAAGCGTTCGCATCGATCGAACCCCGTTACGCGGAACGGGATCTAGAGACGCTGGCCACGTACGGGTGGCACGTCACCTTCGCCGCCGTGGTCGCCTCCCGCCGCGGTGACGCCGACCGGGCCCGAGACCTGCTCTCCCAGGGACACGCGGTCGCAGCGCGGATGGGCCGCGATGTGATGATCAACGGCACCAGCTACGGGCCGACCACGGTCACCGCTCAGGCCATCGGCATCCACACCGTCATGGGGGACCCCGGCAAGGCCCTGACACTCGCCCGCAACCTCGGCGACCTGTCCCCGCTGCCGCAGGCCGCCCGCAATCGGCTCGGCCTTGACATCGCACTCGCCCAAGCCGACACCCGCCAGTACGACGCCGCCCTGGACACTCTTCTCCAGGTGTGCAGCGCACACCCCGACTGGGCCCGCCACCAGGCCCTTCCGGGGGCGATCATGCAGCGCGCCGGTCACGCCGGCACCACCCGCGTGCGGAAGCTCGGCGGCATCCTCGGTATCAGCCTGTTCACTCACTGAGATCGGACTGATACAAGGCGTATCACGCGGGCCCGGTATTACTTCCAAAAGTGGCACGCCCCGCACGTTCACGATCGTCGAACTCGACGGCAGCCTTGGCACCATGACGCCAACTCATCCCGACTGGCCGCCCATCCGCCGCGTTCCCGTCGCTCTGTACATCACGACCAGCGACGAGGGTGCCGCCCTCATCCTCACCAGTCTCATCCGCGCCTTCGCCGAGGCCCGCGACTGGACGGTCGCCCTCACCCTGGCGGACAACGACCCCACACTCCCGCTCGACCGGCGGCCCGGCTGGCAGGCCATCATCGATGCCCTCACCGCCCGCGCCATCCATGGCGTGGTCACCTGGACCCACGACATGCTGTCCAGCGGCCAGGCCGTACGGGGCATCGGGTCCTACGACCGCCTCCCCACCGCCCTCGGCGACCGTGGCAGCTTCCTCGCCGCTGCCTGCCCCGACAGCGCCATCGCGGACCACGGCAACGGGCACCCGCCGCGTCGAACCTCGGCTGACCGTGCGCGCCGCCGAGCCCTCGCGGACGCCGCCACTGGATTCGCCACTTTCCGGTCCTCGTTCGGCGGCGACCCGAGCGCCGTCTGACACCGCCCGCCGACCGGCCCACCCTTCCCCTGAGGCACTCCCCCATGCTCAAAACCACCACGGAGGTACAGCGCGTCAACGACGCCCTCCTCCATCTGGCCCTTGCCGCGCCTGGCCACCTGTCAGAACACCGGCGGCCGACCCAACTTCGCCATCCGCCACACCGTGCTCCACCGCATCGGCCGTCGTGGCGGACAGGGCGTGCGCACGCCCTCGAAGAAGCCGGACCACCACGCCTTGAGACCGGACAGCGGCGGCCGGCGGACCACCGTGTAGGCCGCCCAGGAGGTGAGGTAGACCGGCACCAGGATGGCCGGCAGGTGGCGCTTGGCCAGCCAGACCCGGTTGCGGGCCGTCAGCCGGTAGTAGGTGGCGTGCCTGGCCGGGTCAGTGCGGGGGTGCTGGAGCACCATGTCGGCGCGGTAGTCGATGTGCCAGCCCGCGTCCAGGGCGCGCCAGGCGAAGTCGGTCTCCTCGTGGGCGTAGAAGAACGCGCCGGGGAACAGCCCGACCTGGTCGATCACGCTCATCCGGATGGCGTGGCCGCCGCCCAGGAACGTGGTGACCGGCCCGGACCGCATCGGATCACTGGCGCCGAGGCGGGGAACGTGCCGGCGCTGGGTGAACCCGGTCTCGTCCGCGATGCGGAAGGACACGATCCCGAGCTGCGGGTCCTGCTCGAAGGCTTCCCGGACCAGCCGGAAGGTGTCGGCGCGGGGCAACAGGCCGTCGTCGTCCAGGACCACCAGCACGTCCGTGCCGCCGAGTTCGCGCAGCCGCTCGACGCCGGCGTTGCGGCCGCCGGGGATGCCGAGGTTCTCCGGCAGTTCCACGGGGTCCACCCAGTCCGGCAGTTCGGGCAGCTCCACGCCCTGCCCGAGCACCACGGTCCGCACGCCGTCACTGCCGCCGTCCTGGGCCCGCACCGAGTCCAGCAAAGCCGTCAGCTCCGCCGGCCGGTTTCCCATCATCAGCACCACCACGCCCAGCGTGACACCCATAACACCGACCCCAACATGAGAGACCCTTGCCGATCTTGCCGGCGCCGTTCCTCGGGGACGCGTCGGTGCGCGTGGCAGCCGAGACGGACCGGCTCCCGGGCCACCGGCCCGGATATCCCGGTCACCCTCCCACAGCCCCCGCTCCCACTGGCGCCCAAAAGCCTCTGATTCGCCCGTAGGGAGGGTGCCGACTTCATTCATGGCATCGCTCCCGGCATCAGAGCGAGGTCACCTCAAGCGCGCCCAATCCACGGCGCTCCCCCCCATTCGCACGCCCCTTCCGAGGTATCCCCATGCCCACGTCCCGCCGCCCCCGCGCGTTCGCCGCCCGGCTCGACTCCCGCACCGAATCCACGCCCCTGGCAAGGTACTTGCTCCGGGCATACCTCTCCGGGCTGCCCTCGGGAGACCGCTACCGCGACACCGCCGAACTGCTCCTCGGCGAACTCTTCGCCAACGCCGTCCAGCACTCCGACGCCCCCGACGACCGTCACATCGAGATCCGCTTCGCTCTGATCGACTCCCGCCTCCGGCTGGAGGTCCACGACGCCGGCAGCGGCCACCCCACCCTCCGATCTGCCGCGCCCTCCGACGAGCACGGGCGCGGGCTCTTCCTCGTCAACGAACTCGCCGAACGCTGGGGCTTCACCCCGCGCCCCTGCGGCATCGGCAAGTTCATCTGGGCCCACATCGCCCCCGCCACCACCATCTGAAAGCCCGCCCCCATGCACCTCACGACCCTCGCCCGCCACGCCCTCTCCCGCGGCCGCACCCCCGCCGACACCTACGCCCTCCTCGCCCGCCGCACCCGCAAGCCCCTCCCCTCCGCCCGCGCCGTCTGCCTCGCCCTCACCATCCCCCTCGCCGAAACCACCCGCCGCCTCAACGACTGCTACGACGCCCTCCTCGCCGACCCCACCCCCGACTCCGAGACCGACACCGGCGAACTCCTCGAAGCCCTCGGCGTCTTCGACATCCCCAAGTCCCTCACCGACACCGAACTCGCCATCGTCGACCACCTCCTCACCGCCATCGACGCCCACGGCAGCCTCCGCCCCGGCCACCACCACGGCCTCCAGCGCTGGTTCACCACCGGCAACCTCACCACCGCCTACCTCTCCCTCACCACCACCCACCCCCACCCCCGCACCGGCAACCCCACCCGCTACTGGACCACCCTCACCACCGCCGGCGAGCTCCTCACCACCACCCACCCCGACACCCGCATCACCTACGCCCTCACCCACTGCCGCACCCAAGCCACCCGCACTACCCGCACCTGAACCCCCGCCGTACACAGGAAGTCGGCCGGTCCGACTTCCTACGCAACAGCCCAGCCCCGGAACCACGCAGAACGGAGAGGGCCACTGTGAACCCCACGACAGTCCCGCAGGAGACCGCCCTACTGCGCCGCTACCGACACCGGATCCACGGCGTTCCCCGAAACCTGGTGATCCAGCCGACCGGCTTCTGCAATCTGGACTGCACGTACTGCTACCTGCCCGACCGCGATGCCAAGGCACCCATGCCGACAGCGGTCGCCGAAGCCGTCGCACGGTCGGCGAGCGAGTTGGTGGGCGAGTTGGTGGGCGGCCACTCCCGAAAGCCCCTCGGGCTGATCTGGCACGCCGGAGAGCCGCTGGCACTCGGGCGGCGGCGGTTCACGGAACTGCTCCGGCCGTTCGAGGAACTACGCCGCGAGGGCCTGCTGGAGCACGCCGTCCAGACGAACGCCACCCTGCTCAACGACGAGTGGTGCGACCTCCTGACCGAGTACGGGTTCCGGGTCGGTGTCAGCGTCGACGGCCCTGCGGACCTGACGGCGCGACGCATCGACCGCAAGGGCCGCCCGGCGTTCGACCGGATCATGAAGGGAATCGAGCGACTGCGGCGCCACGGTGTCCCCTTCTCGTTGATCGCCGTCGTCAGCCGGGAGACCATCACCCATCCCGATCGGCTCCTCGACTTCCTCGCCGCACTCCGGCCGGTCAGTATCGGCCTCAACATCGAGGAGTCGGAGGGCGTCAACACCGAGCGGCACCCGCCCACCCGCGAACAGGCCGTCGAGTTCTGGCGCAAGGTCCTTGCCTGGTCGCGCCGTCAGCCGGGCGGCACCGCCCCGGTACGGGAACTGGAACGCCTCGGCCGGTACCTGCGGATGAGCCGCGCCCAGCGGCCCGACCGTACGCACCTGAGCCGCGCGGACCCGCTGCCGGCCATCGCCAAGAACGGCGACGTGTTCCTGCTGTCACCCGAACTGGCGGGTGTCACCGCACCCGCCTACAACGACTTCCGGGCCGGGAACGTCCTCGAACAGTCGATCGGCGCCATCCTGGGCCAGGCACACCGACTGACCTACGTGGGCGAGTTCCTGACCGGCCTGGAGGAGTGCGAGTCCACCTGCGAGTTCTTCGACTACTGCCGGGGCTCACAGGCCGGGAACCGCTACTTCGAGCACCAGACCTTCGCCGTCGCCGAGACCGACTACTGCCGCGTCACCGAGCAGGCCCCGGTCCTGGCGCTGGCCGACACCGTACGCGAGGAGCAAGCCACGTGACCGTTCTGGAACAGCTCGCCGCCGACGACGCCCCCGCCGTCGCGGATCTGATCGCCGCCGTCATCACGTCGGACGGGACGCCCACGATCGAGTGGGGCAACCAGCCGACCTGGGACAACAGCGGCGGAGGCCCCTGGGACAACGCCCCGTCCTGGGACAACTGGCAGAGCGCCCCTTGGGACAACTGGAACAACGGGCCGTCCTGGTCCGACTGGTCCAACCGCTGACAGCACCGGCAGCACAATGGGGCCCTCCTCCCACCCTGTCGGCCCGCCGCCTCCCGGGGCAGCGGGCCGGCGCCCGATCATCGACCGGAGAACCGCGTGCCCGCCCGCCACTACGGCCGTACCACCATCACCCTCCCTGACTTGGACGACGACCCCTACCTGGGCGTCATCGCCTCCCCGCCCAGGCCCGGCAGCACCGTCACCGAGTTCCGCTACACGGATCAGGACATCCGGGACCTCGACCTCACCGAGGCCGATCTGCGCAACGGCATCCTGCACAACGTCTCCGCCCAGCGCACCACCATCGAGAACGTCCGCTTCAGCTCCGTACAGATCACCGCCTGCGACCTCGGCGCGCTCCATCTGAGCGGCAGCAAGGCTTCCCGCACCCTGTTCCGCGGCTGCCGGCTCATGGGCTCAGCCATCACCGGCGCCGTCCTGGACAACGTCCTGTTCGAGAACTGCCGCCTCGACTACGCCACCTTCGACCGGATCCGCGCGAGCGGCCCGCTGGTCTTCGACCGGTGCGTGCTCACCGAGGCCGCCTTCACCGGCTGCGACCTCACCGACGTGGTGCTGCGCGACTGCACGCTGCTCGCCACCGCGTTCGGGACCGGCACGTACAAGGGCCTCGACCTCAGCGGCAGCGACCTGTCCGCCGTTCGCGGCGTCGGCAACCTGCGGGAAGCCGTCGTCAGCCGCGCCCAGCAGCTCCAGATCACCGACGCCCTCCTCGCCGAACTGAACGTCACCTACAGCGAGGACCTGCCGCAGAGCCGCTGACCACCACGCGAAGGGAGAGCCCATGTGAGGCCGTTCATCGTCTTCACCGACTATGCCGAGCTCCGCGACCGCTGCGAGATCGCCACCGTGGCGGTCGCGTACGGCCGTCCGGCCCACGAGGAGGGGGCTGTGGTCCCGGCCGGCCCGTGGACACCCCTCGGCCCCACCGAGGCCGAACTCCTGCGCGCACCACACAACACGCCGGAAGCCGAGGCCGTAGAACTCGTCGCCTTCCCCGCCCCGCGCCCGCCGGAGACCACGGACGCCCCCTGGTGGACGGTCCGCCCGCCGTTCACCCCCACACCGCGCACCCGCTACGCCAACCACGCCACCAGCCCTGCAGGCGACCTCACCGTCACGGTGAACCCCGCGAACGGACAGCGGCTCGGCATCCACCTCGACAACTGGGACCGGCTTCCGTACGCCCGACGCCGGTTGTCCCGCCGCAGACTGTGCTTCAACGCGGGCCCGGGCTCCCGCTACCTCCTCATCGGCGACACCGACGTGTCGGCCATCTGCCGGCGCCTCGGCAGGGACGACCCGGCGCACCACCCGCACACCGACGACATCCGCGCCTACGTGCGCGCCGGGCATCCGCTCCGCTGCCTGCGACTGCGGATCGACCCCGGCGAGGGGTACCTCGCCCCCACCGAACTACTGCCCCACGACGGCTCCACAACGGACCTCCCCGAGCCCTCCACCGCCGCGTTCTGGCTCGACCACTGGCTGATCGGGGCGTTCCCCTCCCCGATCTGACCGACCGGACACGAGGCCGGCTGCGACGGGTGACACCGCGGACCGCCGCCGTCGGCGGGAGAACGCGTGCGCAGGAAGTCGGCGGGGCCGACTTCCTGCGCACGGGTTGGGGCGGTCCGGACGGCGAAGGGCGGCCACCGCACCACGGGGATCGCCCCGGAGCGCCGGTCGGCCGAGCCGGCCGCTGTCACGGGGTGTGCTGCGACCCCTGGGTGGACGCGCTGCCCGCGGTGACGAGGACGGGGCCGGCGGCGGTCCGCGGCGCCGGGGCCCCGGCGCCGCGACGGCCGGGCGCGGCGGGCGCGGCCGGCCGCAGGAGGACGGCGCAGGCGAGGGCGGCCAGCAGGGCGAGCGAGGCCGACACGACCAGGCAGAGCTGGAGGCCGTCGAGGAAGGAGCCGCTGAGCGCGCTCAGGGCCGGCCTGGTGGCGGGGCCGAGGTCGAGCCCGGCGACGGCGCCGAGGCCCTGTTCCCGGGCGACGGCGAGGACGTGGCCGCCGGTCTCCGTGGGCACGCCGGCGTCGGCGAGGCGGCCGGGCAGGGCGTCGAGGGCGCGGGTGGTGAGCAGGGTGCCGAGGACGGCGGGGCCGAGGGCGCCGCCGAGCTGGCGGAAGGCGTTGTTGCCCGCCGCGGCCATGCCGGCCAGGTGGTGCGGTACGGAGGAGACGGCGGAGGCCGTCATCGGGGTGAGGACGGCGCCGATGCCGAGGCCGAGCAGGACCAGGCGCCAGGCGAGCGACCCGTACGAGGTGGCCGCGTCGACGCCGGTCAGCGACAGCAGCGAGCCCGCCATCACCACCAGACCGGTGGTGATCATGACCCGGGGGGAGACCCGGTGCATCAGCCGTCCGACCGGGACGCCCGCGACCAGGGACGTCCCGGACACCAGGACCATCCGCAGTCCGGCCTCCCACGTGCTCAGGTGCTGCACCAGGCCGAAGTACAGGCTCAGGACGAAGAAGAAGCCGATCAGCCCCAGGAAGCTGATCATGGCGACCAGTGACGTGGCGGCGAAGGCGGGGCTGCGGAACAGGGCCAGGTCGAGCATCGGGCTGTCGCTGCGGCGCTCCACGAGGACGAACGCGACGGCGCTGACGGCGCCGATCACCAGGGCCACCACCACGGAGGGCGTGCCGAAGCCGTCGGCGCCGCCCTCGATCACGCCGTAGACGACGGCGGTGACCGTGACGGCCGCGCTGATCTGCCCGGGCCAGTCGAGCCGCCGGCCGTGCGGCGCCCGGGAGTCGGGCAGCAGGAAGGCCGCGACGACCAGTACGACCAGGGACACCGGGATCGGCAGGAGGAAGATCCAGCGCACCGCGACGTGCTGCTGCAGCAGCCCGGCGATCAGCGGTCCCATGGCCAGCGAGGCCAGCATGGACATCGCCCACAGGCCGATGAACCTCCCGCGCTCCCGGTGGTCGGGGACGGCGTGGCTGATCAGGGCCAGCGTGGTGGGCAGCAGGGCCGCCGCACCCAGTCCGGAGGCCGCCTGCCCGACCCACAGCGACTGCACCGAGTCCGCGGTCAGCGAGACGGCCGCGCCCAGGGCGCAGAAGGCCATGCCCGCCTGGAACACCCGCTTGCGGCCGTGGACGTCGCCCCACACCCCGGTGGTCAGGATCAGCGCGGCCATCGGCAGCACGAACGCGTCCGAGACCCAGGACAGTTGGGAGGTCGAGGCGCCCAGCACCCGCTGGAGCGCCGGCAGGCTCACGGACACGGTGGTCACGGGGAGGTAGGCGACGAAGACGCCCAGGCAGGCCATGACGAGCGTGACGCCTCGTCCGGCCACGGGGCGCTGCACCGTTGCGGAGTTCACGGGGTGGTTCCTTCGACTGCGGGATGCCGCGCGGGCACCGGTTGCTGGGGGCACCGCAAAGCTTCGGCCCCACGGGCGGGGAATCCCCAAGCGATCCCGGTAGACGTACCGGAACCTCCGTTCCGGCCCGCACCTGTGTCAGGATTCCTCCGTGCCTGACGATCTGGACCGCAAAATCATCCACGGGCTCTACAGCGCCCCCCGGGTCTCGTTCCGCCGCCTCGGCGAGGTCGTGGGGGTGTCCGAACAGACCGTGGCCCGCCGCTACAACGCGCTGCGGCGCGGCGGGATCCTGCGCGTCATCGGGCAGCGGAGCCCGTCCGCCCACGGGCAGGCGGAGTGGGTCGCGCGGCTGCGCTGCCGCCCGGAGGCCGTGGGGCCCGTCGCCGACTCCCTGGCCCGCAGGCCCGAGGTCGGCTACGCCAGCATCGCCTCCGGCGGGTCGGAGATCATCTGCACCATCCGCTCGGCCGCCGGCACCGGGCGCGACGACGTCCTGCTGCGGCAGCTCCCGCGCGCCGCCTCGGTCCTCGACATGAGCGTCGACCTCCTCCTGCACGCGTTCGGCGCCCCGGACGCGGTCGGCTGGGCCGGCGGGGAGCGCTCCCTGACCGACGAGCAGGTGCGACTGCTGACGGCGGAGCGCCCCGTGGCCGCCGGGCCGCCGCTCGCCCCGGCCGACGAGGACCTCCCGCTCTTCGAGGCCCTGGCGGAGGACGGCCGCGCCTCCCACACCCGCCTGGCGGAGGTCACCGGCTGGTCCACGCCCCGGGTCGCCCGCCGGCTGGAGGCCCTGGAGGCCTCCGGCTCCCTCGCCTACGGCATCGACATCCTGCCGGAGCGCCTCGGCTACGAGCTCAACGCCGTCCTCTGGCTCCAGGTCGACCTGCCCGGGCTCGACCGGATCGGCGAGGAGCTCGGCCGGCACGACGAATGCGCCTTCGTCGCGGCGACCAGTGGCAGGCACAACCTCATGGCCGTCGTCATCTGCCGGGACACCCCCGACTTCTACCGCTACCTCAGCGGCCGCCTGGCCCGCATCGAGGGCATCAGGGGCTACGAGATCAGCATCCGCGTCCGCCGCCTCAAGCAGTCCGTGTCCCTGATCCACCACGGACGGCTGATCCACCCCCCGCTGGGCTGACGCGGGCGCACCGAGGAACGGGCCCGGACGCCTCGCGCGCCCGGACCCGCCCGAAGGCCACCCGTCAGTGCGCGGCGGCCTCCCAGTTCGGGCCGACGCCGACCGAGACGTCCAGCGGGGCGCGCAGCGGGTAGGCGCCCGCCATCTGCTCGCGGACGACGGCCTCGACCCGCTCGCGCTCGCCGGGGGCCAGCTCCAGCACGATTTCGTCGTGCACCTGGAGCAGCATCCGGGAGGTGAGGCCGGCCGTGCGCAGCGCCTCGTCGACCCGGAGCATGGCGATCTTGACGATGTCGGCGGCCGAGCCCTGGATCGGGGCGTTGAGGGCCATCCGCTCGGCCATCTCGCGGCGCTGGCGGTTGTCGCTGTTGAGGTCCGGCAGGTAGCGGCGGCGGCCGAGGAGGGTCTCGGTGTAGCCGGTGGCCCGGGCCTCGTCGACGACCCGGCGCAGGTAGTCCCGGACGCCGCCGAAGCGCTCGAAGTAGGTGTCCATCAGGCCCTGGGCCTCGGTCGGCTTGATGCCGAGCTGCTGCGAGAGCCCGTACGCGGACAGCCCGTACGCCAGGCCGTAGGACATCGCCTTGATCTTGCGGCGCATCTCGGCGTCCACCGCCGCGCCCGGCACCTCGAAGACCTGGGAGGCGACGGTGGTGTGCAGGTCCTCGCCGGAGGCGAAGGCCTCCAGTAGCGCCTCGTCCTCGGACAGGTGCGCCATGATCCGCAGTTCGATCTGCGAGTAGTCGGCGGTGAGCAGCGACTCGTAGCCCTCGCCGACGATGAAGGCGCGGCGGATCGCCCGGCCCTCCTCGGTGCGGACCGGGATGTTCTGCAGGTTCGGGTCCTGCGAGGAGAGCCGGCCGGTGGCGGCGACCATCTGGTTGAAGGTGGTGTGGATCCGGCCCTTGGGCGAGACGGTCTTGAGCAGGCCCTCGACGGTGGTGCGCAGCTTGGCCTGGTCGCGGTGGCGCAGCAGGATGACCGGCAGTTCGTTGTCGGTCTGGGTGGCCAGCCAGGTGAGCGCGTCGGCGTCGGTGGTGTAGCCGGTCTTGATCTTCTTCGTCTTGGGGAGCGCGAGCTCGCCGAAGAGGATCTCCTGGAGCTGCTTGGGCGAGCCGAGGTTGAACTCGCGGCCGGCGGCGGCGTGCGCCTCCTCCACCACGCGCTGGATCTCGGCGGCGAACTGCGCCTCCAGCCGGGTGAGCCACTCGCGGTCGGCGGCGATGCCGTAGCGCTCCATGCGGGCGAGCAGGGCGGCGATGGGCAGTTCCATGTCGCGCGTCAGCTCGACGGCGCCGACCTCGGCGAGGCGGGTGTCGAAGAGCGCGGCGAGGTCGAGCACGGCGCGGGCCTGGAGCATCAGCGACCGGGCGGCGGCCGTCTCGTCCTCCTCCGGCGCGTCGAAGGAGAGTTGGCCGCTCTCGGTGGCGGGGGCCGGGGTGAGCGAGCGGCCCAGGTACTCCTCGGCGAGCACCTCCAGGGTGAAGGTGCGGCGGCCGGGCTTGATCAGGTAGGCGGCGAGCGCGGTGTCGGCGACGACGCCGTCGATCGTCCAGCCGCGCTCGGCGAAGGCGCGCATGACGTGCTTGGCGATGTGCAGGGCCTTGGGGGCGGCGGCGTCGGCGAGCCAGCCGGCGAAGGCCCGCTCGTCCTCCTCGGCGAGCAGCGCCGGGTCGAACCAGGCGGCCGTCTCTCCCGCGGCGAGGGCGACTTCGGTGACCTCGCCGGTGCCGAGCGCCCACTGGTAGACGGCGGCGAGGGCGACGGTGGTCTTGCCGTCGGAGGCGTGCTCGGCCAGCCAGGCGGCCAGGGTGCCCGGGTCGGTGAGGAGTTCGCCGTCCACCTCGACGCCGGGGGCGAGCTCGGCCTCGGCGGCGTCCGAGCCGGTGGACGGGTCGATGCCGAAGACGCGGTCGCGGAAGTTGGCGTTGCGGAACTCCAGCGACTCCATCAGGGTGCCGACGGCGTCCTTGTCGAACGGCTTGCGGTCCAGGTCGGTGACGCCGAGCGGGAGTTCGACGTCGCGGACCAGCTCGGTGAGCACCCGGTTGCGCTTGACCGAGTCGAGGTGGTCGCGCAGCTTCTCGCCGATCTTGCCCTTGACCTCGTCGGCGCGGGCGACGAGTTCGTCGAAGGAGCCGAACTGGTTGACCCACTTGGCGGCCGTCTTCTCGCCGACGCCGGGGATGCCGGGCAGGTTGTCGGACGGGTCGCCGCGCAGCGCGGCGAGGTCCGGGTACTGGCGCGGGGTGACGCCGTACTTCTCGGCGACCTTCTCCGGGGTGTAACGGGTGAGCTCGGAGACGCCCTTGGTCGGGTAGAGCACGGTGACGTGGTCGGTGACCAGCTGGAGCGAGTCGCGGTCGCCGGTGACGATGTCGACGTCGTAGCCGGCCGCCTCGGCGGCGGTGGCCAGGGTGGCGATGATGTCGTCGGCCTCGAAGCCCTCGGCCGTCAGCCGGGGGACGTGCATGGCGTCGAGCAGTTCGCCGATCAGGCCGACCTGGCTCTTGAACTCGTCCGGCGTCTTGGCGCGGTTGGCCTTGTAGTCGGGGAACTCGACGGAGCGGAACGTCTGCCGGGAGAGGTCGAAGGCGACGGCGAGGTGGGTGGGCTGCTCGTCCCGGACGGTGTTGGCGAGCATCGAGGCGAAGCCGTAGACCGCGTTGGTGGGCTGGCCGGTGGAGGTGTTGAAGTTCTCCACGGGCAGGGCGTAGAAGGCCCGGTAGGCCATCGAGTGCCCGTCGAGCAGCATCAGCCGGGGCCGCGGGCCGGCCCCGCCGCCACCCGTCGCGCCCTTGTCCGTACTCTGCGTAGCCACGTCAACGTCCGTTCCTGCCGATTCCACTACCGGCCACCGATCCTATGGCCCGGCACCGACAAAAAGGACGCCGCGCCGGTCCGGCCACCGCTGCTACCTATGAGTAGGACGGTCGTACGATCACAGGCGGCACACCCCCGAGCGGCAGGAGTTCCCCCATGACCGACGCGGTCCCCGACACCGCCCCCGAGACCGTCCCCGGCACCGCCCCCGACAGCGCGCACGACGGCACGCCCGTCCTGAACGTCCCGCAGGACGTGCTGGACCACTTCGCCAAGCTCGGCGTGAACGCGCAGACCTTCTCCGGCGGCCACCTCGGCGAGAAGCTCGGCATCCGGATCGTCGAGGCCTCCGGCGACCGCGTGGTCGGCACCATGCCGGTGGAGGGCAACCAGCAGCCGTACGGGCTGCTGCACGGCGGCGCGTCGGCGGCGCTGGCCGAGACGCTGGGCTCGATCGGGGCGATGCTGCACGCCGGTCCCGGCCGCTACGCGGTCGGCGTGGACCTCAACGCCACCCACCACCGCTCGGCCACCTCCGGGCTGGTGACCGGGGTGGCGACGGCCGTGTTCAAGGGCCGCACCGCCGCCACCTACGAGATCGCGATCACCGACGACACCGGCCGGCGGATCACCAGCTGCCGACTGACCTGCATGCTGCGCGACCTCTGACCGAACTCCGAGGCGTGACAACGTCCGCACAGCGGACCGGAGTTCACTCCGGACAACATCAAGTCCCTTTTCCGCCCCCTTGTTTGACCTTCCGCCACCTTGGGCAGGCGTTGGTCTGGACAAGGGGGCGTTCACATGTCCGGGCGCGGTCGGCACACATCCCGCGCTCGTAACGCTGCGTAACAAGTAGGAAATCCGATCAATTGCCGGTTCCGAGGCCTTCAGGCGCCCCGGGACCACTCGACCGCGCCCCCGTTGTCCGCAATGCGGACGCTCAAGGTCGGAAGCAGGGCATCGGACACGAGCGTCCGATAATCGGCGCTGCCAGCTGCAACCCCCATTTCTGGGCCTTACATCGCCCTACCAGCGCGTAAACGCCCGCCATCTCGGGATCGATCGAACCGGAACGACCACATGGTGAGACAAATACTCCGTGTGCTCATAACAAGAGAATCACAGCCTGCGCCCAGTACTGCCCGAGTCGCCCAAGGGCATCTAGAGTCACGGCCAGTCACCGCGCCATTCGATTGGGCCAGGCCCTCCGCGCACTCCGGCTCCCGCCACTCCGGCGCGGGCGCCTCCTGAACCGAAGGGGACCCTCGTGCGTCACCGTTCAGCAGTTGTCGTGAGCATTGCCGTTATCGGTGCCCTCAGCCTCAGCGCCTGCGGCTCCCGCGGAGAGAAGAAGGCCGACGGCGGCAACTCCAACTCCGGCTCCACCACCGTCGTCATCGGCGTCGACTCCCCGCTCACCGGCGACCTCTCCGCCCTCGGCCTCGGCATCCGCAACTCCGCCGACCTCGCGATCAAGAAGGCCAACGAGACCAACGAGGTCCCCGGCGTCAAGTTCGAGATCAAGGCCCTCGACGACACCGGCAAGCCCGCCCCCGGCCAGCAGAACGCCACCCAGCTGGTCGGCGACCCCAAGGTCCTCGGCGTCGTCGGCCCGCTCAACTCCAGTGTGTCGCAGTCGATGCAGCAGATCTTCGACGACGCCAGCCTGGTCCAGGTCTCCCCCGCCAACACCGGCGTCGCCCTCAGCCAGGGCGAGAAGTGGGCCAGCGGCGAGAAGAAGCGCCCGTTCACGTCCTACTTCCGCACCGCCACCACCGACGCCGTCCAGGGCCCGTTCGCCGCCCAGTTCCTCTACAACGACGCCAAGAAGACCAAGGTCTTCCTGATCGACGACCAGAAGACCTACGGCGCGGGCCTGGCCGGCACCTTCAAGGGCGAGTTCACCAAGCTCGGCGGCCAGCTCGTCGGCGAGGAGCACGTCAACCCCGACGACCGCGACTTCGCCGCCATCGTCACCAAGGTCAAGAGCTCCGGAGCCGAAGCCGTCTACTACGGCGGCGAGTACCCCGCGGCCGGCCCGCTCTCCCTCCAGCTCAAGGAGGCCAACGTCAACATCCCGCTGATGGGCGGCGACGGCATCCAGAGCGGCGACTTCATCAAGCTCAACCCCAAGAGCCAGGGCGACTACGCCACCGCCGTCGGCCTGCCGGTCGAGAGCCTGGACACCGCCAAGAAGTTCATCGCCGACTACAAGGCGGCCGGCTACAAGGACGCCTACGAGACCTACGGCGGCTACTCGTACGACAGCGCCTGGGCCATCATCCAGGGCGTCAAGCAGGCCGTGAAGGACAACAACGGCAAGGTCCCCGACCGCAAGGCCGTCCGCGACGCCGTCCAGAAGGTCAGCTTCGCCGGCGTGACCGGCACCGTCTCCTTCGACGAGTTCGGCGACACCACCAACAAGCAGCTCACCGTCTACACCGTCAAGGACGGCAAGTGGGCCGTGGAGAAGTCCGGCACCTTCAAGGGCTGATCCAGGGCCGGTTCAGGGACTGGCCGAAGAATCGCCCTTTCAACTGACTCCCAGTCACCACCGGTACCGCCGACGCCACTTCACCACCACCACGCGCGGGGGCGCCACGAGTGCCCCCGCGCGCACCCACATCCACCACCCACGCGGACACCCCGAACGCACTACGGAGGCCCAGCGGTGCACGACCTACCGCAGCAGCTGGCCAACGGCCTGATCCTCGGAGCCCTCTACGGGCTCGTCGCGATCGGCTACACGATGGTCTACGGCATCGTCCAGCTCATCAACTTCGCCCACGGCGAGATCGTCATGGTCGGCGGCTTCGGCGCCCTGACCGCCTACCTCGCCCTCCCCGGCGGCACCACCCTGTGGCTGGCCCTGCCGCTCATGCTGATCGCCGGCATCCTGGTCTCCACCCTCACCGCCGTCGCCGCCGAGCGCTTCGCCTACCGCCCGCTGCGCAACGCCCCACGGCTCGCCCCGCTGATCACCGCGATCGGGCTGTCCATCCTGCTCCAGCAGCTCGTCTTCTCCTTCTAC
Source organism: Kitasatospora sp. NPDC001119 (assembly GCF_053598475.1). NCBI lineage: Bacteria > Bacillati > Actinomycetota > Actinomycetes > Kitasatosporales > Streptomycetaceae > Kitasatospora > Kitasatospora sp. NPDC001119. Next base: position 121,927 of record NZ_JBSFKI010000005.1, read on the forward strand.
CCGGACGCCAAGAAGGCCCGGGTCTTCCCCAAGATCCCCGGCGACCCGTTCAGCCTCGGCTCCGTCACCATCCAGCGCAGCGACCTCTTCCTGATCATCGCCGCCCCGCTGTGCATGCTCGCCCTCGGCTGGTTCGTCACCCGCACCCGCTCCGGGCGCGCCATGCAGGCCACCAGCCAGGACCCGGACACCGCCAAGCTGATGGGCATCGACACCGACCGCATCATCGTCATGGCCTTCGCCATCGGCGCCGCGTTCGCCGCCGTCGCCGCCGTCGCCTACGGGCTGCGCAGCGGCCAGGTCGACTTCCGGATGGGCTTCATCCTCGGCCTCAAGGCCTTCACCGCCGCCGTCCTCGGCGGCATCGGCAACATCTACGGCGCCATGCTCGGCGGCCTCGCCCTCGGCCTCGCCGAAGCCCTCGCCACCGGCTACATCCAGCACCTGCCCGGCATGCACCTCTTCGGGGGCGGCGCCTGGAAGGACGTCTGGGCCTTCGTTCTCCTCATCCTCGTCCTCCTGATCCGGCCCCAGGGCCTGCTCGGCGAGCGCGTCGCGGACAGGGCGTGACCACCATGACCACCACCCACACCGAGACGACCCCGGTCATCCCGCTGCCGGCCCGCGCCGCCGCCGCCGTCACCGGACTCGGCGCCCTCGCCACCGCCGCCTCCGCCGCCATGTCCTGGACCTGGACCTCCGACTTCCCCGGCGACCTCACCTACTACGGCTCCCCGGCCGGCCTCCAGTGGCTCGCCCTCGCCGCCGGCCTGCTCACCCTGGTCCTGCTGCTCGCCGCCCAGGGCGTCCCCGGCCTGCGCTGGGCCGCCCCCACCCGCAGCAACAACGCCGTCCTGTACGCCGCCACCGGCGCCCTCACCGTCGCCGTCTACGCGGTCGCCGCCATCTCCTCCGAGCTCGGCGGCACCACCAACCTCGAACCCGGCGGCTGGGTGCTCGCCGCGGGCGGCCTGCTCGCCGTCCTCGGCGCCCTCGGCCTGCCCCTCGACCGCCGCACCGCCGTACCGCTGCGGATCCTCGACAGGCGCCTCTTCCTGCTCGTCCCGGTCGCCCCCGCCGCCTGGTTCGGCGCCCACGCCATCCCCGGCGACAAGCCGGTGGCCCCGGTCATGACCGCCCTGTCCGGCGGCCTCGCCATCGCGGCCGCCGTCGTCCTGCTGCTCCAGCTCGGCCACCTCGCCAACAGCGGGCTGCGGCTGGGCCGGATCGACCGCCCGCTGGCCGCGCCGCGGGCCCTCCCCTCCTGGGTCGAGGTGCTGCTGATCGCCCTCGCCTTCGGGACCGGACTGTTCGCGATCACCTTCGGCATCGACACCGAGTACGGCGAACTCTTCACCGGCTACCTGCTGTTCGTCGCCCTCGCCGTCCCCGCCCTGACCAGGTCCGGCCTGCTCGCCCGGCTGCGCGCGCTGACCGTCAAGCACCGCCCGGTCACCACCGGCGCCGCCTTCGCCGCCGCCGCCGGCTTCCCGTTCACCCAGACCAGCGACCAGTACACCTCGGTCGCCACCAACATCCTGATCTTCGCCACCGTAGCCCTCGGCCTCAACATCGTCGTCGGCCTGGCCGGCCTGCTCGACCTCGGGTACGTCGCCTTCCTCGGCGTCGGCGCCTACGCCGCCGCCCTGGTCTCCGGCTCCCCCGCCTCGCCCATCCACGTCCAGTTCCCGTTCTGGGCCGCGATGCTCACCGGCGCCGTCGTCTCGATGGTCTTCGGCGTCCTGATCGGCGCCCCCACCCTGCGGCTGCGCGGCGACTACCTCGCCATCGTCACCCTCGGGTTCGGCGAGATCTTCCGCATCACCATGCTCAACCTCAACGGCACCACCGGCCCCAAGGTCACCAACGGCTCCAACGGCATCCCGCGCATCCCGGACCTGCAGATCCTCGGCTTCGACCTTGGCAAGCCGCACACCGTGGCCGGCGTCGAACTCGGCCGCTTCTCCAACTACTACCTGCTGATGCTGCTGGTCACCGCCCTGGTCGTGCTGGTCTTCGCCCGGGTCGGCAACTCCCGCATCGGCCGCGCCTGGGTCGCCATCCGCGAGGACGAGACCGCCGCCGAGGCCATGGGCATCAACGGCTTCCGGCTCAAGCTGCTCGCCTTCGCCCTCGGCGCCCTGCTGGCCGGCCTGGCCGGCACCGTCCAGGCCCACGTCAGCTACACCGTCACCCCCGACCAGTACACCTTCGCCGAGGCCCTCCCGCCGAACTCCGCCTTCCTGCTCGCCGCCGTCATCCTCGGCGGCATGGGCACCATCAGCGGCCCGCTGGCCGGCGCCACCCTGCTCTTCCTCATCCCGAAGAAGCTCGAGTTCCTCGCCGACTACCAGCTCCTCGCCTTCGGCGCCGCCCTCATCGTCCTGATGCGGGTCCGCCCCGAGGGCCTCATCCCCAACCGGCGCCGCCAGCTGGAGTTCCACGAGGCCGCCGTCCCGGCCCAGGCCGCCGGCGAGCCGACCGCACTCACCAAGTCAGGGGCGTGACCGACCCGATGACCACCACCACCGCCGCACCCCTGCTCGAAGTCACCGGCGTCACCATGCGCTTCGGCGGCCTCACCGCGGTCAACGACGTCTCCCTGACCGTCGGCGAGGGCGAGATCATCGGTCTGATCGGCCCCAACGGCGCCGGCAAGACCACCTTCTTCAACTGCCTCACCGGCCTGTACGTCCCCACCGAGGGCGCCGTCCGCTACCGCGACACCCTGCTGCCGCCCAAGCCCCACCTCGTCACCCAGGCCGGCATCGCCCGCACCTTCCAGAACATCCGGCTGTTCGCCAACATGACCGTCCTGGAGAACGTCCTGGTCGGCCGGCACACCCGCACCAAGGAGGGCATCTTCTCCGCCATCCTGCGCGGCCCCGGCTACCACCGCGCCGAGGCCGAGAGCCGCGAGAAGGCCATGGAACTCCTGATGTTCACCGGCCTCGCCGAGAAGGCCGACCACCTCGCCCGCAACCTCCCGTACGGCGAGCAGCGCAAGCTGGAGATCGCCCGCGCCCTCGCCTCCGAACCCGGCCTGCTGCTGCTCGACGAACCCACCGCCGGCATGAACCCCCAGGAGACCCGGGCCGCCGAGGAACTCGTCTTCGCGATCCGCGACAAGGGGATCTCCGTCCTCGTCATCGAGCACGACATGCGCTTCATCTTCAACCTCTGCGACCGCACCGCGGTGCTCGTCCAGGGCCAGAAGATCGTCGAGGGCGACCGCGAGACCGTCCAGAACGACGAACGCGTCATCACCGCCTACCTGGGCGCCCCGCTCGAAGGCACCACCCCCGCCGTTACGGAGTCCGACCAGTGACCGCACTTCTCGAGGTCGAGGACCTCCGCGTCGCCTACGGCAAGATCGAAGCCGTCAAGGGCATCAGCTTCACCGTCGAACAGGGCGAGGTCACCACCCTCATCGGCACCAACGGCGCCGGCAAGACCACCACCCTGCGCACCCTGTCCGGCCTGCTCAAGCCCACCGCCGGACGGATCACCTTCGACGGCCAGGACCTCTCGGCCGTCCCCGCCCACAGGATCGTCGCCCTCGGCCTCGCCCACTCCCCCGAGGGACGGCACATCTTCCCCCGGATGACCATCGAGGAGAACCTCCTCCTCGGCGCCTTCCTGCGCACCGACGCGGCCGGCATCACCGCGGACGTCGAACGGGCCTACACCCTGTTCCCGATCCTCGGCGAACGCCGCCGCCAGGCCGCCGGCACGCTCTCCGGCGGCGAGCAGCAGATGCTCGCGATGGGGCGGGCCCTGATGTCCCGGCCCAAGCTGCTCATGCTGGACGAGCCCTCCATGGGGCTCTCCCCGCTGATGATGCAGAAGATCATGTCCACCATCGTGGAACTGAAGTCCTCCGGTACGACCATCCTCCTGGTCGAGCAGAACGCCCAGGCGGCCCTCTCCCTCTCCGACCGCGGCTACGTCATGGAGACCGGCCGCATCGTCCTCTCCGGAACGGGCGCCGACCTCCTGCACGACGAGTCCGTCCGCAAGGCCTACCTCGGCGAGGACTGAGCCCCTGCACGCGGAAGGGCCCGGCAGAAACGTTCTTCTGCCGGGCCCTTCCCGCACGCCTACTCGGGCTTGGCCTCTTCCGCCTTCTTGCGGTCCTGGGCCTCGCCCTCCTCGATGACCGCCTCGGCCACCGCCGCCATCGTCATCCGACGGTCCATCGACGTCTTCTGGATCCACCGGAAGGCCGCCGGCTCGTTCAGCCCGAACTTGGTCTGCAGCACGCCCTTCGCCCGGTCCACCAGCTTCCGGGTCTCCAACCGCTGGCTGAGATCCCCGATCTCCTTCTCCAGCGCCCGCATCTCGGCGTACCGGGACACCGCCATCTCGATCGCCGGCACCAGGTCCGACTTCGAGAACGGCTTGACGATGTACGCCATCGCCCCCGCGTCCCGCGCCCGGTCCACCAGCTCCCGCTGCGAGAACGCCGTCAGCATCAGCACCGGCGCCAGGTGCTTGTCGTGGATCTGCTCGGCCGCGGACAACCCGTCCAGCACCGGCATCTTCACGTCGAAGATCGCCAGATCCGGCTTCAGCTCCTCCACGAGGCGCACCGCCGTCTCCCCGTCGCCGGCCTCACCGACGACGGTGTACCCCTCCTCCTCCAGCATCTCCTTCAGATCGAGACGGATCAGCGCCTCGTCCTCGGCGATCACGATCCGGGTGATCTGGGGCGTATCGGTCTCAAGCGGCTGCGCCTGCTCGTCGGCGGTGCTCACGGGGCTCCTAGTTCCGGCGGGGTACTGCATGCACGAGGGTACCTAGACACGGTATGTTTAGGGCATTCAGGGTCGGGGGCAACCTTCGATTCTGCGGTTGGCCCCGATAGCCCAGCGGTAGAGGCAGTGGTCTCAAACACCATCCAGCGTGGGTTCGAATCCCACTCGGGGTACCTCTCCTTCATTTCGAAGGATCGTCGACATGGCATGCCTTCACCAACTGTGGATGAAGAGCAGCTGATGTGACTCAGCTCGCCTTGTCCAACGGCTCCAGCTCGACAGTGAGCCTCATGCCGAGTGCTTCGGCGAACCTCTCCAGGACCACGATCGTGGGCATCGTCCCGCCCGCCTCGAAGCGGGCCACGGCCGGCTGCTGCATGCCGAGGGCCACCGCCAACTGAACCTGCGTCATTCCGAGGGCCTCGCGGCGCAGGCGGACGGCCTCACCGAGCTCGAAGCGGATCCGGGCAGCCTCGTACGCGGCACCGGCTCCGGGACGGTTCATGATCTCCTCGCGCATGGCCCGCCAGGACGTGCGTTCGCTCATCCCACCCACTCCTCGTCCTCGTCCACGGTGTGCTGCTCGACGACGCACCGACGCATCGCCCGCCTCGCCCGCTCGACCTCGCCGACCTCCCGCATACGCGTCTTGCGGAACACCGTCAGCAGGATGATCCTCCTACCGGTTGCGATCCAGTAGGTGATGCGCATCTCCAGTTCGTTCAAATGGAAGCGCAGTTCCCTCAGCTTTCCGTCCAACTGCCGGGTGTGCGGCTCTCCGAGCAGCGGCCCGCGGACGGCGAGCAGTTCGATATAGAAGGCGACCGTTTCCTGGTCGTCCTGGCCCATCCCGAGGATCCAGTCCCGGACCTCCGGTTCGAGTTCCACCTCTCCCCAAGTCATAACACGAATGTTATGGACGCACCAGGCGCCTCCCCCGCCGTTCCGACGGCGGGCGGGCGACGTCCCGTCGAATGGGGGACGCCGCCCGCGGACAGCCGTACGAGGATCGCTCAGGCGTCCAGCGTCCCCACGTGGTGGACGCGGACGAGGTTGGTGGAGCCGGCCAGGCCGGGGGGTGAGCCGGCGGTGATGACGACGATGTCGCCCTTCTGGCAGCGGCCGAGGGAGAGGAGGGCCGCGTCGACCTGTTCGACCATCTGGTCGGTGGTCGGGGCGAACGGGCCGAGGAAGGTCTCCACGCCCCAGGTGAGGGCGAGTTGGCTGCGTACGGCCGGTTCGTAGGTGAAGGCGAGGACGGGGATGGGCGAGCGGTAGCGGGTGAGCCGGCGGGCGGTGTCGCCGGACTGGGTGAAGGCGATCAGGTACTTGGCGTGCAGGAAGTCGCCGATCTCGGCGGCCGCGCGGGCGACGGCGCCGCCCTGGGTGCGCGGCTTGTTGCCGGTGGTGAGCGGCGGGAGGCCTGCGGCCAGGATGTCGTTCTCGGCGGCCTCGACGATCCGGGCCATGGTCTTGACCGTCTCGACGGGGTACTTGCCGACCGAGGTCTCGCCGGAGAGCATCACCGCGTCCGTCCCGTCGAGGACGGCGTTGGCGACGTCGGAGGCCTCGGCGCGGGTCGGCCGGGAGGTGTTGATCATCGAGTCGAGCATCTGGGTGGCGACGATGACCGGCTTGGCGTTGCGGCGGGCGAGCTTGATGGCGCGCTTCTGGACCAGCGGGACCTGTTCGAGGGGCATCTCCACGCCCAGGTCGCCGCGGGCCACCATGATCCCGTCGAAGGCGTCGACGACGGACTCCAGGTTGTCCACCGCCTGCGGCTTCTCGATCTTGGCGATGACCGGGACGTGCCGCCCCTCCTCCGCCATGATCCGGTGGACGTCCTCGATGTCCCGTCCGCTGCGGACGAACGAGAGCGCGATGAGGTCGGCCCCGGTCCGCAGTGCCCACCGCAGGTCGGCGACGTCCTTGTCGCTGAGTGCGGGGACGGAGACGGAGACGCCGGGGAGGTTGAGGCCCTTGTGGTCGGAGACCAGGCCGCCCTCGATGACGAGGCACCGTACGTGCGGCCCGTCGACGGCGACGACCTCCAGGGTGACCCGGCCGTCGTCGACCAGGATGCGCTCCCCGCGGCCGACGTCCCCGGCGAGCCCGGAGTAGGTGGTTCCGCAGCGGTCCTTGTCCCCCACGACGTCCTTGTCGGTGGAGATGGTGAACTCGTCGCCGCGTTCGAGAAGTACCGGCCCGTGGGCGAAGGTGTCGAGCCGGATCTTCGGGCCTTGAAGGTCGACGAGGACGCCGACGCTGCGGCCGGTCTCGTCGGCGGCCTTGCGGACGCGGCGGTAGCGTTCCTCGTGCTCGGCGTGCAGGCCGTGGCTGAGGTTCAGTCGGGCGATGTCCATCCCGGCGTCGACCAGGGATTTGATCTGGTCGTACGAGTCGGTGGCGGGCCCGAGGGTACAGACGATTTTTGCTCGGCGCATAGTGCTGAGACTAGGCATTACCGACGCGTAACCTCGACGCGGGTCCGGACTGCGGGATGACCGTTGCCGTAAGGCGAGTTGAACAATCTGACACATCCTCGGACCGCTGTGCGAACACCCTTCCCCACGCCCCTCCCGCGCTCCCTCCGCACGCCTCCCGCGCCGCCCGCGCCGCCCGCCGCCGCGATGCCGATGCGATTCCGTGAAGGCCTGTTCACCCCTGGTTCATCGCCGCTTCCGCCCCCGCTCCCCGCCCGGCGGGACGCTCGTCACCCCCGGGTCGCGGCCCGGGCGTCCGGGCCACCACCCGGACGAAGGAGCGGGCGAGGGGGAGGCGTTCGGTATGCGACGCGCACTGGGGGTGGTCGCGGCCCTGGTCCTGCTGGGCGGGGTCGGCTACGCGCTGATCGACCACAACGGACCGGACACCAAGACGGTCACCGTCACCGGCCTGATCGGCTCGGAGAAGCGCGCCTTCTTCGAGAACGACGAGGTCAAGGCCGAGTTGGCGAAGCAGGGCCTGCTGGTCCGGGCGGACTCGACCGGCTCCTGGACGATGAGCGACCAGGCGGCCAAGACCCCGGGGCTGGACTTCGCCTTCCCGGCGAGCGCGGCACCGGCCCGGGAGATCCAGCGCATCTGGAAGCTGCAAGACTCCCCGCTGGTGCCGTTCTACTCGCCGCTGGTGATCGTGGCCCACCCGTCGGTGGCCGAGGTCCTGCAGAACAACAAGCTGGCCGAGCTGGACCCCGTCAGCGGCGTCTGGACCTTCCGGATGGACGAGTACGTCAACGCCCTGAAGGGCGGCCGCAGATGGGAGGGCCTGTCCGGCGCCGACAAGCACCCCGAGCTGTCCGGCCAGCTCTTCGTGACCACCACCGACCCGGAAAGTTCGTCCTCCGGCGCGATGTACCTCGCGCTGCTCTCCTACGTCGCCAACAACCACCAGGTGGTGTCGGACGACGCCGGCGTCGCCGCCGTCAAGGACGTCCTGCACACCGCGAACGCGCTGCAGGGCATCCAGAAGAGCAGCAGCGACGAGCCGTTCCGGGACTTCGGCGCGGGGATCGGCAACCCGCTGATCTTCGCGTACGAGTCGCAGGCCGCCACCCTGGCGCTGCAGAACAAGCCGACCGGGGACATGGTGGTGCTGTACCCGGACACCACGGTCTACTCGGACCACACCCTCGTGGCCCACACCGACAGCGGCCGCAAGCTCGCCGACGTCCTCCAGAACGACGAGGTGCTGCGCAACCTGGAGGCCCGGTTCGGCCTGCGGCCGCAGGCCAAGCCGGAGGCCTTCGCGAACCTGATGCGGGAGAAGAAACCGACCTTCGCACCCGATCTGACCGCCGCCAGGATCAAGCAGGCGACCCTGCCCTCGCTGGACAACCTGCAGAAGCTGACCGCCGCGGCGAAGGGGACCAAGTGACCAACCCGACGAAACGCCGCGGCTGGCTCACGGCCGCGCTGGCCGCCGTGCTCGCCGCGGCCACCGCCTGCACCTCCACCGGCGGCGGCGACCCCGCCCCGAAGCCCACCGACCCGCCCGCCGAGACGGCCCGCCCCGGGGTGCTGCGCGTCCTGGCCGGCAGTGAACTCCAGGACCTGGCACCGGTCCTGGAGGACGCCCGGAAGGCCACCGGGGTGACCGTGCAGTTCTCCTGGACAGGCACCCTGGACGGCGCGGACACCGTCGCCTCGGGCCGGGCCGACGGCAAGTACGACGCCGTGTGGTTCCCGTCCAACCAGTACCTGCGGCTCGATCCGGCCGGGAAGTCCAAGCTGGTCTCGGAGACCCCGGTGATGGTGTCGCCGGTGGCGATCGGCGTGCGCTCCTCGGCGCTCGGCGAACTCGGCTGGGGCGACGGCTCGAAGGTCACCTGGGCGCAGGTCGGTGCCGCGGCCTCGGCCGGCAAGCTGCCGTACGGGATGGCCGACCCGTCCCGCTCCAACTCGGGCTTCTCCACCCTCGTCGCGGTGGCTTCGGCCTTCTCCGGCGCGGGCGCGGCGCTGACCGACGCGGACGTGCAGAAGGCCGCCCCGCAGCTGAAGGAGTTCTTCAAGGGCCAGAAGCTGACCTCGGGTTCGTCCGGCTGGCTGGCGCAGGCGTACACCCGGGCCGAATCGGGCGTGGTGGGCGCGCTGGTGAACTACGAGTCGGTGCTGCTGTCGCTGAACCGGACGCTGTCGCCGCAGCAGCAGCTGACCGTGGTGCGGCCGGTGGACGGCGTGGTGTCGGCGGACTACCCGCTCTCGCTGATGTCCTCCGCCGCGCAGGAGCAGCGCGACTCCTTCCAGCGGCTGACCGCGTACCTGCTCAAGGAGGACGTGCAGAAACGCATCTCCGAGGTGACGCTGCGCCGCCCGGTGACGGTGGGCGCGGCCCCGGCCGCCGGACTGCCCGCGGACCGCCGCCGGGAGCTGCCGTTCCCGGGCACCAGGGCGGTCGCGGACGGCCTGCTGGCCTCGTACCAGAACGAGCTGCGCCGCCCGTCCCGGACGGTGTACGTGCTGGACACCTCGGGCTCGATGGAGGGCTCGCGGATCGCCGCGCTGAAGAGCGCGCTGGGCCGGCTGACCGGGTCGGACGACACCCGCGGGGTACGCCGCTTCCGGGACCGCGAGGAGATCACGCTGCTCTCCTTCGCCTCTGCGGTGAAGTGGACCAGGACCCACGTGGTGCCGGCCACCGGCGGGACTCCGGGCCCGGAGGCGGAGCTGGCCTCGATCGACGCGGACGTGCAGTCGCTGGCCGCCTCCGGCGGGACGGCGGTGTACTCCTCGCTGGAGGAGGCGTACCGGGTGATCGAGCGCCAGCAGGCCGCGGCCGGCGACGACCGGTTCACCTCGATCGTGCTGATGACCGACGGGGAGAGCAACGCCGGTGCGACGGACGGCGACTTCAAGCGCTTCCACGACGCGCTGCCGGCCGGGGAGAAGGCGATCCCGGTGTTCCCGATCAGGTTCGGGGAGGCGGCGGTGAACCAGCTCCAGGGGATCGCGGACCTGAGCGGCGGCAAGCTGTTCGACGGGACGGGCTCGCTGGACGGGGTGTTCGAGGAGATCCGTGGCTACCAGTAACGGGTTCGGCCCCCGGGCGCTGCGCTACCTGGAGTCGGCCCGCAACCTGGTCGGCTGCGCGGGCGGCGCGGTCGGCCTGGGGCTGCACTTCGCCGGGCTGGGCGGGGTCTGGTGGCCGGGGGTCGTGGCGGGGCTGTACGGGGTGGGCGCGCTGCTGACGCCCGCCCCGAAGCCCCGGCCGCCGCTCCCGCCGCGGCCGGAGCCGCAGCCGCGGCCGCCCGAGGTCTCCGCTCCTCCGGCCCCCGGGCCGGAGCCGGTCCCCGCACCGGAGCCCGCCTCCGCGCCCGACCCGGAGCTGGTGGCGCTGGCCGCCTACCTGGACACCGTGCCGCTGCCGCCCTCCGCCGGGGTGGACGGCCTGCTGGCGGCGCTGCGCGCGGCCGGCCCGGGCCCGGTGGCGGAGCGGATCGTCCGGCACCGGCTGCCGGTCGCGGTGGCCGGCTACCTGCGGGCGCGGACCTGGCAGCCCTGGGCGGGGCCGGACGATCCGGACCCGGCGGTCCAGCTGGGCCGCGAGGTCGACCGGTTGGCGGGCGAGCTGGCCTGACCGGGCGTCGGCCGGCCCGCGCCCTTCGCACCTCCGCACCTCAGGCCTCCGCGCCTCCGTACCACCCCACGTCTCCCCCACGCCCGTCACGAACGAGTCGCCAAGATCTCACCTCCTGGACAGGTCAGGGGGCTATTCAGCACCCCGGCTCGCACGGCACACTTCTACGCGCGTCCCTCTACGCGCGTCGACGCGTGCACGCACACTTTTGTTCACGAACACCAGTTGACGGTCCATCCGCCGTCGTCCCACTCGGGAGAGTCGTCCATGACCCTGAACCGCCGTGACTTCGTCACCCGGTCCGCCGCCACCGCCGCCGGCGCAGCCCTGGCCGGCGGTGCCGCCCTGGCCGCCGCCCCCTCCGCCGCGGCCGCCCAGCCGGACGCGGCGGCCGCCAAGGGCCAGCAGCGCAAGCCGCGCACGCAGGCCTTCACCGTCATGGGCACCACCGACCTGCACGGCCGGGTGCTCAACTGGGACTACTTCACCGACGCCGAGTACACCGACAAGGCCCACAACGCGGTCGGCCTCGCCAAGATCTCCACGCTGGCCAACCAGGTGCGCGAGGAGAAGGGCTGGGACCGCTGCCTGCTGATCGACTCCGGCGACACCATCCAGGGCACCCAACTGTCCTACTACTACGCCCGGATCGAGTCGATCGACACCGAGGCCAACACCGTGCCGGACCACCCGATGGCCGTCGCCATGAACCTCATGGAGTACGACGCCGCCGCGCTCGGCAACCACGAGTTCAACTACGGCATCCCGCTCCTGAAGGCCTACGAGGAGCAGCTGGAGTTCCCGCTGCTGGGCGCCAACGCGCTGAACGCGAAGAACGAGAAGCCGGCCTTCAAGCCGTACGTGATCAAGGAGCTGCGCCTGGGCGGCGGCCGCCCGGTGCGGGTCGGCATCCTCGGCCTGACCAACCCGGGCATCGCGATCTGGGACAAGGCCAACGTCAGCGGCAAGATGGTCTTCCCGGGCATCGTGGAGACCGCCGCCACCTGGGTGCCGAAGATGAAGGCCGCGGGCGCGGACGTCATCGTGGTGTCGGCGCACTCCGGCTGCGACGAGGCGACCACCTGGGGCGACCAGCTGCCGTGGGCCGAGAACGTCTCGGTCGCGCTGGCGGAGACCGTCCCGGACATCGACGCGGTGCTGGTGGGCCACGCCCACAAGGAGGTCCCGCAGCGCCTGGTCGTCAACAAGAAGACCGGCCGCACGGTCGTCCTCTCCGAGCCGCTCTGCTACGGCCAGCGGCTGACCTGCTTCGACTTCGAGGTCGAGTTCACCGGCGGCGCCTGGAAGGTCGCCTCGGTCTCCTCCCGGCTGCTGAACTCCAACACCGTGCCGGAGAACCCGGAGATCACCGACGCGATCGCCGGGCAGCACAAGAAGGTCGTCGCGTACGTCAACCAGAACATCGGCACCAGCAAGATCGCGCTGTCGATCGCCGACGCCCCCTTCAAGGCCACCCCGATCATCGACCTGATCGGCCGGGTCCAGGCCGACGCCGTCAAGGCCGCGCTGGCGGGCGGGCAGTACGCCAACCTCCCGGTGCTGGCCCAGGCCGCCCCGTTCAACCGCACCGCCCTGATCCCGTCCGGCCAGGTGAAGCTGCGCGACGCCGCGGGCCTCTACATCTACGAGAACACCCTGGAGGCCCGCATCCTGACGGGCGCCCAGCTCAAGGACTACCTGGAGTACTCGGTCAAGTACTACAACCAGCTCGCCCCGGGCGCCCCGGTCGACAAGGACAAGCTGACCGGCGCCGAGGCCACCCCGGACTACAACTACGACTCGCTCTACGGCCTGAGCTACGACATCGACATCGCCCAGCCGAAGGGCTCGCGGATCGTCAACCTGTCCTTCCAGGGCAAGCCGATCGACCCGGCCGCCGAGTTCGTCCTCGCCGTCAACAACTACCGTGCCAACGGCGGCGGCAACTTCCCGCACGTCGCCAAGGCCAAGATGGTCTGGTCGAACTCCGACGAGATCCGCAACACCATGATCGCCTGGGTGAAGGCCAAGGGCGTCATCGACCCCGCCGACTTCTTCACCGACTCCTGGCGCCTGGTCCGCGCCGGCCAGCCGGTCTTCTGATCCGCACTCCCCGAGCGAAAGGCCGTCGCCCCGTCCGGCGACGGCCTTTCGGCCTATCCGGTGGAAGAATGGCGCCATGAGCGAGTTCCAGATCCCCGAGCGCCACGCGAGGCTGCTGGCCTACGCGGAGAGCCTGACGCCTCCGGCCGGGTGGAAGATCGAGATCTCCGGCGACGAGATCATCATGATGGCCGGCCCCTCGGTGATCCACCAGCGCAACCTGCTGCTCGTCCGCGAGCAGTTCGACGCCCACCGCCCCGCCGAAACGATGCCGAGCGAGAACACCGACCTCGCCTCCCCGAACGTCGGCAAGCTCCGCAACCCCGACCTGACCTACATCCCCCTCTCGGCGCTGGAGGAGGGCGGCAACCAGGTCCCCGCCGAGCAGGCGGCCATCGCGGTGGAGATCGTCTCCCCGTCGAACCCGGAGAACGACCTGGTCGGCAAGGTCCGCGACTACCCACTGATGGCCATCCCGCTGTACCTGCTGATCGACCCGCGCGAGGGCGACCTGACGCTCTACGCCGAGCCGTCCGACAGCGGCTACCGCTGGCGCTGGAACGGCAAGTTCGGCGACCCGGTCCCGCTCCCGGCCCCCTTCGGCTTCGAGCTCGCCACCGACGCCCTGCTCCGCTACCCCGCCTGACACCACGGGCCTCCCGGCGGCAGCCGCCGGGAGGCCCTCGCGTCCGAACCCCCGGTCAGAAGGGGAAGACCGCGCGCTCGTGCTGGACGGAGATCCACTTCAGGGTGGTGAAGGCGTCCACCGTGGACTCGCCGTTGAGGCGGCCGACGCCGGAGTTCTTCTCGCCGCCGAAGGGCACGCCCGGCTCGTCGGCTATGGTGCCGCCGTTGACGTGGATCATGCCGGTCTCGATCCGCTGGGCGAGCTTCACGCCGCGCTCGGTGTTCCCGGTGTGCACCGCGCCGCTGAGTCCGAAGGGCGTGGCGTTGGCGAGCCGGACGGCCTCGTCCTCGCCGTCGAAGGGCACCAGCAGGACGACCGGGCCGAAGAGTTCGGTCCGCAGGATCGGCGCGTCCTCGGCCAGGCCGGTGAGGACCACCGGCTCCATCAGGCTGCCGACCGTGTCGCCGCGCAGCAGCGCGGTGGCGCCGGCCGCGACGGCCTGGTCGACCTGGGCGCGCAGGCCGTCGGCCTGGACGGGGTTGATCAGCGGGCCGATGTGGGTGGCCGGGTCCCGCGGGTCGCCGACGGTGAGCGAGGCGACCTTGGCGACGAACTTCTCGGTGAACTCGGCCTCGACGGACCGGTCCACCAGCACCCGGTTGGCGGCCATGCAGACCTGTCCCTGGTGGACGAAGCGGCTGAACACCGCGGCGTCGACGGCGTGGTCCACGTCGGCGTCGTCCAGCACGATCAGCGCGCTGTTGCCGCCGAGTTCCAGGACGGTGCGCTTGAAGTGCCCGGCGGCGACGGTGGCGACGTGCCGGCCGACCTTGTCGGAGCCGGTGAAGGAGATCACCTTGGGCACCGGGTGCTCCAGGAAGCTGTCGCCGATCTCGGCGATGTCGGTGATCACCACGTTCAGCAGGCCGGGCGGGAGCCCCGCGTCCTCGAAGAGCTTGGCGATCAGCCCGCCGCCGACCACCGGGGTCTCCTGGTGCGGCTTGAGGACGACGCCGTTGCCGAGCGCGAGCGCCGGGGCGACGGCCTTGAGCGCCAGGAACAGCGGGAAGTTGAACGGGCTGATCACGCCGACCACGCCGACCGGCAGCCGGTAGAGGCGGTTCTCCCGGCCCTGGGCGGGCGAGGTCAGCAGCCGGCCCTCGGGGGCCACCGACAGGTGCAGGCACTCCCGCAGCACGTCCTTGACCAGCGACAGTTCGAAGCCCGCCTTCAGCGCGGTGCCGCCGAGTTCCGCCATGACCGCCTGGACGATCTCCGGCTCGCGCTCCTCCAGCAGCCGCAGCGCGCGCTCGAAGACCAGCCGCCGCTGGTAGGGGTTGGTGGCGGCCCACTGCTTCTGGGCGCGCTCGGCGGCGCGGTAGGCCAGGTCGACCTCGGCGACGGTGGCGACGGTGATGGTGGCGAGCTTGTCGCCGGTGTAGGGGTCGACGTCGACGATGTCCCAGGAGCCGCTGCCGCTGCGCCACTCACCATCGATGTACTGCAGGGCCAACTCGGAGAAGTACGACATCTGATCCCTCTCATGCACCCGACCTGATGGGGAATCATCGTACTGACGTATTAGAGTTCCTGGCGCACGGAATGCAGCAGGTCGCGGGTCAGTGCCGGGCTCAGACTGTCGGCGACCAGGTCGTCCATCGCGTGCCGGTACTCGGCCACCTCGGCGGGCTTGTCGAGGTAGAGCGCGGTGGTGAACTGCTCCAGGTACACCACGTCCGACAGTTCGGCCTCGGCGAAGCCCAGGACGGTGAACGCGCCGCTCTCGGCGCTCAGCCCGGCGTTGCCCAGCGGCAGCACCTGGAGCCGGACGTTGGGCAGTTCGCTCAGCTCCAGCAGCCGGTCCAGCTGGCCCCGCATCAGCTCCGCGCCGCCCCAGGGCCGGCGCAGCGCGGCCTCGTCCAGTACCGCGACCAGCCGCGGCGCCCGCTCGCCGGTCAGCACCGCCTGCCGCTTGAGCCGTACGTCGACCCGGCGCTCGATCTCCTCCGGCCCGGTGGCGTGGCAGCCGGCGGTGACCACGGCCCGGGCGTAGTCGGCGGTCTGGAGCAGCCCGTGGACGAACTGGACCTCGTAGCTGCGGATCTCGGCCGCGGCCTCCTCCAGTCCCAGGTAGTTCTGGAACCAGCCGGGCAGGACGTCCCCGTACTCGTGCCACCAGGAGCTGGCGTTGGCGTCGCGCAGCAGTCCGAGGACGGTGGCCCGCTCCTGTTCGACCTCGACCCCGTACAGGGTGAGCAGGTCGGCGACGTCCCGTTCCTTGAAGCCGACCCGGCCGAGCTCCATGCGGCTGATCTTGGACTCGGAGGCCCGGATCGAGTACCCGGCCTCCTCCCGGCTGACGCCTCTGGCCTCGCGGAGCTTGCGCAGCTGGGTACCGAGCAGCAGGCGCCGTACCGTGGCGCCCCCGCCTGCCTGAGTCGTGCCCATCGACGTCATCCTCCGCGCTCGCCCAGCCCCCCGGCCGTCGGCCGCAGTCTGCCACCTGGCACCGACGAACAACAGCCCACTGTCCCGGAACCCGCCGGGCGCCGAACAACTCCGGCCGTTTGTCCGAGAGTTGCCGCGGCCCGGGGAGGGCTCAGGGGCCTCCGTGCGGGTACGCGACGGCGCCCGCCCTCCAACTGGTCGGGGAAGAGGGCAGGCGCCAGGAGACCGCGTTGGCCCGGCGACTCTGACGGGGGCAGCGGGTTGAGCTCCCGGCGATGCGGCGCCGGGGGTTCGGGGTGGGCCGGTCGGAGCGTCCGGGGCCCGTCAGACCACCAGGGGGCGGTCGGTGGGCCGGATCGGCGCGGGAAGCGGGGTCTTGCCGCCGAGGTACTTGTCCACCGCCGCGGCGGCCGAGCGGCCTTCCGCGATGGCCCAGACGATCAGCGACTGGCCACGGCCGGCGTCTCCGCAGACGTACACGCCATCGACATTGGTGGCGAACCGGCCATCGCGGGCAATGTTACCGCGCGCGTCGAGGTCCGCTCCCAGCTGCTCGACCAGCCCGTTGCGCACGTCCGTCCCGGTGAAGCCCATGGCCAGGGTGACCAGCTGGGCCGGGATGGCCCGCTCGGTGCCGGGGACCTGCTCGAAGCGGCCGTCCCTGAACTCGACCTCGACGAGGTGCAGCTCCTGGACGTTGCCGTCCTCGTCGCCGCTGAAGTGGGTGGTGCTGACCGAGTAGATCCGCTCGCCGCCCTCCTCGTGCGCGGAGGTGACCTTGTACGTCATCGGCATGGTCGGCCACGGCTGGTGCCCGGGCCGGTCCTCGCCGGGCCGCGGCATGATCTCCAGCTGGGTGACGGAGGCCGCCCCCTGCCGGTGGGCGGTACCGACGCAGTCCGCGCCGGTGTCGCCGCCGCCGATCACGACCACGTGCTTGCCCTTGGCGCTGATCGGGGACTCCACGAAGTCGCCCTCCTGCACCTTGTTGGCCAGCGGCAGGTACTCCATGGCCTGGTGGACGCCCTTGAGCTCGCGCCCGGGCACCGGCAGGTCGCGGGCGGTGGTGGCGCCGGCCGCGACGACCACGGCGTCGAAGCGCTCGCGCAGCTGCTGCCCGGTGATGTCCTCGCCGACGTGCACGCCGGTGCGGAACCGGGTGCCCTCCGCCCGCATCTGCTCGATGCGGCGGTTGATGTGGCGCTTCTCCATCTTGAACTCGGGGATGCCGTAGCGCAGCAGTCCGCCGATCCGGTCGGCCCGCTCGTACACGACGACGGTGTGCCCGGCGCGGGTGAGCTGCTGGGCGGCGGCGAGGCCGGCCGGGCCGGAGCCGACGACGGCGACGGTCTTGCCGGAGAGCCGCTCCGGGACCTGCGGGGTGACCCCGCCGCGGTCCCAGGCCTTGTCGATGATGGTGACCTCGACGTTCTTGATGGTCACCGCGTCCTGGTTGATGCCGAGGACGCACGCGGACTCGCACGGGGCCGGGCACAGGCGGCCGGTGAACTCCGGGAAGTTGTTGGTGGCGTGCAGCCGCTCGATCGCGCCGACGAAGTCGTCCCGGTAGGCCAGGTCGTTCCACTCGGGGATGAGGTTCCCGAGCGGGCAGCCGTTGTGGCAGAACGGGATGCCGCAGTCCATGCAGCGGCCGGCCTGCTTGGTGATGATCGGCAGGAGGCTGCGCTCGACGTAGACCTCGTTCCAGTCCCGCAGACGGACGTCCACGGGGCGGCGCTCGGCCAGCTGCTTGGGCGTGGTCAGGAAGCCCTTGGGGTCAGCCATTAGCCGCCTCCATCATCTTGCGAGTGGTCTCGGCCTCGGAGAGGCCATCGCGCTCAGCGGCGTCCTTGGCGGCGAGCACTGCCTTGTAGTCGGTCGGCATGATCTTGGAGAAGCGGGAGACCCCGCTGCCCCAGTCCGCCAGGAGCTCGGCGGCGACGGTGGAGCCGGTCTCCTCGTAGTGCTGCTGCACGGTCTCGCGCAGCCAGTCGCGGTCGGCGGCGGTGGGGGCCTCGATGCCCACCATGCCGTCGTTGACGTTCGCGGGGCGCAGGTCCAGGACGTACGCGATGCCGCCGGACATGCCCGCCGCGAGGTTGCGCCCGGTCTCGCCGAGGACGACGACCCGGCCGCCGGTCATGTACTCCAGGCCGTGGTCGCCGACGCCCTCGACCACCAGGGTGGCCCCGGAGTTGCGGACGGCGAAGCGCTCGCCGGCCTTGCCGCGCAGGTGGACGCGGCCCGCGGTGGCACCGTAGCCGATGGTGTTGCCGGCGATGACGTGGTTCTGCGCGTCGTTGCCGATGGCGGCCGCCTCGCGGGCCGGGCGGACGATCACCACGCCGCCGGAGAGGCCCTTGCCGACGTAGTCGTTGGCGTCGCCCTCCAGCCGCAGGGTCACGCCGCGCGGCAGGAACGCGCCGAAGGACTGCCCGGCGGAGCCAGTGAAGGTGACGTCGATGGTCCCCTCCGGCAGGCCCTCGCCCCGGTACCGCTTGGTCACCTCGTGGCCGAGCATGGTGCCGACGGTGCGGTTGACGTTGCGGATCGGCAGCTGGATCCGGACGGTCTCGCCGCGCTCCAGCGCGTCCTCGGCGAGGGCGATCAGCTGGTTGTCCAGGGCCTTGTCCAGCGCGTGGTCCTGGGTGGTGGTGCGGTGGCGGGCGGCCCCCTCGGGCAGCGCCGGCACGTGGAACAGCGGGGCGAGGTCCAGCCCGGCGGCCTTCCAGTGGTCGATCGCGGCCCGGGCGTCGATGTGCTCGGCGCGGCCGACGGCCTCCTCGATCGAGCGGAAGCCCAGCGAGGCCAGGATCTCCCGGACCTCCTCGGCGATGAACTCGAAGAAGTTGACCACGAACTCGGGCTTGCCGGAGAACCGCTCGCGCAGCACCGGGTTCTGGGTGGCGACGCCGACCGGGCAGGTGTCCAGGTGGCAGACGCGCATCATGATGCAGCCGGAGACCACCAGCGGGGCGGTCGCGAAGCCGAACTCCTCGGCGCCGAGCAGCGCGGCGATGACCACGTCGCGGCCGGTCTTCAGCTGGCCGTCGGTCTGGACGACGATGCGGTCGCGCAGCCCGTTCAGCAGCAGGGTCTGCTGGGTCTCGGCGAGGCCGAGCTCCCAGGGGCCGCCCGCGTGCTTCAGCGAGGTGAGCGGCGAGGCGCCCGTCCCGCCGTCGTGCCCGGAGACCAGGACGACGTCGGCGTGCGCCTTGGAGACGCCGGCCGCGACCGTGCCGACGCCGACCTCGGAGACCAGCTTCACGTGGATGCGGGCCGCCGGGTTGGCGTTCTTGAGGTCGTGGATCAGCTGCGCCAGGTCCTCGATCGAGTAGATGTCGTGGTGCGGCGGCGGCGAGATCAGGCCGACGCCCGGGGTGGAGTGCCGGGTCCTGGCGACCCACGGGTAGACCTTGTGGCCGGGCAGCTGGCCGCCCTCGCCGGGCTTGGCGCCCTGGGCCATCTTGATCTGGATGTCGTCGGCGTTGACGAGGTACTCGGAGGTGACGCCGAACCGGCCGGAGGCGACCTGCTTGATCGCCGAGCGGCGCTCCGGGTCGTACAGGCGGTCCGGGTCCTCGCCGCCCTCGCCGGTGTTGGACTTGCCGCCGAGGCGGTTCATCGCGATGGCCAGGGTCTCGTGCGCCTCGCGGGAGATCGAGCCGTACGACATGGCGCCGGTGGAGAAGCGCCGGACGATCGCGGAGACCGGCTCGACCTCCTCGACCGGGATCGGCTCCCGCTCCAGGCCGTTCAGCCGGAACAGGCCGCGCAGCGTCATCAGCCGCTCGGACTGCTCGTTCACCCGGTCCGTGTACTGCTTGAAGATGTCGTACCGGCGGTTGCGGGTGGCGTGCTGGAGGCGGAAGACGGTGTCCGGGTCGAACAGGTGCGGCTCGCCCTCGCGGCGCCACTGGTACTCGCCGCCGATCTCCAGCGCGCGGTGCGCGGCCGGGATGCCGGAGGCCGGGTACGCCTTGGCGTGCCGGGCGGCGGTCTCGCGGGCGATCTCCTCCAGGCCGATGCCGCCGAGCTTGGTGGTGGTGCCGGAGAAGTAGCCGTCGACGAGGTCCTGGGAGAGGCCGATGGCCTCGAAGACCTGGGCGCCGCGGTAGGAGGCGACGGTCGAGATGCCCATCTTGGACATGACCTTGAGCACGCCCTTGCCGAGCGCCTTGATCAGGTTGCGGATCGCCTTCTCGGGCTCGACGCCCTCGATGAACACGCCCTGGGCGACCAGGTCCTCGACGGACTCCATCGCCAGGTACGGGTTGACCGCCCCGGCGCCGTAGCCGATCAGCAGCGCGACGTGGTGCACCTCGCGGACGTCGCCCGCCTCGACCAGCAGCGACACCCGGGTGCGCTGCTTGGTGCGGATCAGGTGGTGGTGCACGGCCGAGGTGAGCAGCAGCGAGGGGATCGGCGCGTGCTCGGCGTCGGAGTGCCGGTCGGAGAGCACGACGATCCGGGCGCCGTCGGCGATCGCCGCGTCGGCCTCGGCGGCGATCTCGGCGAGCCGGGAGGCCAGGCCCTCGCCGCCGGAGGCGACCTTGTAGAGGCCGGAGAGCGTGACGGCCTTCAGGCCGGGCTGGTCGCCGTCGGCGTTGATGTGGACGAGCTTGGCGAGCTCGTCGTTGTCGATCACGGGGAAGGTGATCCCGACCGAGCGGCAGGACGCGGCCTCGGCGGCCAGCAGGTTGCCCTCCGGGCCGAGGTTGGACAGCAGCGAGGTGACGAGCTCCTCGCGGATGGCGTCCAGCGGCGGGTTGGTGACCTGCGCGAAGAGCTGCACGAAGTAGTCGAACAGCAGGCGCGGCTTCTCGCTCAGCGCGGCGATCGGCGAGTCGGTGCCCATCGAGCCGAGCGCCTCGGCGCCGGTGCGCGCCATCGGCGCGAGGATGACCCGCAGCTCCTCCTCGGTGTAGCCGAAGGTCTGCTGGCGGCGGGTGACGGAGGCGTGGGTGTGGAAGATGTGCTCGCGCTCGGGCAGCTTGGCGAGCTGGATCTGCCCGCCGTCGACCCACTCCTGGTAGGGGTGCTCGGCGGCGAGGGCGGACTTGACCTCCTCGTCCGGGACGATCCGGCCCTCGGCGGTGTCCACCAGGAACATCCGGCCGGGCTGGAGGCGGCCCTTCCGGACGACCTTCTCCTGCTCGATGTCGAGGACGCCGACCTCGGAGGAGAGGACGACCAGGCCGTCCTCGGTGATCCAGTACCGGGCCGGGCGCAGGCCGTTGCGGTCGAGCACGGCGCCGATCTGGTTGCCGTCGGTGAAGGTGACGCAGGCCGGGCCGTCCCAGGGCTCCATCAGGTTGGAGTGGTACTGGTAGAAGGCGCGGCGGTCCGGGCTCATGGTGGCGTGGTTCTCCCACGCCTCCGGGATCATCATCAGCACCGAGTGCGGCAGCGAGCGGCCGCCGAGGTGGAGCAGCTCCAGGACCTCGTCGAAGGAGGCGGAGTCGGAGTGCTCCGGCGTGCAGATCGGGAAGATCCGCTCCAGGCCCTGGCCCTTGCTGTTGGCGGGGATGAGGTCGGTCGCGAGCTGCGACTCCCGGGCGTGCATCCAGTTGCGGTTGCCCTTGACCGTGTTGATCTCGCCGTTGTGCGCGACGAAGCGGTACGGGTGGGCGAGCGGCCAGCTCGGGAAGGTGTTGGTGGAGAACCGCGAGTGCACCAGGCCGATCGCGGACGCGTAGCCGCGGTCCGACAGGTCGGGGAAGAAGGGCTCCAGCTGGCCGGTGGTCAGCATGCCCTTGTAGACGATGGTGCGCGCGGACAGCGACGGGAAGTACACCCCGGCCTCGCGCTCGGCCCGCTTGCGGACCACGAAGGCGGTCCGGTCGAGCTCGATGCCGGCCGTGCCGTCCTTCGCCAGGAAGAGCTGCCGGAACCGCGGCATCACGCTGCGCGCGGTGGCGCCGAGCAGGTCCGGGGTGACGGGGACGTCGCGCCAGCCGAGGACGGTCGTGCCCTCCTCGGCGGCGATGGCCTCGATCCGCGCGACGGCGGCGGCGTCCTTCTCGTCGTCCTCGGGGAGGAAGGCGATGCCGACGGCGTAGGAGCCGGCCGCCGGGAGCTCGAAGGGGACCTTCCCGCGCAGGAAGGCGTCCGGGACCTGGGTCAGGATGCCGGCGCCGTCGCCGGAGTCCGGCTCGGCGCCGGTGGCGCCGCGGTGCTCCAGGTTGCGCAGGACGTTCAGCGCCTGCTCGACGATGGTGTGGTCGGCGATGCCCGTCAGCGTGGCGACGAAACCGACGCCACAGGCGTCGTGCTCGTTCCGCGGGTCGTACAGGCCCTGGGCAGCAGGTCGCGCATCCGGCACGAGCGCGTACGGCTGGCGGGCGGCGCCGGCCTGGGGCTCGTTGGCGGAGTGCATGGATGCAGACAGCATCGGCTCTCCCGTCGTCGTCTTTCGGCAAGGTGGTGCAAGGAGGGACGACGTTGGCCCTGATGCGATGGTGCGGTGTCGTGCGAGTTACATGATGCCCACGATCCCGAGAAGCGGAATATCCCGTCCACATGGCGGGACGGTGCGCAGGTCGGGGGGCGTGTGAGAGGACGTGCCACAGTGCACGTCCCGACGATTGTGCCCAACCGTCCACCGCCTGAAACAGGGGCGAAACCGGGCCGCCACAGAAGCCGATCATGGACGCCTGGGAATCCATCCCGGGAGCCCGTCCGCGGATGCGAATCCGCGGCTCGGAGGCCCGAATGCTGAGACACTGCCAGGCGCCGCCCGAGGCCCATGTGTGAAACGTCACCCACTCACCAGCATAACCATGCACTCCATGGTCACCCCAGATGGCCGCCGATCAGCCACCCGAGCAGGTAGGTCACCCCGGCCGCCGCGCCGCCCAGCACCAGCTGCCGCAGCCCGCTGAACCACCAGCTGCGCGCCGTCACCCGGGCCACCACCGCGCCGCACAGGAACAGCCCGGCCCCCGCCAGCAGCATCGCCGGCAGCAGCGCGGTCGCCCCCAGCAGGTACGGCAGCAGCGGCAGCAGCGCACCGAGCGCGAAGCACAGGAACGACGAGCCGGCCGCCACCAGCGGCGAGGGCAGGTCGGTCGGGTCGACGCCCAGCTCCTCCCGGGCGTGCACCTCCAGGGCCAGCTCCGGGTCCGCGGACAGCTGCCGGGCCACCTCGTGGGCCAGCTCCGGGTCCACCCCGCGCGAGACGTACAGCTGGGCCAGCTCGGCCAGCTCCCCGTGCGGGTTGCGGCTCAGCTCCAGCCGCTCGGCCTCGATCTCGGCCTGCACCAGCTCCCGCTGCGAGGCCACCGAGGTGTACTCCCCCGCCGCCATCGAGCAGGCACCGGCCGCCAGGCCCGCCAGCCCGGTCAGGATCACCGTCCCGTTGGACGCCGCCCCGCCGACCACGCCGGTCATCAGCGCGAAGTTGGACACCAGCCCGTCCACCGCGCCGAACACGGCCGGCCGCAGCCAGCCGCCGTTGACGTCCCGGTGGTGGTCCGCCGCGGGTATCCGGGGCTGGTGCCCGGCGTCGGCCTCCATCATGGTCGCACTCATCGTCGTTCCCCTCCGTCGTCGTTCGTCAGCCCTGAACGTAGCCCGTCTGACCTGGGCATTTCCAGCAAAGTAAGGCTGTCCGAACACCACTGAGGCCACCCTTCGCGAGCCTCGCGAAGGGTGGCCTCAGCCGGGGGAACTCCCAGGTCAGATCGGGTTCTTGACGTCCTCGCCGGCCGTCTCGGCGGCCGGCTTCCCGTCCACGGGCCCGGCCGGCTTCCGCAGAACCGGCTTCCCGTCGGCCTCCTCGGCCTTGCCGTCGGCCTTCTCCTCGGCCTTCCCGGCCTTCTTGCCGCCCTTGCCCTCGCCCCGGGCGGCCTCCGTCGCGGCACCGCCCGTCGCGGCGGCCTCCGACGCGGCGTCCCGCTCCTCCTGCGCGGCCGGATCGATGCTCGCCGGGTCCTCCCGCCCGGGCCGCTTCCTGCCCACGATCACGAAGTACGCCACCGCGCCCACGAACACCGCGATGGACACCCAGTCGTTCAGCCGCAGGCCGAAGTAGACGTGCGCGTCGTCGATCCGCAGCCACTCGATCCAGAACCGGCCCACCGTGTACGCGGCCACGTACAGCGCGAACGCCCGGCCGTGGCCCAGCGTGAAGCGGCGGTCCGCCCAGATCACCAGCAGCGCGACACCGACGCACCACAGCGACTCGTACAGGAAGGTCGGCTGGTAGACGCCCTTCACGACCTCGCCGTTGGGCAGCGTCTTGTCGATCTCCAGGCCCCACGGCAGGGTGGTCGACCGGCCGTACAGCTCCTGGTTGAAGTAGTTGCCCCAGCGGCCCAGCGCCTGCGCGAGGGCGATGCCCGGCGCGATGGCGTCGGCGTACGCGGGCAGCGGCACGCCCCGGCGGCGGGCGCCGATCCAGGCGCCGACCGCGCCCAGCGCGACCGCGCCCCAGATGCCGAGGCCGCCCTCCCAGATCTTGAGGGCGTCCCAGGGGTTCTTCCCCTCGGCGAAGTACAGGCGGCCGCCGTCGGTGATCACGTGGTAGAGGCGGCCGCCGACCAGGCCGAACGGCACGGCCCACACGGCGATGTCGCCGACGGTGTGCTTGGCACCGCCCCGGGCGACCCAGCGCTTGCTGCCGAGCCAGACGGCCACGACGACACCGAGGATGATGCAGAAGGCGTAGGCGCGCAGCGGGATCGGTCCGAGGTACAGGACGCCCCGCGACGGGCTGGGAATGTAGGCGATATCCATGGCAGTTCCGACGCTACAGGGTCCGAAGGCCCGCTCGGACACCCTTGGGGTCACAGAAACCGAACAACGGGCCGCGCCGCCGCCTCCGGACGGGGAGGGGCGGCGCGGCCCGGCGGGCTCAGCCGGCCGTCGGCGACGGGTTGTTGGCCTCCGAGGCGGTGCTGGTCGGCGCCGGGGTCTGCCCGTGCGAACCCGCCGTGCCCAGCTGCTTGCCCTGGTTCGCGGCGTCCACCCACTTCGCCAGGTTCGCCGGGGTGATCTCCTCGCTGCCGTTCTTCGGGTAGACCGGCTGGCCGTTGAGCAGCACCGTCGGCGTGGACTTGAAGCTGGACTTGTCGAAGTCCTGCTGCACCGCGGACACCCAGCCGCCGAACCTGCTGTCCTTGACGCAGGACTGGAACGCGGGCGTGTCCAGGCCGTTGACCTGCTTGGCCAGGCCGAGCAGCACGGCCTTGTCGCCGAAGGCGTCGTTGGTCTCGTCCGGCTGGTTGCGGTACAGCACGTCGTGGAAGTCCCGGAAGTGCCCGGCGTCCTGGGCGCAGCCCAGCGCGTTGGCGCCGTTCCGGGAGCCCTTGCCCGCCACGGCCCGGTCGATGAACGACACGATGTGGTAGTTCGTGTAGATCTTCCCGGCGTCCTCCAGCTGGTCGATGGTCGACGAGAACTCGCGCTCGAAGGTGCCGCAGGCGGGGCAGCGCGGGTCCTCGTAGACGGTGAGGACGGAGGGCGCGTTGTCGGCGCCGACCGGGATGACCAGGTTCTTGTCGCCGATCGTCCCGGCCGGGGCGGCGACCGGCGTCTCCGGCTTGGAGCGCTGGTTCTGCACCACGACGCCGACGATCACCGCGGCGGCGATCACCGCGAGCACGGAGCCGCCCACGATCAGCTTCTTCTTGCGCCGGGAGGAGGCCTCGTCGGCCGCCCGCTGCTCCAGCATCCGCTCACGGGCGGTGCGCTTGCCTTCTCGGTTCTTCTCGCTCATTGCGTTGACATCCACGGTCGGGGCCTTCGTCGGGGTGCAGGGATGTGGGGGTCAGCTCGCCAGCCAGCCGTCCGCCGACAGCCGGGTGCGGGGCCGCCACAGCAGCCACCCGGCCAGCAGCAGGAACCCGGTGTCGCGCAGGATCTCCTGGAGGTACTCCGTCTGGGACGCGTCGACGTGCCCGCCGCCGCCGAAGCAGCCGCAGTCGATCGAGATGCCGCGCGCCCAGGCGGAGGCGATCCCGGCGATGAAGGCCAGCAGCAGGAGCGCGGAGACCCCGGCCACCAGCCGGACGCCGAGGCCCACCACCAGCAGCAGGGCCAGCGCCAGCTCCAGGAACGGCAGGCCGTAGCCGATCGGCTTGACCAGGCCCTCGGGGAGGATCTCGTAGGCCCGGACGGCCTGCGCGGCCTCCGCCGGGTCGGAGATCTTCGCCAGCCCGGCCCACCCCCAGACCACCGCGAGGCCGAGCCGGACGGCCGTGCCGAGCCACTCGCTCCAGGCCGGCACCGGCCGCCCCGCCGTCGGCGTGGGCGCGGAGCCACCGGGCTGCGCGGTCATCAGGGAACCCCCCTCGGGAAACTCGTTCACTCCCTGAGGAACCGTCGGGGGCGGAGGGGGGTTTCTCCGCGGTCGGGAATGACGCCGGATGAGTGACGTTCCGTCCGAACAGTCCGAACACCCGAGCGTCAGCGACACCCCGCCAACCACCCCGCCTCGAACAGGTCGGGGTGCCGGGCCGCCTCCGCGCACGCCACCGCCTCCCGCTCCGCCCGCTCGGCGCCCCGCTTCGCCAACGCGTGGCCCACCTCGACGTGCACCCCGACCGCGCCGACGAGCACCACCACGGCCGCCGCCGCCCGCAGCAGGACGGCCCGCTGGACACTCCGCACCGGCTCACCCCTTCCCGCTCGCCCCGGCAACCGTTCGTGCACTCCTCCCTCCTCTCAACGTCCGCCAACCCCGCCTGATGCGTGTCCCCACCCCTTGTTCACCCGTTCGGGTCCGCACTCCGGTCGGCGCGCACGGCAAATGCCGCGCGCCCGGGGCCGCGCCCCTCAGGAGCGCGGCCCCGGAAACACACCCACGAAAAGACCGGCGGCCCCCCACTCCCGAGGAGTGGAGGGCCGCCGGCCTGATGGTCCTACCGCGCGTCAGCTCCGCCGCACGCCCGAGGCCAGTTCCCCGGCCAGGGCCCGCACCGCGTCCAGCGCCGCTTCCTCGTCCTCGCCCGCGGCCAGGATCCGCTTCACGAACGCCGACCCCACGATGACCCCGTCCGCGAACCGGGCGACCTCCGCCGCCTGCACCGCGTCCGAGACCCCGAGCCCGACGCAGACGGGCAGGTCGGTGGTGGCCCGGGTCCGGGCGACCAGGTCCTCGGCCATCGAGCCGACGGCCGACCGCGTCCCGGTCACGCCCATCACCGCGGCCGCGTACACGAACCCGCTGCCCGCCGCCGTGACCTCCGCCAGCCGCGCGTCCTTGCTGCTGGGGGCGACCACGAACACGGTGTCCAGACCGTGCTCGTCCGCCGCCTTGCGCCACTCCTCGGACTCCTCCACCGGCAGGTCCGGCAGGATGCAGCCGGCCCCGCCCGCGGCCGCCAGGTCGGCGGCGAACCGCGCCACCCCGTAGCGGTCGACCGGGTTCCAGTACGTCATCACCAGCACCGCCGCCGCGGGGTGCGCGGAGGCGACCTCCTGGACGGTGCGCAGCACGTCCTTGATCCGCACGCCGCCCCGCAGCGCGATGTCGTCGGCGGTCTGGATGACGGCGCCGTCCAGCACCGGGTCGGAGTGCGGCAGCCCGACCTCGACCACGTCGCAGCCGCCCTCGATCAGGGCGTTGACCGCCCGGATGCCGCCGTCCACGGTCGGGAAGCCGGCCGGCAGGTAGCCGATCAGCGCGGCCCGGTCCTCGGCCTTGGCCGCGGCCAGGATGTCGCTCAGCTTGGAAGCCATGATCACTTACCCCCCTCGGCGGAGTCGGCCGGCCCGGCGGACCCGGCCCCCGGCTCGTCGTACAGCCCGAAGTACTCGGCCGCGGTGTGCATGTCCTTGTCCCCGCGTCCCGACAGCGAGACCAGGATGGTCGCCTCCGGCCCGAGCTCGCGCCCCAGCTCCAGCGCCCCGGCGAGCGCGTGGGCGCTCTCGATGGCCGGGATGATCCCCTCGGTGCGGGACAGCAGCCGCAACGCCTGCATCGCGGCGTCGTCGGTGACCGGACGGTACTCGGCCCGCCCGGTGTCCTTCAGCCAGGCGTGCTCCGGTCCGACCCCCGGGTAGTCCAGCCCGGCCGAGATCGAGTGCGACTCGATGGTCTGCCCGTCCTCGTCCTGGAGGACGTACGTCCGGGAGCCGTGCAGCACACCCGGGTCCCCCTTGGTGAGGGTGGCCGCGTGCCGGGGCGTCTCGGCGCCCTCGCCGGCCGCCTCGCAGCCGATCAGCCGCACCCCGGCGTCCGGGATGAACTCGTGGAAGATCCCCATCGCGTTGGAGCCGCCGCCGACGCAGGCCACGACCGCGTCGGGCAGCCGGCCGGTCCGGTCGAGCACCTGCTGCCGCGCCTCGACGCCGATGACCCGGTGGAAGTCCCGGACCATCATCGGGAAGGGGTGCGGCCCGGCGACGGTGCCGAACAGGTAGTGGGTGGAGTCGACGTTGGCGACCCAGTCCCGGAACGCCTCGTTGATGGCGTCCTTGAGCGTCCGGCTGCCGGACTTGACGGCCACCACCTCGGCGCCGAGCATCCGCATCCGGGCGACGTTGAGCGCTTGGCGCTGGGTGTCGACCTCGCCCATGTAGATGGTGCAGTCGAAGCCGAACAGCGCGCAGGCGGTCGCGGTGGCCACGCCGTGCTGGCCGGCGCCGGTCTCGGCGATGATCCGGGTCTTGCCCATCCGCTTGGTGAGCAGCGCCTGGCCCAGCACGTTGTTGATCTTGTGCGAGCCGGTGTGGTTGAGGTCCTCGCGCTTGAGCAGGATGCGCGCGCCGCCCGCCTCGGCGGAGAAGCGGTGCACGTCGGTCAGCGGGCTCGGGCGCCCGGTGTAGTCCTTGAGCAGCGCGTCGAGCTCGGCGGTGAAGGCCGGGTCGGTCTTGGCCTTCTCGTACTCCTCGGCGACCTGCTCGACCGCGGCGACCAGCGCCTCGGGGATGAAGCGGCCGCCGTACGCGCCGAAGTAGCCGCGCGCGTCCGGCACCTGGGCGCCGGGCAGGTAGTCCTTTTCGGACATGGTGGTTTCCCTTGAACGGAGATGGACGACAACGACGTCTTCCCGGCTGGGCTTCAGCCGGACGTCACGCGCCATCGCCGTCCCGGCACCTGCCCGGGCTCGCACCCGATGACGTACCGCACCCGACGCCCCAGCACCCGGCGTGCGGGCGCGCGGCAGCCGCGCGGGCGGCAACCGGGGGCGAGTCGGGCGGCGATCTTCATGGGGTGGGGGTCAGTCCTTGTGCCGGACGGCGGGGTGGGCCCCGGCGGCGACCAGGTCGGCGACCGCGGCGCGCGGGTCCTTGCCGGTCACCAGGGACTCGCCGACCAGCACCGCGTCGGCGCCGAGGTTGGCGTAGTTGATCACGTCCAGCGGGCCGCGCACACCGGACTCGGCGATCTTGACGATGCCGTCCGGGATGGCGTGGGCGACGTTCTCGAAGGTGTTGCGGTCCACCTCGAGCGTCTTCAGGTTGCGGGCGTTGACGCCGATGATCCGGGCGCCGGCGTCCACCGCGCGCTTGATCTCCTCCTCGTCGTGCACCTCGACCAGCGGGGTGAGGCCGATCGACTCGGCGCGCTCGATCAGCGACACCAGGGCCGGCTGGTCGAGGGCCGCGACGATCAGCAGCGCGAGGTCGGCGCCGTGCGCACGGGCCTCCCACAGCTGGTAGGCGGTGACGATGAAGTCCTTGCGCAGCAGCGGGGTGTCCACCGCGGCGCGGACGGCGTCCAGGTCGGCCAGCGAACCGCCGAAGCGGCGCTGCTCGGTCAGCACGCTGATCGCGGCGGCACCGCCGGCCGCGTAGTCCACCGCCAGGGCGGCCGGATCGGCGATCGAGGCCAGGGCGCCCTTGGACGGGCTGGAGCGCTTCACCTCGCAGATCACCCGGACCCCGTCGCCCCGGAGGGCGGCGACGCCGTCCTTGGCCTCCGGAGCCTTGGCGGCCAGCGCCTTGAGCTCGTCCAGGGAGACCCGGGCCTGCCGCTCGGCGAGGTCCTCGCGGACCCCTTCGATGATCGAGTCGAGCACACTCACTCAGGAGCCCCCATCTTTTCTGCCAGTTGGCCGGCGCGAGCCGGCGGGCGACAGCCCACCGACTCTTCGATGGTATCGGCACCCGGGGGCGGGGGGCGCACCGGTTCGAACCGCGTCTCGCGGACCGGACTCCCGCTCCGGCGGTCCCCAGCTGCGGCTTCACCGGGCGTGCACCGGTTTTCGGACGGTCTTCGCACCGGTTTTCGGACGCTCTCCGAGCCGGCCGCGACCGGTGGCCGGGACGTGGCGTCACGGCGTACGGGAAGCGGCGGCCGCGCGGTCGAGGACCACGGTCAGGGGCCGCGGTACGGCAGCCGGGACGCGGCGGTCGCGCGGCCCGGTCAGACCAGCGGCGGCGCCAGCCCGGCACCGACCCCCGAGTTGCGCACCACGGTGAACACCAGCACCAGCAGGGCGATCAGCGCCCACCGCCGGCCCCCGACGGTGATCCTGGGCGGCGGCCCGCCGGTCAGCGCGGCCCAGCCCCAGCGCAGCCACAGCACCGCCAGTACGCCGAACAGCAGGACCACGACGGCGTTGTCGTGCAGGGCGCCGGTGAGGTCCCCGTGGCTCAGCGCGTGGACGCAGCGCAGCCCCCCGCAGCCGGGGCACCACCAGCCGGTGGCGGTCAGGAACGGGCACTCGGGGTAGTGCCCGGGGGTGTTCGGGTCCACCACGGCGACGTACGCGGCGGGGACGGCCACCGCCGCCAGCGCGGTCAGCGGCGGGCTCAGCCGGCGCCGCACGGGCGGCGGGGCGGAGGCGGTGGAAGCGGTGGGGGCGGCGTTCACGCCCCGATTCTGCCCGGGTCGGGCCCGGACACGACGAAACGGCGGGCGTGGCGCGCCCGCCGTTCCGATGTACGACAAACGTGTGGTCGTGTGGTGCGACGAGCCCGTCGTCAGGCGGCGACGGCGGCGCGGGCCTCACGGGCCGCGAGCTGCTCCTCGGCCGACTTGTAGACGTTGGCGCTGGGCTGCTTGCCCATGCCCGCGAGGGACATGGCCTTGCCGACCACGCCGCCGGCCAGGATGACCGCCAGGCCGACCCAGACGAGCAGAACCGACGGCAGGATCATGGCGACGCCCGCGACGCCGAAGCCGACGAAGGAGATGACGACGCCGGTCCAGGCGGCGGTGGTGTGGCCGTGTGCTGCTGCTGCCATCTGAGTGGTGCTCCTTGGCTCTCGGGGCCCGGCCGGGCCTGCGGGGCCGCCGGCGGGTTGACGGGTTCCATTGTGCCGGGCCACACACCGACGGCCCAAAGCGGGTGGCGGGTCTATCGCGTCACATGCGCGCGGGCCGCGTCACGTGCGCGCGGCTCACACCGCGGTCGGGTCCTCGCCCCGGTCCAGGGCCTTCCACAGGTCGCCCGGCGTCTCGGTCCGCGCCGGGGCCTTGCGGGTCGGCGCCTCGTAGCGGCTGCCCATGGCCGGCCAGCCCCGGCCGTAGCGCAGGGTGAGCAGTCCGGCCAGCGCCAGCAGGACCCCGCCGACCAGCGCGACCCAGGGCCAGGCGGTGTGCGAGACCTCGGTGGCCGCCGAACCGGTCAGCGCCAGCTTGCGGGCGGCCTCGGCGTCCAGCGCGGCGGTGTCGCCGGCCCCGGCCACCGAGGCGGCGGCCGCGCCGAGCCCGGCCAGCAGGGTCAGCGCGCCGACCGCCAGCCGGCCGGCGCCGCGCACCGCGAACACCGCGACGGCCGCGGCGAGGCCCACCAGGGCCAGCCCGCCGGGCAGTTCGGAGATCCTGCCGCCGGTGACGGACACGTCCAGGGTGCCGGCCCGGCCCTCGGCCCAGGTCCGCCCGACCGCGGTCAGCACCAGCACGGCGCTCAGCACGGTCAGCAGCAGCATGATGCCGAGGGTGCGGCGGCTGGGGGCGGCGGGGGCGGGGGTCTGCTCAGCGGTCACCCGTCCACTATCCCCCGACCGACGCCGGGGTCCGTACCCGGGGTGGGGAACGGGCCGGCCGGCGAGCCGTCGGGCGGGGCGGCGGGCGGGGCGGCGGGCGGGTCGGCCGGCGGGGTGGGTTACGGCGTGGGGAAGCCGTCCGTCCGCAGCACCACCGTGCGGCCGCCGAGCGGCAGGAACAGGTCGTTGCCGAACGGCACCCGCTCCGCCTCCCGGTACACCCCCTCGGGGGACGGCGCGGTGTGCACGGTGCAGACCGCCGCCGCCGGATCGACCACCACGTACAGCGGCACGCCGCTCTCCGCGCAGGCCCGCGCGAAGACGTGGTCACGGCCCGGGTGCGCCACCTCCAGCACCGCCTCGGCGTCCGCGGCCCCGTACCGGCCCCGGGCGGTGCGGGCGGCGCCGGGGGCGACCACCACCAGGTCCGGGGCGAGCGGGCCGTGCGCGGCCGGGAAGTCGATCAGGACCCCGGACAGCACCCGCCCCGCCCCCGCGAGCCCTTCCCGGATCTGGGAGGCCGTCCCGAAAACGGCCTCCCAGCGCAGCTCGTCGTACGGCGCCTCGGGCATCCCGGCCGCCTCCTCACACGTCAGGACAGTTCCGGCGTCCGCAGCGTATTGGCGGTGGCGACCGCCCGCAGCACGGCGGCCGCCTTGTTGCGGCACTCGGTGTCCTCGCCGTGCGGGTCGGAGTCGGCGACCACGCCCGCGCCGGCCTGCACGTACGCGGTGCCGTCGCGCAGCACCGCGGTGCGGATCGCGATCGCGGTGTCCGAGTCCCCGGCGAAGTCCAGGTAGCCGACGCAGCCGCCGTACAGGCCGCGGCGGGTGGGCTCCAGCTCCTCGATGATCCGCATCGCCCGCGGCTTGGGCGCGCCGGAGAGGGTGCCGGCCGGGAAGCAGGCGGTCAGCACGTCGAAGGCGGTGCGCCCCGGGGCGACCGTGCCGGTCACCGTCGACACGATGTGCATCACGTGGCTGTAGCGCTCGATGTGCATGAAGTCGACCACCTCGACGCTGCCCGGCTCGCAGACCCGGCCGAGATCGTTGCGGCCGAGGTCCACCAGCATCAGGTGCTCGGCCCGCTCCTTGGGGTCGGCGAGCAGCTCGGCGGCCAGCTCCGCGTCCTCCTGCGGGGTGTCGCCGCGGTGCCGGGTGCCGGCGATCGGGTGCAGCATCGCCTCGCCGTCGGTGACCTTGACCAGCGCCTCCGGGCTGGAGCCGACCACGTCGAAGCCGCCCTCGGCCCCGCCGTCCGGCCCGGGGAAGCGGAACAGGTACATGTACGGGCTGGGGTTGGTGGTGCGCAGCACCCGGTAGACGTCCAGCGCGGAGGCCGGGCAGGGCGCCTCGAAGCGCTGCGAGGGCACCACCTGGAAGGCCTCGCCGGCCCGGATCCGCTCCTTGATCGTCTCCACCGCGGCCCGGTACGGCTCGCCGCCGAACGGCGAGTGCACCTCGCCGGGGCCGGCCGGGGTGAAGGTGGCCAGGCCCGGGTCGACCGGCTTGGACAGCTCGGCCTCCATCGCGTCCAGCCGGGCCACCGCGTCCGCCCAGGCCTCGTCCGCGCCGCTGGCCAGGTCGTTGTGGTTGACGGCGTTGGCGATCAGCAGCACCGTGCCGTCGACGTGGTCGAGCACCGCGAGGTCGGTGGCGAGCAGCATGGTCAGCTCGGGCAGGCCCAGGTCGTCCGGGTTGAGGTCGGGCAGCTTCTCCAGCCGGCGGACGATGTCGTAGCCGAGGTAGCCGACCAGGCCGCCGGTGAGCGGGGGCAGGCCGTCGTCCTCCAGCCGCGGGGTGTGCAGCGCCTGGAGGGTGGCGCGCAGCACCTCCAGCGGGTCGCCCGCGGTGGGGATGCCGACCGGCGGGGTGCCGAGCCAGCGGGCCCCGCCGTCCGGGCCGACGGTCAGCGCGGCGGCGCTGCGCACCCCGACGAAGGAGTAGCGCGACCAGCTGCGGCCCTGCTCGGCGGACTCCAGCAGGAAGGTGCCGGGCCGCTCCTCGGCGAGGGTGCGGTAGAGGCCGATCGGGGTGAGACCGTCCGCGAGGAGCCTGCGGGTGACCGGGATGACCCGGGTGTCGACGGCGAGCTTGCGGAAGGCTTCGAGATCCATGACGGGCGGCACCTTCTTGAGTTCTTCGAGTGGACTGGGGTCAGGAGAGCGGGAGCACGTCGGCGTCGAAGCAGGTGCGGTCGCCGGTGTGGCAGGCCGCGCCGCTCTGGTCGACCCTGACCAGCAGGGTGTCGCCGTCGCAGTCCAGGGCCACCGACTTGACCGCCTGGACGTGGCCCGAGGTGTCGCCCTTCACCCAGTACTCACGGCGGCTGCGGCTCCAGTAGGTGCAGCGGCCCGTGGTGAGGGTGCGGTGCAGCGCCTCGTCGTCCATCCACCCGAGCATCAGCACCTCGCCGGTGTCGTACTGCTGGGCGATGGCCGGGACCAGCCCGTCCTCGGAGCGCTTGAGCCGCGCGGCGATCTCGGGGGCGAGGGCGGTGCTGCCGGGAGCGGCGGGTGTGGTGGACATGCGCCCCATTGTGTCAGCCCGCCCCGCCGCACCCGCCTCGCTCCCCCGCCGGAGCCGCTACGGGTGCAGCTGCGCGGTGAGCTTGGGGCCGCCCTGCTTGTTGCTGGCGGCCAGGGTGCAGGTGTAGTCACGCCAGCCCTGCTGGTAGTTGGCCATGGCAGGGCCGAACTGGCGGCCGTAGTAGGTCTTTCCGTCGCCCTGGCGGGCCTTGGCGGCGGCTTCGACCTCCTTGCAGCCGTCGCGCATGGCAAGCGCCAGCGGGATGTCGCCGGTGATCCCGTCCGCGAGCTTGAGGTCGGCGATCACCTCGCCGTCGTGGTCCCCGGCGCAAGGACGCTCCTCGGGCTTGGTGATCACCGGGCTCAGCTGCGGGTGGTCGAAGCAGGCGCCGACCGGGAAGAACGCGTACGGCGGCTGCGGCGTGGGCGTGGGGGTGGGTGTCGGCGCCTGGGTGGCCGTGGGAGTCGGCGTGGGCGGAGGCGGCGCGGCGGCCGGCTTCTTGTCGTCCGGCCACAGCACCGCGGTGGCCACCACCGCGAGCAGGACGACCAGCACGGCGGCAACGGTGAGGACCAGGCCGCGGGACGGGCGGGAGCCGACTGCGGACGGCGGCTGCTCGGAGGTCATGGCCACGAGGATGGCCCACCCGACCCCCACCTGGCAGCCGCTTCGCCAAACTCGCCCCGTACGGGCGGCCCGCCGGGACCTGAAGGTCGGTAGACCCGCCATCCGAGACCGGCTCACCAACCGGCTGCACCCTGAAGTGACGCCGCAGGAAACCTATCCTGGATAGAGAAAATTCAAATAAAAGAAAATTGTTTCTTCCGACCCCTTCCCACGCAGGGGAAGGGGTCGGAAGAAACAAAGAATCCCCGAGAGAAAAGATTCCCGCGCCTCGCTGCCTCGCCCGGACGGCGAGGCGGCGAGGCCCTTGCCCCACGCGGCCGGATGGAGGGCGAACCCGATGGTCGCGGCCTGTTGTGGCTCGGTGGCCAGCCGCGCGTAGCCGATCAGCCGGTGTTCACCGCGCCGGGTGACGGCGAGGCAGTACTCGGTGCGCGGGGTGGCGCGCGCGGAGTCGATGGAGCGGGCGGTGATCGCTTCGACCTGTTCACGGGTGCGGGGTTCGAAGCTGAGATGCCAGGTGGCCCCAGATTGGGGGCAACCCCTCACGAGTTCGAATCTCGTATCCTCCGCCTTCACGAAGGCCCCGACCGGTTCGCCGGCCGGGGCCTTCGTCGTTCCGCGATTGCCGTGCCGGGGCCCGGGGTCACGCCTCCGCGACGGCTTCGAGCGGCTTCAGGGCGGCTGCCCGGCGGGCCGGTACGGCGGCGGCGAGAGCGCCGACCGCGAGGGACAGCAGGCAGACGAGGAGCAGGGTCCCCCAGGGCAGCGCCAGGGAGTACTGCTTCACCGCGCCGTTGGCCAACGCTCCGACGGCCCAAGCGCCGAACAGGCCGCCGGCCAGGCCGAGCAGGGTGCCGAAGCCCGCGACGGTCACCGCTTCCAGGCGGATCATCCGCCGGACGCCCGCGCGGTCCATGCCGATGGCGCGCAGTACACCGATCTCGCGGGTTCGTTCGGCGACCGAGATGGCCAGGGTGTTCACGATGCCGAGCCCCGCGATCACGACGCCGATGGCGAGCAGCCCGTACATCAGGGTGAGCAGGTTGCCCATGGTGCCCGCGGCCTCGCGGACGAGTGCGGGCCGGTCCTGCACCTTCAGCAGCGGGTTGTTGCCGACGGCGGCACGCAGCCGGTCCTCGGTGGCGGGGGAGACCGAGCCGGGGTCGGTGCGGACCAGGATCCGCTGGACGGAGTCCGGCAGGAAGCCGTCCTGCTGCACCTCGGCGCGGGCGCCGAGGGCGTCGTGGGCGGTGGGATTGTCCTGGTAGACGCCCACGACGGTGTACTTGGCGAAGGTCCGGCTCCGGCCGATGGTGGCGTCGACCTGGCTGCCGGTGCTCAGGCCGCTCTCCCGGGCGATGGTGCTGGAGACGGCGATCCGGCCGGGCCCGAGGTCCTTCGCGGAGCCGCTGAGGAAGTCGAGCCTCATGACGTCGTCCACGGAGTCGGGGTCGACACCGGAGATGTCACGGACCCGGCCGCCGATGAACAGGACGGAGTCCGCGACGGCGCTCGCGGCCCGCACCCCGGCGGTGTGGGCGACTCGCTGGACGGCGGCCGGGTCGACGCCGGTCGTGGTGGTGCGGGTGCTGATCACGTATTCGGCGCCGAGGCCGGCCGCGGCCTGACGGTCGAGCGCCTGCCCGGTGGAGTTGCCGATGACGGCGAGGCCGGTCACCAGCGCGGTGCTGACCAGCAGGGTGGCGGCGGTGGCGGCGGTGCGCCGCGGGTCGCGCAGCGCGTTCTGCTGTGCGAGGTGGCCGGTGATCCCGGAACGGCCGGTCAGGCGGCCGATCAGCCGGATCGCCGGGCCCACGAGTAGCGGCGCCAGCACGATCAGGGCGAGGACGAGGACGCCGCAGCCGAGCATCGCGCCGCGCAGGTTCCCCTCCGAGGCGTCCTTCGCGCCGGTGAGCGGGACGAGCAGGCCGACGCCCAGGGCGAGGAGGGCGAGCCCCGCGACGGCGCGGACGCGGAACCGGCCGGCGGGCGGCTGCTGCGCCGTACGCAACGCCTCGACGGGTGCGACGCGTGCGGCCTTGCGGGCAGGCAGCCAGGCGGCGAGCACGGTGACCCCCACCCCGACGCCGAGCGCCGCCAGGACGGGGCGCGGGCCGATGACCAGCGGGCCGTCGGGCAGCAGGTCCCCGCCGGTGCTCAGCAGGCCGGGCAGGACGGCGGCGATGCCGAGGCCGAGGACGAACCCGGCCGCCGAGGCGGCGAGCCCGACCAGGACGGCCTCCACGAGGACGGACCGGACCACCTGACGGCGTGAGGCTCCGATCGCCCGGAGCAACGCGATCTCCCGGGTGCGCCGGGTGACGAGCATGGTGAAGGTGTTGATGACCAGGAAGGACCCGATGAACAGCGCGATTCCGGCGAAGACCGTCGGCATCTTCTGGTGGCCCCGCGTCAGGGTGCCGACGTAGACCGCCTGTTGGGCGGCCCGGGCGGCGGCGGTGGTGACCTCGGCCCTGTCGGGCGGGAGCACGGTGGCGACCCGCCGGGCGAGTTCGGACTGGCCGGTGCCGGCCGCGGCGGACAGGTCGATCGCGGTGTAGTGGCCCGAAGTGGCGAACAGCCGCTGGGCGGTCGCCCGGTCGAACAGGACGAGGGTGCCGCCCGCGAGCACCCGGGTGTCCGTGGTGGTGACGACGCCGACGAGCCGCATGGTCATGGCCGGGCCGTCGGTGGCCAGCGTGACCGAGTCACCGACGTGCAGGTGCCCGGCGGCAGCGGTGCCGCTGTCCACGGCGATCTCGTCGCCGCCAGCCGGGGCACGGCCAGCGGCGAGGGGGTGGCGGCGGTCCTCGCCGTCGGGGCCGGGTACGTAGGCGGCGGCCGGGTTCGCGCCCGGCCTGACCCGCAACGGGGTACCGTCCGCCGCGTTCAGGGCGGCCCGGCCGTCGACGGACGGCCGCACGGCGGCGACACCGGGGACGGCGGCCAGTCGCCGGGCGAGCGCGTCGTCGAGGACGCTGTCCGGCTGGTCCGCGGCGGACCCGGCCGGGGCCTGTCGTGCGGTGACGGTGACCGCGATGTCGGCGAAGTTCCTCGACGCGGCGGCGCGGTAGGCGGCCGCGGCCGAGTCCGCGAAGACGAGGGTGCCGCTGGCGAATGCGACACCCAGGCAGACCGCGAGGACGGTCATGACCAGTCGGGCCTTGTGCGCCAGGACGTTGCGCACGGCTGTTCTCAGCATGGGTTCGGCTTCCGGGGGCGTGGGAGGGACGGGGCATGGGAGCGACGGGGATGTGCGGGCGCGGGTCAGCTGGTGCGGGCGCGGGTGTCGAAGCGCTTCATGACGTCGAGGACCCGGTCCGGGGTGGGGCGGGTCATCTCGTCGACAAGCCGTCCGTCGGAGAGGAACACCACGCGGTCGGCGTAGCCGGCGGCGACGGGGTCGTGGGTGACCATGACCACGGTCTGGCCGAGTTCGCGCACCGAGTCGCGCAGGAAGCCGAGGACCTCGGCGCCGGAGCGGGAGTCGAGGTTGCCGGTGGGCTCGTCGCCGAAGACGATCGCGGGCCGCGAAGCGAGGGCGCGGGCGACCGCGACGCGCTGCTGCTGACCGCCGGACAGCTGCGCGGGCCGGTGGTCGAGGCGCCCGGAGAGGCCGACCATGGAGACCACGCGGTCCAGCCACTGCCGGTCGGGGTGGCGGCCGGCGATGCTCAGCGGCAGCGTGATGTTCTCCAGCGCGGTCAGCGTCGGCAGCAGGTTGAACGCCTGGAAGACGAAGCCGATCCGGTCGCGGCGCAGCCGGGTCAGCGGCCGGTCGCGCAAGGAGCCCAGCTCGGTGGTGCCGATGCGGACGCCGCCGGAGGTGGGGGTGTCGAGCCCGGCGGCGCAGTGCATCAGAGTGGACTTGCCACAGCCGGAGGGGCCCATGATCGCGGTGAACTCGCTCTCCCGGAAGCCGATGCTGACCCGGTCCAGGGCCACGACCCGGGTGTCGCCGCTGCCGTAGACCTTCGTCAGGTCGGTGGTGGCGGCCGCGATCCCGGGGGCCGGGTTCGGCGGGTACGGGGTGAGGGGGACGGTGGTCACGGGGACTCCTCTTCGGTGCGGACGGTGCACTTCGAAGGGTGTCCGGGCGACGTATCGGGACCCGCGCCGGCGTGTATCGGCGTCCGCTCCGCTTCGTAGCGGTTCCGCGGAGCCGGGCGGTCAGGCCGGCAGGCGCAGAGTGGCGACGGCCCCACCGTCCGGGGCGTTGTCCAGGCGAAGCTCGGCGCCGAGCAGCCGAGCCTGTCCGAGGGCAATGGTCAGGCCCAGGCCGTGGCCCGAACCGCGCCCGGCGGCGCCGCTGTGGAAGCGACGCGGGCCGTGGAGCAGCAGGTCCGCCGGGAAGCCGAGGCCGTGGTCGCGCACCACGACGGTGCGGCCCTCGACGGTGACCCGCACCGGGGCCCGTCCGTGGCGGTGGGCGTTGACGACGAGGTTGCTGACGATCCGTTCCAGGCGGCGCGGGTCGGTCTCCACGGTCGTCGCGTCCTCCGAGCGGTGCGCGTCCTCCGGGCCGTACGCGGCGGCCGGGCCGTGCGCGGCGGCGACGGTGACCTCGGCGTCGAGGCCGGTGCGCGCCACGGCATCGGCGACGACCTCGCCGAGCGGAACCCGGGCGCGGACCGGCTGCTCGGCCCCGGCGTCCAGGCGGGAGATCTCGAGGAGGTCCTCGACCAGGGCGCGCAGGTCGCGCACCCTGGCGCGGAGCAGGTCCTCGGTCTCGCCGGGCGGCAGCAGGTCGACGGTGACCAGCAGGCCGCCGACGGGTGTGCGCAGCTCGTGAGCCACGTCCGCGGTGAACTGGCGCTCGGTGCGCAGCCGCCGGCCGAGGCTGTCGGCCATGAGGTCGACGGTGGCCGCGATGTCGGCGACCTCGTCGTTGCCCCCGGTGGGCCCGGTCCGGGCATCGAGGTCACCGGCGGAGATCCGGACCGCGGTTTCGGAGACCTGCCGCAGCCGACGGGCGACCAGCCCGGCGCCGTAGACGGCCAGAGGCGTGGCCGCCGCGAGCGCGACCAGCGACGCGACGGTCATGGTCAGGTCGAGCCGGTGCAGTCCGTAGAGTTGCGGGCCCGTGTTGACCCGGACGGCGAGGACCGGGCTGCCGGGGCCGGCGGTTCGCTGGGCGGCCCAGACGCTCGGCCCGAGGGGTCCGTCGACCCGCCCGTCGTAGACCGTGTGCCGGGCGTCGTCGGCCGGGTGGCGCAGCTCGGCGGGCAGCTCGGCCGGGTCGAGTCCGGCTCCGTCCGCCAGGGTTCCGGTGCGTCGGTAGACGTCCATGGCCGAGTACACGGCGTTGAAGGCCTGCGCCTCGGCCCGGCTCCGGATGTCGCGGGCGGTCCACAGGTGCACGAGCACGCCCACCGCCGCCACGACCAGGCAGGCCGTGGCCGCCGCCAGCGCGGCGATCTTCCACCGCAGGGACGCCCGGGCCGGCCGCGGCCGGCGGAACCCGCGCACCGGGCTCAGCGCCTGAACTTGTAGCCGAAGCCGCGGACCGTCTCGATCCGCTCCCGCCCCAGCTTCCTGCGCAGCCGCTGCACGCACAGGTCCACGACCCGGCTGTCGCCGTCCCAGCCGTAGTCCCAGACGTTGCGCAGCAGGGTGTGCCGCTCCAGAACCACGCCCGGGTGTGCGGCGAACTCCAGGAGCAGCTTCAGCTCGGTCGGGGTGAGCGCCACCGGTTCTCCGGCGACGGCCACCTCCAGTCCGGCGGTGTCGAGGCGCAGGTCCCCGAACACCAGCACCTCCCCGTCGGCGGGCGGCGCCCCGGCAGTGACGCGCTCGGGCTGAGAGGCGGCGGACGGCGTGTAGGTGGCCCGCCGCAGCAACGAGCGGATGCGTGCGACCAGCACGTAGGTGTCCACGGGCTTGACCACGTAGTCGTCCGCCCCGGCCTCCAGGCCGGCGACGACATCGAGCCCGTCGCCACGGGCGGACATCATCAGGACGGGTACCAGGCTGGTCTCCCGGACTCTCCTGCACAGGCCGATCCCGTCCAGCCCAGGCAGCATCACGTCGAGGATCAGCAGGTCGAAACTCCCGTCACGGAAGATCTCCAGCCCGCTCAGACCGTCGGCGGCGGCCGCCATCTCATAGCCGTAACGTTCCAGCGCGACCGTGAAGGACCGGCGCATCAGATCGTCGTCCTCCACCAGCAGCACGCGGACCGGGCGCGAGGAAGCCCCAGCCGGGGCGGAAGATGACACGGGCGGATGGCTCCTGTTCGAACGGTCCGGTGACCAGCCGACTGCCCACGGGACGGCAGCCACAAGGGGACGATACGGCAGGCACCGAACACGCCCCCGGCGCGCGGCAGGACCTGCGACGCCATTCCCACACCCCCTCTCCTACGCGAAACCCCAGGTCATCCCAGGTGCGATCGGCCCGACCACCGAGGGGGGCCGCCGTACTCCCGCACCCTGTCCGCCCCTTCGCACGGACCGGCGCGCCCATTCGATGGACAACCAAGCGCTCCCTGATACCCACCCGATACAGAACCCCGTCGGCCCCGGCGACACCCTCCCGACCACGACCCGGGAGGAGTCGGCCGGCTGCCCGACCGACGGCTCCGTGGTCTCGGTTCGGGCTTCCGTCCCGTCAGGGCTTTGATCCGCCCAATCGCGCGGGGCGGCCGTGTGCGTGGTGTCGGGCCAGTCGCGGTTGCGGGGCCGGGCCCGGGGTGCCTCAATGGCCCCGGCGGCGACCACCGCCTGCGGGCGAGGAGGGCGGACATGCCACGGGTCGCGGTGAACGGCGTCGAGCTCCTCTACGAGGTGGACGGGGACGGCGAGCCGCTGGTCCTGGTGCACGGCTCGTGGGGCGACCACGGCATCTGGGGACCGGTCCTGCCCGCCCTCGCGCAGAAGCTCCGGGTCCTCGCGGGCGGAGCCGGCGGTACCAGGAGCACAGCGAGACCTGCTCCAAGCGGTGTTCGGAGGGCCCGCATCCGAACGGGTCGGCGCTGCGCCGCAACCGACCGGGCCCGGTGGGCAGATGAGCCCATAGGCTTCCACCATGTCGAACCATGCCCTCGCCGAACGCCACCGGCTCGCCCAACTCCTCACCGCTGCCGGGCCGGACGCCCCCACCCTCTGTGAGGGGTGGACGACCCGGGATCTGGCCGCGCACCTGGTGGTCCGGGAGCGGCGGCCCGATGCGGCGGCGGGGATCCGGGTCGGGGCGCTGGCCGGCTGGACGCGGCGGGTGCAGGACGGGTACGCCGAGCGGCCGTACGAGGAGTTGGTGCGGCTGTTCCGGGCCGGGCCTCCGGTCTACTCGCCGTTCGCCCTGCCCGGCGCGGACGAGGCGGCGAACACCGTCGAGTACTTCGTCCACGCCGAGGACGTGCTGCGCGCGGCCGACGACTGGACCCCGCAGCCCGTCCCGCCCGGCCGGGCCGAGGCCCTCTGGCGCCGTCTCCCCATGATCGCCCGCCTGGAGGCCGGCCGCCGCTCCCCCGTCCGGCTGGCGCTCGTCCACCCCGACGGCCGTTCCCTCACCGTCGGCCCCGCCGGCTCCCCCACCGTCCGCCTCACCGGCGAACCCGCCGAACTCGTGCTCTTCACCTACGGCCGGGGCGCCCGGACCACCCTCACCGTCGACGGCGACCCCGACGCCCTCGAAGCCCTCCGCCACGTCCTGCCGCTGCCCCCGAAGTAGCAGAGCAGCGGAAGCCGGTGTGGCCTCTCGGCATGCCGAGGGGCGACGCTCGCGGGCGGGACCGCGGGCGCGGGCGGTCAGCTTCCGGGGCGGCCCTTGGAGATGAAGAGCTGGACGGGGGTGTCCGTCGCCGTGGTGTGCCCGGGCAGGGGCGCGGAGTTGATGACCGAACCGGCGGGCAGCTTCCAGTCGGTGAGTTCGTGGACCTCGTAGTGCAGTCCGGCCGCGTCGAGCAGCCGGGTGGCGGCGTCCCGGGTCAGGCCGGCGACCGGGGGGACGGTCACGGTCGTGGCGCCGGGTGCGGGCGGGGCGACGGGGGACGGGGTGCCTTTGGTCGCGGAAAGGGAGGAAGGGGAGGCGGAGGGGGACGGGGGCGCGGAGTGGACGGCCGGGGCCGGCGCGGTCCCGGCCGGGCGGTCGCCGCCGCTCGGCGATCCGGGCAGGAGCAGGGCCGCGCCCGTGGCGATGGCGGCCACCGCCGCCACGGCCGCGGCCCCGGTGAGGGCGGTGCGCCGGCGGACCGTGCGCCGGATTCCGGCGGCGTCGATCACGGGGGTGGCGGTGGTGTCGGCGAACAGGGTCATGGCGGCGAGGAGTTCCTTGTCGAAGTCGGAGTCGGGGTCGGGCCCTGGGGTGGGGACGGGGTCCTGGGGCGGGAAGCGGATCATCACGCACCTTCACGCGGGGTCGACGACGCGGACGGGGCGTCCTGCCTGGGCAGCGCGGCCCGCAGTTTCGCGAGCCCGCGGGAGAGTTGCGAGCGCACGGCGCCCGGGGAGATGTCGAGGGTCTGCGCGATCTCCCGGTCCCCCAGGTCGTGGAGGTAGTACAGGACGACCACGGTGCGCATCCCCATCGGCAGGGTGTGCAGCGCCGCGACGAGTTCGGCGCGCAGTTCCACCGACCGGTAGGCGTCGCGGGGGTCGGGGTGTTCGACGGCGGGCTCCGGCGCGGGGCGCTCGCCCGAGCGGTGCAGGCGCCGCCAGCGGTCGTTGGCCAGGTTCACGAGGATCCGGCGCACGTACGCCTCGGGCACCTCGGCGCGCGCGACCCGCCGCCAGTGCCGGCAGGCCCGTTCCAGGGCCTC
The DNA here is from genome assembly GCF_053598475.1 of Kitasatospora sp. NPDC001119. Classification (NCBI taxonomy): domain Bacteria; kingdom Bacillati; phylum Actinomycetota; class Actinomycetes; order Kitasatosporales; family Streptomycetaceae; genus Kitasatospora; species Kitasatospora sp. NPDC001119. Next base: position 165,736 of record NZ_JBSFKI010000005.1, read on the forward strand.
CTGGACGAGGTCCTCCGCGGTGTGGGCGTCCCCGGTGAGCACGTACGCCGTGCGGAACAGCGCGCCCGAACGCTGTTCCACGAACTCGACGAAGTCGATCCCGGGACTGCCCCTGCGCAGCCTCACCCGTGGCCTCACTCTCTGCCGCCGTCTTTTCCACCCTCTTGACGGCGCCCGCCCGCCGGCTGCTGCACGGCGGGCGGGGAAGTGACGCGGCTCACAGCGGGCCCCGGCGGCCTCCCCCGGCTGCGGATGTCAGACCCCGGGTGCAGACTCGCAGGTGGCCGGGGTCCGACCCGGGCACGCCCGGCCGTCCCTCCGTCGAAGGGCACCCCGCACATGCTCACCACCGACTTCCCCATCGGCTCGCCCTGCTGGATCGACCTGGGCAGCCCGGACATCCCCGCCACCGCCGGGTTCTACAACCAGGTGTTCGGCTGGACGTTCCTGGAGATCCCCGGGACCGGCGGCTACGGGTTCGTCCAGCTGGACGGCAGGACCGTCGGCGCCATCGGCCACCTCGACCAGGGCGCGCGGTCCGCGTGGACGACGTACTTCCGCACCGCCGACGCGGACGCCACCGCCAAGGCGGCCGAGCAGGCCGGCGCCGGCGTCCGGGTGCCGCCGTCGGACGTCATGCAGGAGGGCCGGTTCGCCGCGCTCACCGACCCGCAGGGCGCCGATTTCGCCGTCTGGCAGGCGGGGAGCACCAAGGGGCTGGACGCGGTGTCCGAGGAGGGCGCCCTGGTCTGGGCCGAGCTGCACACCTCCGCCCCGGACGTCGCCTTCGCCTTCTACGAGAAGCTGTTCGGCTGGCGGGTGGAGAACTTCGAGCCGTCGCCGGGGATGAGCTACCGGGTGGTCTCCACCGCCGAGGGCGACCAGCAGGCGACCAGCTTCGGCGGCATCGCGCCGACCATGGCCCCGGCGCAGCCGTCCGCCTGGACGCCGTACTTCGCGACCGCGGACGTGGACGCGCGGGTGGCCAAGGCGACGGCGGCCGGCGGCTCGGTGCTGATGGGGCCCGAGAACGTGAAGAACGTCGGCCGGATCGCGTGGGTCGCGGACCCGAACGGCGCCCCCTTCGCGCTGATCAAGGGCGACCCGAACCAGGCCTGAGCGAAGGAACAACGGACACGGTGCCTGTTCGCGTTCGCAAAACGCGCTCGCGAACAAGCACCGCGAAGAACTCACCGCACCGGGTGCCCGGCCTCCCGCAGCGCGCCCTTGACCTCGCCGATCCGCAGGTCCCCGAAGTGGAACACGCTGGCGGCCAGCACCGCGTCCGCGCCCGCGTCGACGGCCGGCGCGAAGTCCGCGAGCTTGCCCGCGCCGCCGGAGGCGATCACCGGCACCGAGACGCTCTTGCGCACGGCCCGGATCAGCTCCAGGTCGTAGCCGTCCTTGGTGCCGTCCGCGTCCATCGAGTTGAGCAGGATCTCGCCCGCGCCCAGTTCGGCGGCGCGGCCCGCCCAGGCGACGGCGTCGAGCCCGGTGCCCTGCCGCCCGCCGTGGGTGGTGACCTCGAAGCCGGACTCGGTCTCCGTCCCGGGCGGGCAGCGCCGGGCGTCCACCGAGAGCACCAGGACCTGCCGCCCGAACCGCTGGGCGATCTCGCGGACCAGCTCCGGCCGGGCGATGGCCGCGGTGTTGACGCCGACCTTGTCGGCGCCGGCCCGCAGCAGCTTGTCGACGTCCTCGACGGCCCGGATGCCGCCGCCCACCGTGAGCGGGATGAAGACCTGTTCGGCGGTGCGGCGGACCACGTCGTAGGTGGTCTCCCGGTCGCCGGAGGAGGCGGTGATGTCGAGGAAGGTCAGCTCGTCGGCGCCTTCGGCGTCGTAGAGCTTGGCCATCTCGACCGGGTCGCCGGCGTCGCGCAGGTTCTGGAAGTTGACGCCCTTGACCACCCGCCCGGCGTCCACGTCCAGGCAGGGGATGACACGTACTGCGAGGGTCACGGCTGTTCGCCTTCCACAACTTCCAGGGCTTCCGAGGCTTCCGGGACGTCCGAAACTTCCGGGGCGTCCGGGATTTCCGGGGCTTCCAGGGTCTTTGCCAGTCCGGACCGGTACGCGTCGAGTTCGACCTCGACCAGCATCCGGGAGTCGATCAGCCCGTCGACCACCACCATGGTGGCCACCGGGCGTGCGGCGTCGAAGAGTTCGCGGTGGGCGCGGCCCACCTCCTCGGCGTCGCGGACGTGGGTGATGTACATCCGGGTGCGGACCACGTCGTCGGTGGTCAGACCGTACGCGGCCAGGGCGGTGAGCCCGACGCCGAACGCGGCGAGGGTCTGCCGGTACGGGTCGCCCTCGTGCTCGATCCGGCCGTCCACCCAGGCGGTGGAGCCGGCCACGTGCACGTGGTCGCCCGCGGCGACGGCCCGGGAGTAGCCGAACTCGTCCTCCCACGGGGAGAATCCGCCGACCCGACCGGCCACGACCCGACCGGCCACGACCTGCCCGGCCTCGCCCCGACCGGCTACGACCTGCCCGCGTACGATCCGACCGTCCGTCATCCTGAAACCGCCTCCAGGGCCTCTTCGAGGGTGAACTTCTGCTCGTAGAGTGCCTTGCCCACGATGGCGCCCTCGACACCCTCGCCCACGAGCGAGGCGATCGCGCGCAGGTCGTCGAGCGAGGAGACGCCGCCGGAGGCGACCACGGGCCGGTCGGTCGCGGCGCAGACGTCGCGCAGCAGCTGGAGGTTGGGGCCGGTCAGGGTGCCGTCCCGGTTGACGTCGGTGACGACGTAGCGGGCGCAGCCCTCCGCGTTCAGCCGGGCCAGCACGTCGAAGAGCTGGCCGCCGTCGCGGGTCCAGCCGCGGCCGCGCAGGGTGGTGCCGACCACGTCCAGGCCGACGGCGATCTTGTCGCCGTGCTCGGCGATGGCCTTGGCGACCCACTCGGGGGCCTCCAGGGCGGCGGTGCCGAGGTTGACCCGGGTGCAGCCGGTGGCGAGCGCGCGGGCGAGCGACTCGTCGTCGCGGATGCCGCCGGACAGCTCGACCTTGACGTCCAGCTGTCCGGTGACCTCGCGCAGCAGCTCGTAGTTGCTGCCGGTGCCGAAGGCGGCGTCGAGGTCGACCAGGTGCAGCCACTCGGCGCCGGCGTTCTGCCAGGCGAGGGCGGCGGCGAGCGGCTCGCCGAAGGAGGTCTCGGTGCCGGAGGCGCCCTTGACCAGGCGGACGGCCTGGCCGTCACGGACGTCGACGGCGGGCAGCAGTTCGAGGCTCATCAGAGATCCAACTCTCAGAAAGTCAGAGGGTGTTGACCCAGTTGGTCAGCAGGGCGGCGCCGGCGTCGCCGGACTTCTCGGGGTGGAACTGGGTGGCCCACAGCGGGCCGTTCTCGACGGCCGCGACGAACGGCTGCCCGTGGGTGGCCCAGGTGACCAGCGGCGGGTTGATCCGCGCGCTGTGGGTCTCCAGCTCCCAGTGCCGCACCCCGTAGGAGTGCACGAAGTAGAAGCGGGTCTCCGGGTCGAGGCCGGCGAACATCCGGCTGCCCTCGGGGACGTCCACGGTGTTCCAGCCCATGTGCGGGACGACGGGGGCCTCCAGCGGCTCGACGACGCCCGGCCACTCGTCGCAGCCGGCCGTCTCCACGCCGTGCTCGACCCCCTTCTCGAAGAGGATCTGCATGCCGACGCAGATGCCCATGACCGGTCGGCCCCCGGCGAGCCGGCGGCCGATGATCCAGTCCCCGCGGACGGACTTGAGCCCGCGCATGCAGGCCTCGTAGGCGCCCACGCCGGGGACGAGCAGGCCGTCCGCGGCCATCGCGGTGTCGTAGTCGGAGCTGACCGTGACGTCCGCCCCGGTCCGCTCCAGGGCGCGCTGCGCGGAGCGGAGGTTGCCGGAGCCGTAGTCGAGGACGACGACGTTCTTGCCCATGTTCAGGTGTCCAGTCTCTCTACGGCGGGTGTTACAGGCGCATGAGGCCGGAGGCCAGGCACATCACGGCGCCGAAGGCCAGCACCAGGATGACGCTCTTCGACTGCTTCTGCTTCCAGAAGGAGATGACTCCGCCGGCCAGGAAGAGGCCGACGAAGATGAGGATCATCGCAGTATTGCTCACAGCGCACCCTTGGTGGACGGGAGGATTCCGGCCGCGCGCGGGTCGCGCTCGGCGGCGTAGCGCAGCGCCCGGGCCAGCGCCTTGAACTGGCACTCCACGATGTGGTGCGCGTTGCGCCCGTACGGCACGTGGACGTGCAGCGCGATCTGCGCCTGGGCCACGAAGGACTCCAGGATGTGCCGGGTCATCGTGGTGTCGTACGAGCCGATCATCGGGGCGATGCCCTCGGGCTCGGTGTGCACCAGGTACGGCCGGCCGGAGAGGTCCACGGTGACCTGGGCGAGCGACTCGTCCAGCGGCACCGTGCAGTTGCCGAAGCGGTAGATGCCCACCTTGTCGCCGAGCGCCTGCTTGAAGGCGGCGCCGAGCGCGAGGGCGGTGTCCTCGATGGTGTGGTGGGTGTCGATGTGCAGGTCGCCGTCGGTCTTGACGGTGAGGTCGAACAGGCCGTGCCGGCCGAGCTGGTCGAGCATGTGGTCGTAGAAGCCGACGCCGGTGGAGATGTCGGTCCTCCCGGTGCCGTCGAGGTCTATCTCGACCAGGACCGAGGTCTCCTTGGTGGTGCGCTCGACGCGTCCGATGCGGGACATGGGGTTAGAACTCCTTGATCACAAAGCGGACGGCGTCCAGGAAGGCGTCGTTCTCGGCGGGCGTGCCGGCGGTGACGCGCAGCCACCCGGGGACGCCGTTGTCGCGGACCAGGACGCCCTGGTCGAGGATGGCCTGCCACACCGCGTGGGTGTCGGCGAAGCGGCCGAACTGGACGAAGTTGGCGTCCGAGTCGGTGACCTCCAGGCCCATCCCCCGCAGCGCGTCGACCAGCCGGTCGCGCTCCTGCTTGAGCCGCCCGACGTACCCGAGCAGGGTGTCGGTGTGCTCCAGGCAGGCCAGCGCGGTGGCCTGGGTGACGGCCGACAGGTGGTACGGCAGGCGCACCAGCTGGACGGCGTCCACCACGGCCGGGTCGGCGGCCAGGTAGCCCAGGCGCAGCCCGGCCGCGCCGAAGGCCTTGGACATGGTGCGGCTGACCACCAGGTTGGGGCGGCCCTCGATCAGCGGCAGCAGCGAGGCGCGGTGCGAGAACTCGACGTACGCCTCGTCCACCACCACCAGGCTGGGCCGGGCGGCCTGCGCGGCCTCGTACAGCCGCAGCACGGTGTCGGCGTCCACGGCGGTGCCGGTCGGGTTGTTGGGCGAGCAGATGAACACCACGTTCGGCCGGTGCTCCGCGATGGCGGTGACGGCGGCGTCCACGTCGATGGTGAAGTCGTCGTTGCGCGGGCCGGAGATCCAGGCGGTGCCGGTGCCCCGGGAGATCAGCGCGTGCATCGAGTACGAGGGCTCGAAGCCGAGCGCGCTGCGGCCGGGGCCGCCGAAGGTCTGCAGCAGCTGCTGGAGCACCTCGTTGGAGCCGTTGGCGGCCCACACCTGCTCCCGGGCGACCGGGAAGCCGGTGGTCTTCCCGAGGTACGCGGCGAGGCCCTCGCGCAGCTCGACCGCGTCCCGGTCGGGGTAGCGGTTCAGCCCGCGGGCGGCCTCGGCGACGCGCTCGGCGATCCGGGCGACCAGCTCCTCGGGCAGCGGGTACGGGTTCTCGTTGGTGTTCAGCTGGACGGGCACGTCCAGCTGCGGCGCGCCGTACGGGGACTGGCCGCGCAGCTCGTCCCGGATCGGCAGGTCGTCGATGCGAGTCATGGCGGTCACGCTCCCGGAACCGTCCAATCGCTGTGCCAGTTCTGTTCGTCTCCGACAAAACGTGCCTTGATGGCGTCCCCGTGCCCCGGCAGGTCCTCGGCGTTCGCCAGGTTGACCACGTGCGCGGCGACGTCCGCCAGCGCCTCCCGGTCGTACTCGACGACCTGGACGCCGCGCAGGAAGGTCTGCACCGACAGCCCGGAGGAGTGGCAGGCGCAGCCGCCGGTCGGCAGCACGTGGTTGGAGCCGGCCGCGTAGTCGCCCAGCGAGACCGGGGTCCAGCGGCCGATGAAGATCGCGCCGGCGTTGACCACCCGGGCGGCCACCGCGTGGGCGTCGCGGGTCTGGATCTCCAGGTGCTCGGCCGCGTACGCGTTGACCACGGCGAGGCCCTGCTCCAGGTCGTCGACCAGGATGATGCCGGACTGCCGGCCGCCGAGCGCCTCGGCCACCCGCTCGCCGTGCTTGGTCCGCGCGACCTGTACGGCCAGCTCGGCCTCGACCGCGTCGGCGAGCGCCGGGGAGTCGGTGACCAGCACCGAGCCGGAGGTCGGGCCGTGCTCGGCCTGGCTGATCAGGTCGGCGGCGACGTCGGACGGCAGCGCGCTGTCGTCGGCGAGGACGGCGATCTCGGTCGGGCCGGCCTCGGAGTCGATGCCGATCCGGCCGGCGAAGTAGCGCTTGGCGGCGGCGACGTAGATGTTGCCGGGGCCGGTGACCACGTTCACCGGCGCGCACTCCTCGGTGCCGAGGGCGAACATCGCGACCGCCTGGGCGCCGCCGACGGAGTAGACCTCGTCCACGCCGAGCAGCGCGCAGGCCGCCAGGATGGCCGGGTGGACGCTCCCCCCGAACTCCTTCTGCGGCGGCGAGGTGACGGCGATGCCCCGGACGCCCGCCTCCTGGGCCGGCACCACGTTCATCACCACGGAGGACGGGTAGACCGCCAGCCCGCCCGGCACGTACAGGCCGACCCGCTCGACCGGCACCCAGCGCTGGGTGACCGTGCCGCCCGGCACCACCTGGGTGGTGTGCCCGGTGCGGCGCTGGTCGGCGTGCACGGCGCGGGCCCGGCGGATCGACTCCTCCAGGGCGGCCCGGACCTTCGGGTCCAGCGTCTCCAGGGCCTCGGTCAGCTGCTCGGCCGGGACCCGGGTCGACTCCAGCCGGACGCCGTCGAAGCGTTCGGTGATCTCGATCAGCGCCGCGACCCCGCGATGGCGTACGTCCTCGGCGATCGGCCGCACCTTCTCCAGGGCGGCCGCGACGTCGAACTCGGCACGGGGCAGCAGGTCACGCGGGTCGTCCAGCGAGCCGCGGAGGTCGATTCGAGAGATCACGCCACCCAGTGTAAGGAGTGGCCGGAACCCCTGGTCCCGCATTTCAGTCCGTGATACGAAAGGCGAGACGACCGGGGGGACGGGGAAAACCATGGCGGAGCGCGCTCCAGAGGGCTGGACGGACACGGAACGCGCGCTCTGGGAGGCCTACCGCCAGGGCGAGATCCTGGACCTCCGCAGTGGCGAAGCCAACACCGACGACCCCTTCGGCGACGCCCCCTGGGGCCCCGACCGCACCGTCCGCGCCGAGGTGCTCGCCCATCTGCTGCTGGTAGGACCGGAGCCCGCCCCCGGGCGGGTCGCCTCGCTGCGGTTCAGCGGCGTCCTGGTCACCGGCGCGCTCAACCTGGCCGGGGGCGCCATCGACGACTACGTCGAGCTGCACGACTGCCGCTTCGCGCACAAGATCCTCATCTCCGAGGCGGCGGCCTCCACGCTGCGCTTCGTGAACTGCCTGATCCCCCGGCTGGAGGCCTCCCGGCTCTCCACCACCGGCGACCTCCACCTCGCCCGCTGCCGCGTCCCCGACGGCATCCGGCTCACCGACGCCCGGATCGGCACCGACCTGCTGCTCAACCAGACCGTCGTCGGCGGCGACCGCCACGGCCGCGCCGTCTCCGCCGACGGGATCACCGTCAACCAGGACTTCGAGGCCGAACGCCTGGAGACCCGGGGCGAGCTGAGCGTGCGCACCGCCCGGATAGGCGGCCGGCTCTCGCTGCGCGGCGCCCAGCTGCGCGCCGACCGGCGGCACAATCCCACCTGCCTCAACGCCGTGCGGGTCACCGTCGGCCACACCCTCTACCTGACCGGCTCCGCCGACCTCGGCTGGGTCGGCTCCCGCGGCTACTACGGCTCCGGCTACGGCGAGAACCCGCCGCCCGACGGGCCCGTCACCCCGTTCCGCGCCTTCGGCCGGGTACGGCTGTCCGACAGCCGCTTCGACGGCGCCTGCCTGGTCTCCGGCGAGTTCCACCTGGAGGGCGAGGACGAGCTCTCGCTGCGCCGCATCCACACCCCGGAGCTGCGCTTCACCTGCAAGGTCCGCCCGACCGGCACCGTCTCGCTCTCCCGGGCCCGGGTCGGCAACCTGGTCGACACCCCGGAGGCCTGGCCGCTCGGCAAGCACCTGGGCCTCACCGGCTTCGTCTACGAGAACCTGCGCCCGGTCGGCGCCTTCCCCGTCCAGCAGCGGATCGCCTGGCTGGAGGGCTCCTCGGTGGACTTCCAGCCCGAGTCCTACGAGCAGCTCGCGGCCGCCCTGCGCCGCGACGGCGCCGACGACGACGCCCGCGAGGTGCTGTACGCCAAGCAGCGCCGGCGCCGCCGCACCCTGCCGCTGCCGGCCCGGGTCTGGGGCGCCGTCCAGGACGCGACCGTCGGCTACGGCTACCGCCCGGGCCGGGCGGGCCTGTGGCTGCTGCTCGCCTGGGTCCTCGGCAGCCTCTGGTTCGCCACCCACCCGCTGGATCCGCTCAAGGCCGACGAGCGCCCGCACTGGAACCCGGTGCTGTACACCCTCAACCAGCTGCTGCCGATCGTGGACCTCAACCAGGGCGGCTGGAACCCCGGCGGCCTCACCCAGTGGATCTCCGCCGGGCTGGTCGTGGTCGGCTGGCTGCTCGCCTCCACGGTCGTGGCCGGCGCCACGCGGATGCTCCAGCGCGGTTGAGCCCTCCGGTGGACGGGCCCGGCGAGCGGCCGGGCCCGTCAACCGTGCGACAAGGCCCCCGTCCGGGGAACTACGCTGTCCGCCGTGACAGAACGGCTGCCGCTCTTCCCGCTGAACACCGTGCTCTACCCGGGCCTGGTGCTGCCCCTGAACGTCTTCGAGGAGCGCTACCGCCGTCTCGTCGCCGATCTGCTCGAACAGCCCGAGGACACCCCCCGGCGGTTCGGCGTGCTCGCGATCAGGGACGGCCGGGAGGTCGCCCGGGTCAGGCCCGAGGAGGGCCCGGCCGGTCCGCTGGACGGCCTCGGCACCGTCACCGGGGACCCGCTGGAGGCGGTCTTCCAGGTCGGCTGCGTCGCCGACATCGCCTCCGTCCAGCACCAGCCGGACGGCCGCTACGAGCTGCTGGTCACCGGCACCACCCGGTTCCGGCTGCGCTCGGTGGACGTCTCCGGCCCGTACCTGACCGGGGAGACGGAGCTGATCGAGGAGCGCCCGGGCGAGGGCTCCGGCGCGCTGGCCTCCGAGGTCGAGCGGGCGTTCCGGGTCTACCAGAAGCGCCTGGCCGGCGCCCGCGAGGCGAGCACCGTCGGCCACCAGGAGCTCCCGGACGACCCCCAGGTGCTCTCCTACCTGGTCGCCGCCGCCTCGGTGTTCGAGACCCCGGTCAAGCAGCAGCTGCTCGCCTGCCCGGACACCGCCCAACGGCTGCGCGCCGAGCTCGACCTGCTGCGCCGCGAGTCGGCCGTCCTCAGCTGGCTGCCGTCGCTGCCCGCCGTCGACCTCACCCGCCAGTCCTTCAGCCCGAACTGACCGAGGACCCCAAGGACCTCAAGGACCCCGAGGACCCCGCATGGCCAAGAAGACCAGGAAGGGCGGCCAGGGCACACCCGCCACCGTCGCCCTGGAAACCGCAGCCGTCCCGTTCACCGTGCACGCCTACGACCACGACCCGGCCGCCGCCTCCTACGGCGGCGAGGCCGCCGAGGTCCTCGGCATCGCCCCCGAGCGGGTCTTCAAGACCCTCGTCGCCGACGTGGACGGCACCCTCACCGTCGGCGTGGTCCCGGTCGCCGGCCAGCTCGACCTCAAGGCCCTGGCGGCGGCCGTCGGCGGCAAGCGCGCCGCCATGGCCGACCCGGCCGCCGCCGAGCGCAGCAGCGGCTACGTCCTCGGCGGCATCTCCCCGCTGGGCCAGCGCCGGCCGCTGCGCACCGTCGTCGACGTCAGCGCGCTCGGCCACCCCACCGTCTACGTCTCGGCGGGCCGCCGCGGCCTCGAAGTCGAACTGGCCCCCACCGACCTCGTCGCCCTCACGAGGGCCGACACCGCCCCCATCGCCCGCTGAGCCCCCTCTCCGGGGGAACGCCCCTCCCCGGGGAAAAGCGAGGGCGCGGGGCCGGTGCGGGACGACCCGCACCACCCCGCGCCCGACCACGCTCAGCGCTCCGTACCGCTCCCCGGACCGTTTCCGGCGCCGCTCCCCGCACCCGGCCCGGCCCACGGCCCGGTCGGTGCCTCCGCGGAGGGCCCCGCCGAGGGCCCCGTCGGGGGCATCACCGGGGGCCCCGCCAACGGAGCCTGCGCCAGCGGAGCCTGCGCCACCGGCGCCCAGTACGGCGGCGGGTCCTCCTCCCGCTTCCCGAACGCGGCCGAGAGCAGGAGCAGCACCACCATCGCCGTCATCGGCCAGACCAGCAGCGCCCCCAGCGCCCCCAGGTCGATGCCCGCGTCGAAGTGCCCGCCGTTGCCGACCCGCCGGGCCTCGCCGATCAGGTCGCCGCTCGGCCCGAGCCACCGCCCGATCCGCCAGGCCCCGATCGATCCGAGCAGCCCGCCGACGGCCAGTCCCAGCGCGACCGCGATGCCGCCGCCGCGCCGCCGGGTCACCAGGAAGGCGCCGAGCGCGGTCAGGATCCCGGCCCCCAGGCCGATCAGCACGAACACCGCGTCGGCCCCGGCCCGCTGCTCGCCCTCGGGGTCGGCGTAGAGGATGCGGTCGCCGTCCACCAGCAGCGGCACCTTCGGCGCCAGCCAGGCCCACAGCCCGGCCATCACCAGACCGGCGACCAGGCAGGCGACCACGACACCCGCCCCGACCCGGACCTCCGGCAGCAGCCGCCGCCCCAGCGGAATCGTCCCGTGCCCGAGGGCGGTGGCCCCGTACGGCGGCGCGAACGGGTCGGGCGCTGCGTCCGGCACCGCCTGCACATCGGCGGGCGCGGGATCCGGAGGTGTGTTCGGTACGGTCACGCGCCCCATCGTTTCACGACGGCCACCCGGACGACCCACCCGTACCCGCCACCGTGCCCACCGGTCGTGGGCCCGCTACGCGACGCCCGGCCGCGGGACGCCCTACCGTGAGACCGCCCGCCGGTACGCCCAGGTGGCGACGGCCAGCGACACCACGCCCACCCCCGCGCAGACCCCCAGGTCCACGAGCACCAGCGCCCAGTCCGGGTCCGGCGCGAAGGTCCGCGCGAAGGCGTCCACCCCGTACGTGGACGGCAGCAGGTCCCGCAGCCACTGCACCGGCTGCGGCAGGTGGTCCACCGGCAGCACGCCCAGCAGCAGGGCGGCCGACATCCCGAGCTGCCCGAGCATCGTCGCGAGCTCCTGGCGCGGCGCCAGCAGCCCGCAGGCCGCCCCCAGCCCCGACAGCGCGGCCCCGGCCAGCGGCACGACCGCCAGCAGCACCCACAGCTGCCCGAGCGGCAGCCCGAACATCACCGCCCCGAACGCCGCCGTGGCGAGCGTCCCGGGGAGCGTGAAGGAGGCGTACGCGGCGGCCGTCCCCAGCACCACCGAGGCGGCCGGCACCGGCAGCGTCGCGTAGTGGTCGAGCCCGCCGGCGGCCCGCAGCTTCCCGAAGTACTGGGCGAGCAGGTTCAGCGCGACGAACGCCACCACCAGCACGCTCGACCCGGCGACCACCGACCGCGCCGCCGAGGACTGCCCGGCGTCCACCACGCCCCGCATCATCACCAGGATGCCGACGGACTGGAAGGTGGCCACGAACAGCAGCGGGATGCGCGCCACCCGCGCCCGGGCGAGCTGCGCCCGGTACACGGCCGCGAGCGCCGGCAGCAGCCTGGCCGCGGGGGCGAGCGGGGCGGGGGCGGCCGTGGACCGGTCGGTCCGCGGCGGCACCGAGAGCAGCGTCACTTGGCCAGTCCTCCGTGGCGGCCGCCCAGCTTGAGGTAGGCGTCCTCAAGGCTCGGGGTGGCGAGGGTGAAGTCGTCGAGCGCGGCGAAGGCCGGGCCGGTGGTGACGGCGGCGACCAGTTCGCGGGCCTGCTCGGGGGTGGTGCGGACGGTCCAGCGGCGCCCGGTGCACTCGGCCCGTTCGCGCAGCGCGGCGACGGCGGGCACGCCGAGCGGCGCCTCGTCCCGCCAGACCAGGTCGAGCCGGACGTCGCCGTCCACCAGCGCCTTGAGCCCGCCGGGCGTGTCGCAGGCGATCACCCGGCCGTCGTCGACCACGGCGACCCGGTCGAGCACCGTCTCGGCCTCGATCACGTTGTGGGTGACCAGCAGCACCGTCGTCCCGTGCTCGGCGCGCCGCCGGTCCACGGCGCTCCACACGGCCCGCCGGGCGACCGGGTCCATGCCGGTGGTGGGCTCGTCCAGGACGAGCAGCGGGCGCTCCCCCACCAGGGTGGCCGCGAAGCAGGCGAGCCGCCGCTGTCCGCCGGACAGCTTGGCGAGCGGCCGGGCGGCGATCGGCTCCAGCCCGAGTTCGGTCAGCACGTCGGCGGCCGCGCCGCGGGCCTGCGCCCGGGTGAGTCCGCGCAGCCGCCCGGTGGTCTCGGCGGCGAGCGCGACCGTCAGCTCGTCCAGCGCGGTGGATTCCTGCCCGAGGTAGCCGAGCAGCCGGGCGGCCCGCTCGGGGTGCCGCACGATGTCGTGGCCGAGGAGTTCGACGGAGCCCGAGTCGGGGCGCAGCAGTCCGGTGAGCTGGCGCACCAGCGTCGACTTGCCGGCTCCGTTCGGCCCGAGCAGCCCGAAGACCTCGCCCTGGCGGACGGTGAGGCTGATCCCGTCGTTGGCCCGGATCTCGGTGGCGGCCGCGCCGCGTCCGCTGCGGTAGGTCCTGACCAGGTCGCGCACGGCCACGCACGGCAGGGGTTCCTCGGGTGCTCGCCCCGCCGTCTCGCTCACGACCGAAGACTCTACGCGCTCATACGGGCGAACCGGACAACGGGGCCCCGCCCGCGCCCGGGCCGCCGACCTGGCGGGTCGTCCGCCGGGCCGCCGCGGCCCTCGGACCCCCTCGGTCGTCGCGCCGCCCCGGCCGTCGGGCCCGCTCCGTCCGCCGCCCGGCTCAGTCGTCGACGACCATCGACCCGCCCGGCACCCGCGCCGCCAGTTCCTTCCAGAACCCGGCCCGGATGGCGTAGCGGTCGTGCTCGTCGATCTGGTCGTCCTTGTGCGCCAGCAGCCCGAAGCGGGCGGCGTAGCGCAGCAGCTCGCCGTCCACCCGGTGCGGGATGCGCGGGTAGTCGGGCCAGAGCATGGTCAGTCTTTCCGCGTCGCCGACGCGTTCGCTCCAGCGGCGGGCGAAGACCTGCCCGACCTCGTGGGCGTCGCCGCCGATGGAGGTGATGTCCTCCTCGCGGTCGGCCCAGCGCTGCTCGGCGGTGGTGAGCTGGGCGAGGGTGGGCAGGCTGTCGCCGGCGGTGACGGCGGGCTCCGGGACGGGCCGGTCCACCCAGCCGCGGTCGGAGGACCAGCGCAGCACCGGCCCGGTCTGCGCGACGGCCCCGTTCCCGTTCACACCGTGGCCGTTGCTGCCGTTCGCCACCGGGGTGAGCGCGGTGACCGGGGTGACGGAGGAGGCCCGCCCGGCCAGGTCCTTCGGTGTCGGTACGACCTTGAGCGCGGCCGCGGCCGGCTGCGGCTGTCCGTCGGTGGCGGGGGCGTCCGCCGGGGCCGCGGCCGTGGCCGCCGGGCGGACCACCGGCGGCACCACGGTGGGCAGCGGGGCGGCCGGCGGGGCGGCGAGGATCTTGGCGATCTCCTGCCGGGCCCCCGGGGCCGGGAACATGCTGGAGTGCTCCCGCAGGGAGAAGGACCCCTCGATCCACTCCCGGTCGAGCACCCGCCGCTCGTCCGCCTCGCCGACCAGGTCCTCGGACTGGTTGAAGTCGCCGTCGGCGGCCTGGAGGGCCCACAGGTGGACGGCCACCCCGTGCTCCTTGGCGGTCATCATGCCGGGCAGCAGGTCCCCGTCGCCGGTGATCAGCACGACGTCGGCGCAGGCCCGGTTGCGGGCGAGCTCGGAGAGTTCGGCGTGCATCGCGGCGTCCACACCCTTCTGCACCCAGCGCCCCTCGGCCCGGGTGAGGGCGCCGAGCCGTACGGTGACCCGGGGCAGCACCCGCAGCCGCCGGTGCTCGGGCATCGGGCGCCGGTCGGGCGCGGCGTCGAACCAGTAGATCCGCAGCAGCGGCAGGCCTGTCTCGGCCTCGGCGCGTTCGCGCAGTGCGGCGATCAGGGCCGTGTGGTTCACGGTGACCTTGGAGCGGGACGGATCCCCCGCGAGCAGGCTGGCGGCGGCGCCCAGCAGATATCCGGCGTCCACCAGGACGACACAGCGGTCCATCGCGCACCTCTTTTCGCTCGCCCTCGGAATCAGTCGGGTGGGTCGATTCGGGAATGGGCGGTCCGCCCGTCGTCCGGGCGTGCCGAGGTGAGGGGCCCCCGTCGTCGCCCGATCGTTGGGTCACCTTTTACCCGCGGTTCGCCTGCCGAACCTCGCCGGTTGTCCCGGTAGCGCAACGGCCGTCCCAACGAGGAGCAAACAAAAGCGAAGGCGGGCCCCGTACAACGACGGGGCCCGCCCGAGGTCACGCGGCGGTGGTCCGGCCAATGTCCCGGCCGGTGGTTCACCCTGGTGGCGCTCAGCCGATGGGGTTCACCCGGAGGTGCTCAGCCCTTGAGCTCAGGGGCGCTCAGCCCTTGAGTTCGGCGGCGACCAGCTCGGCCAGCTGGACGGCGTTCAGCGCGGCGCCCTTGCGCAGGTTGTCGTTCGAGACGAACAGCGACAGGCCGTTGTCCACCGTCTCGTCGACCCGGATGCGGCCGACGTAGCTCGGGTCCTGGCCGGCGGCCTGGAGCGGGGTGGGGATGTCGGACAGCTCGACGCCGGGGGCGCCGGTGAGCAGCTCGACGGCCCGCTCGGGGCTGATCGGGCGCTCGAAGCGGGCGTTGATCTGCAGCGAGTGGCCGGAGAAGACCGGGACGCGCACGCAGGTGCCGGAGACCTTCAGCTCCGGGATGCCGAGGATCTTGCGGCTCTCGTGGCGGAGCTTCTGCTCCTCGTCGGTCTCGTTGGAGCCGTCGTCCACGAGGGAGCCGGCCAGCGGCACCACGTTGAAGGCGATCGGCCGCTGGTAGACCTTGGGCTCCGGGAACTCGACGGCGGCGCCGTCGTGGGCGAGCGCGGCGGCGCCGAGCTCCACGACCTTGGCGGCCTGGTCCTGGAGCTCCGCGACGCCGGCCACACCGCTGCCGGAGACGGCCTGGTAGGTGGAGACGACGAGCGCGGCCAGGCCGGCCTCCTCGTGCAGCGGGCGCAGCACGGGCATGGCGGCCATGGTGGTGCAGTTCGGGTTGGCGATGATGCCCTTGGGGCGGTCCGCGATGGCCTCCGGGTTGACCTCGGAGACGACCAGCGGGACCTCGGGGTCGCGGCGCCAGGCGGAGGAGTTGTCGATCACGACGGCACCGGCCGCGGCGACCTTGGGGGCCAGGGTCTTGGAGGTCGAGCCGCCCGCCGAGAAGATCACGATGTCCAGGCCGGTGTAGTCGGCCGTGGCCGCGTCCTCGACGGTGACCTCGGTGCCCTGCCAGGGCAGCGTGCGCCCGGCCGAGCGGGCCGAGGCGAACAGCCGCAGCTGCTCCACCGGAACGTTGCGCTCCGCCAGGATCTCGCGGACCACGCCGCCGACCTGGCCGGTGGCACCGACAATGCCGATCTTCATCTCCGACTACTCCTCTGAAAGGTGCTGTTCACAGCCGCACTCCGCCCATCATGCCTTGTCACGGGCGTCATACGACCTGGCGTTCCACGACGTGAGAGTGCGCTAGTGGTCCAGACCACTGGCGAGGGCCAGTGCCGCCTCCACCTCGGCCCGCCCGGCCGGCAGCAGCGGCAGCCGCACGTCCGGGGTCGGGATCCGGCCCTGGGCGTGCAGCACGCCCTTGGTCACCGTCGGGTTCGGCGCCGTGAAGGCGGACAGCGCCAGCCCGGTCAGCCGGTGCCCGAGCGCCCGGGCCCGCGCCACGTCCCCGGCCTGCCAGGCCTCCGTCAGCTCGACGAACCTGGCGGTCGCCAGGTGCGCGGAGGCGAGGATGCCGCCGGCCGCGCCGAGCGCCAGCATCGGCGAGAGGAAGGCGTCCTCGCCGGTCAGGAAGGCGAACCCCTCGGGGGCGTCGGCGAGCAGCTCGGCGGCCGTCTGGTCCAGCCCGCCGGTCGCGTACTTGACGCCCACCACGCCCTCGATCGCGGCGAGTTCGCGCAGCGCGGCGGTGGAGAGCTGCTGCCCGGTGCGGTACGGGATGTGGTAGACGACCAGCGGCAGCGGGCTGCTCGCGGCCAGCGCCCGGAAGTGCGCGACCGTCCCGGCCTCGCCGGCCCGGACGAAGGACGGCGTGGTGACCAGCGCCGCCGCCCCCGGCACCCGCGCGCCGAGCGCGGCCAGCGCCTCGCCGACGGTCCGGGTGTCGCCGCCGGAGGCGCCGACGGTCAGCTGGGCCCCCCGTGCGGCGCAGGCGGCCGCGGCGACGTCGACCACCGCGTCCCGCTCCCCCGCGGTCAGCGCGGCCGGCTCGCCGGTGGTACCGAGGGCGACCAGCCCGGCCGCCCCGGCGTCCAGGACCTCGTGCGCGAGCTTCTCCAGCGCGTCGAGGGCGACGGAGCCGTCGGCGGCGAACGGGGTGATCAGGGGGACGTGGATGCCCTTGAGTTCCATGCCCACGATCCTGCGGCCCCCTGATCGCCCAGGTCCAGTTCACATTTCCGACGCTTCTCGTAAGCTCAGCCGATGCTCGGTTAGCCTGGACGGATGCTGGACGTCCGACGCCTGCGCCTGCTGCGCGAACTCGCCCACCTCGGCACCATCGCGGCCGTCGCCGAGGCGCTCTCCTTCAGCCCCTCGGCGGTGTCCCAGCAGCTGTCCGTCCTGGAGAAGGAGGCGGGCGTCCCGCTGCTGGAGCGCACCGGGCGGCGGGTCACCCTCACCCCGGCGGGGCTCAACCTCGTCCGGCACGCCGAGGCGGTGCTCGCCCTGCTGGAGCAGGCCGGTGCCGAACTCGCCCACGCCAAGCGGGGGTTGGCCGGTCCGCTGCGGATCGGCACCTACCCCTCGGCGGCCCGGGCGATCATCCCGGCGGTGCTCGCGGAGCTGGCCGGCTGGCACCCGGGGCTGGAGCCGATGGTCACCGAGGTGGACCCGGCGGCCGTCGGCGCGGCGCTGCGGGCGGGCGAGCTGGACGTGGCGCTGGTGCACGAGTACGACCTCGTCCCGACCGACCCGGAGCCGGGCCTCGCGGTGACCCGCCCGGTCTTCACCGAGCCCATGTACCTGGCCGCCCGCGTCCCGGGCACCGTCGCCGAGCAGCGCGGCGCGCCGTGGATCATGTCCTCGCCCGGCACGCTCTGCCACACCATGGCCGTCCGCGCCTGCGAGGCGGCGGGCTTCGCACCCCGCATCCGGCACCAGATCGACGACTTCACCACCGTGCTGGCCCTGGTGGCGGCCGGCCAGGGCGTCGCCCTGGTCCCCCAGCTGGGCACGGCCGGACTCCCGCCCGGCGTCGTCCTCACCCGCCTGCCGATGTACCGCCGCACCCGGGCCGCGTTCCGCGCCGGCGCCGGCTCCCACCCGGCCATCTCCGCCTTCGTCTCGGCGCTGCACACGGCCGTCCCCCCGGGCCTCGGCGGCGGCACCTGAGACGGGCCCCTCCCCCGTACGCGAAAGGCCCGGGTGTCCGCCGCAGCGAACGCCCCGGGCCTTCCGTCTCCGTCCTAGCCCGCCAGGCAGCTCGGCCCGAGCAGCTGCTTCAGGTCCCCGAACAGCGCCGGGTCGGACTTCACCCGGTGCCGGTCGAGCCGCAGCACCGTGGTCTTGTCGCGGCCCTCCAGCCGCACCCGCACCTCGGTGGTGCCCCGGTGGCTCCCGAGCACCTCGCCGAGCCGGGCCACCAGCGGCGGGGTGACCTTCGCGCTCGGGATGAGGATGGTGATCGGCGCCTCGGCGTGCGCGTTCGACAGGTCGGGGACGGACAGCTCCATCCCCATCAGCCGCGGCACGTCCTCCCGCTTGTCCAGCTTGCCGCGCACGAAGACGACGGCGTCCTCGGCCAGCTGCGAGGAGACCAGCTGGTAGCTGGCCGGGAAGAACATGCAGTCGATGGAGCCGGCCAGGTCCTCGACGGTCGCGATCGCCCAGGCGTTGCCCTGCTTGGTCATCTTCCGCTGGAGGCCCGAGATGATGCCGCCGATGGTGACGATCGTCCCGTCCGGCCGCTCCGCGAGGTCCGCCACCGCGCAGTCCGCCTTGTCGGCGAGCACGTGCTCGATGCCGTGCAGCGGGTGCGAGGAGACGTACAGGCCGAGCATCTCCCGCTCCTGGGTGAGCAGGAAGGACTTCTCCCACTCCTCCTCGGAGAAGACGACGTCCAGTCCGAAGCTCGGCTCCTCGGAGGCGGTGTCGCCGCCGAAGAGGTCGTACTGCCCGACCGCCTGCTTGCGCTTCACGTCGACGACGTTGTCGATCATCGGCTCGAACTGGGCGCTCAGGCCCTTGCGGGTGTGGCCGAGCGAGTCGAAGGCGCCGGCCTTGATCAGCGATTCGACGGTCCGCTTGTTGCAGACCACCGACTCCACCTTGTCCAGGAAGTCGGGGAAGGACGCGAACTTCCCCTTCGCCTTCCGGGTCCGGATCATCGAGTCGACGACCGGCCCGCCGACGTTGCGGATGGCGGTCAGGCCGAACCGGACCAGGGTGTCACCGTGCGGGGTGAAGTCCGAGTCCGACTCGTTGACGTCCGGCGGCAGCACCTGGATGCCCATCTTGCGGCACTCGTTGAGGTAGACCGCGGACTTGTCCTTGTCGTCCTTGACGGAGGTGAGCAGCCCGGACATGTACTCGGCCGGGTAGTTGGCCTTGAGGTAGGCGGTCCAGTACGAGACCAGCCCGTAGCCGGCGGTGTGCGCTTTGTTGAACGCGTAGCCGGAGAAGGGGACGAGGACGTCCCACACGGCCTGGATGGCCGCGTCGGAGTAGCCGCGCTCGCGGCAGCCCTTCTGGAAGGGGACGAACTCCGCCTCCAGGATCTCCTTCTTCTTCTTGCCCATGGCGCGGCGCAGCAGGTCGGCCTGGCCGAGCGAGTAGCCGGCCAGGATCTGCGCGGCCTTCTGCACCTGCTCCTGGTAGACGATCAGGCCGTACGTCGGCCGGAGCACCTCCTCCAGGGGCTTCTCCAGCTCCGGGTGGATCGGGGTGATCTCCTGCTGGCCGTTCTTGCGCAGCGCGTAGTTGGTGTGGGAGTTGACGCCCATCGGGCCGGGCCGGTACAGCGCCAGGACGGCGGAGATGTCCTCGAAGTTGTCGGGCTTCATCAGGCGCAGCAGCGAGCGCATGGGGCCGCCGTCGAGCTGGAAGACGCCGAGCGTGTCGCCGCGGGCGAGGAGTTCGTAGGTCGGCTTGTCGTCCAGGGGCAGATCAAGCAGGTTGATCTTGACGCCCTTGTTCTTCTCGATCGCCTTGACGGCGTCGTCCATGATCGTCAGGTTGCGCAGGCCGAGGAAGTCCATCTTGAGGAGGCCGAGGCCCTCACAAGTCGGATAGTCGAACTGCGTGATGGTGACGCCGTCGGTGTGCCGGGTCCAGACCGGGATGTGGTCGGTCAGCGGCTCGGCGGACATGATGACGCCGGCGGCGTGCACGCCGGGCTGGCGGATCAGGCCCTCGATGCCGCGCGCGGTGTCGATGACCTTCCGGACGTCCGGGTCGTTCTCGTACAGCCCGCGGATCTCGCCGGCCTCGCTGTAGCGGGGGTGCGAGGAGTCGGTGATGCCCGAGAGCGGGATGCCCTTGCCCATCACGTCCGGCGGCATCGCCTTGGTGATCCGGTCGCCCATCGCGTACGGGTAGCCGAGGACCCGCGAGGAGTCCTTGATGGCGGCCTTCGCCTTGATGGTGCCGTACGTGACGATCATGGCGACCTTGTCGGATCCCCACTTCTCGGTCACGTAGCGGATCACGTCACCGCGCCGGCGCTCGTCGAAGTCGATGTCGACATCGGGCATCGAGATGCGCTCGGGGTTGAGGAAGCGCTCGAAGATCAGGCCGTGCGGGATGGGGTCGAGGTCGGTGATGCCCATCGCGTACGCGACCAGCGAACCGGCCGCCGAACCACGGCCCGGGCCCACCGCGATGCCCTGGCTCTTGGCCCACATGATGAAGTCGGCGACCACGAGGAAGTACGCCGGGAACCCCATCTGGATGATGGTGTCCATCTCGTACTCGGCGAGCTTCTTGTGCTCCTCGTCGTACCCGTTCGGGAAGCGCCAGTCCATCCCCTTCCACACCTGGGACTTGAAGAAGTCCGCCTCGGACTCGAAGCCCTCCGGGATCGGGAAGCGCGGCATGAGGTTCTTGAACTTGAACATGCCCTCGGTGTCGACCCGGGAGGCGACGAGGAGTTGGCTGTTGCGGCAGCCCTCCTGCCAGGCGTCCGAGGAGTCGAGGGCGTACATCTCGGCGGCCGACTTGATGTAGTAGCCGGTGCCGTCGAAGCGGAAGCGGTCCGGGTCCGAGAGGTTCTTGCCGGTCTGGACGCAGAGCAGCAGGTCGTGCGCCCCGGCGTCGGCCTCGGTGGTGTAGTGCGAGTCGTTGGTGACGACCGGCGGGATGTCCAGCTTCCTGCTGATCTCCAGCAGCCCGTCGCGGACCCGCTTCTCGATGTCGAGGCCGTGGTCCATCAGCTCCAGGAAGTAGTTCTCCTTGCCGAAGATGTCCTGGTAGTCGGCGGCGGACTTCAGCGCCTCGTCGAACTGGCCCAGGCGCAGCCGGGTCTGCACCTCGCCGGAGGGGCAGCCGGTGGTGGCCATCAGGCCGCCGGACAGCTCGGCGATCAGCTCCTTGTCCATCCGGGGCCACTTCACCAGCCAGCCCTCGGAGTACGAGCGCGAGGTCAGCTTGAAGAGGTTGTGCAGGCCCTCCTTGTTGCGGGCCCAGATGGTCTTGTGGGTGTACGCGCCGGACGCGGAGACGTCGTCCCGCTTCTGGTGCGGCTGGCCCCACAGGATGCGCTTGGTGTTCGAGCGGGACTCCGGGGCGACGTACGCCTCGATGCCGATGACGGGGGTGATGCCCGCGTCGGTCGCCTGCCGGTGGAACTCGGCGGCGCCGTACATGTTGCCGTGGTCGGTCATGGCCACATGGGTCTGACCGAGGCGCTCGACCTCCTTGAACATCTGCTTCAGCCGGGCGGCACCGTCCAGCATCGAGTACTCGGTGTGGACGTGCAGATGCGCGAACGGCTGGTCGCTCAAGGCGGGGCCTCCGGAGGCTCTGGTGCTGATCTGGCTGGCCGGCGAACGCGCAGGTCACAGGGGGTTCCCCTGGAAATGGATGTGGCCCGGAGCGCCTCGCGGGGCCCGGGCCATCACTCACACGTTCACGCGTCCACTCTAGCCCTCTTCGAACGGCTTCCCGGTCTCTGGCGAAGGTGCCTAGGCCGGCCCGGCGAGTCGCGCCCCGGCGGCCTCGCGGACCTCCGGCTCCTCCATCGGATCGTCCCGCAGACGGGCGAGACGGTCGCGCACCTCGGGCCGGTCGGGGGCCCGCTCGACGCCCAGCAGACGAGCTCGCGCTTCGCAGTCCCACAGCGACTCGACGTACGCCTCGGCCATGCCGGCGGCCCCCATCGCCGCCAGCGCCTCCAGGTAGTCGGCACGCTCGTACGAGTGCGGGGTCCAGAGCCAGAAACGGCGCAGCAGCGAGACTGCGTCAGCGGCCTCCGGCCCGAAGCGGGCGAGACCGCGCGCGAGATCGTCCGGGCCGCACCAGGACCGGTCCACCCACCGCCGCTCCAGTTCGGCGATCAAGCTCGGCACGTCATTCTCGTCACCGTGGGCGGCCAGCACGCCGAAGCCGATCTCGGCGAGCCACGCCTGCTCCGAAGCCGCCCACTCCCGGGCCGCCGGCACGGCCTGCCCGGCCAGCCGGTCGACGGCCTTACCCAGCAGCGGCAGCGGTCGGGTGCCGTCGGCGGCAGCGAGGGCGGGGACCAGCGGGATCAGCTCGGGCTCTGGCGGCCGGAGCGACAGCGCGAGGAGAGCGGTCGTCTTGGCACCGTCGGCGACTCCCGGGTCGCGCAGCAGGGCGAGTAGAGCCGCGTTGTCCCGGTCCGGGTACGGGTCCACGCGTTTCGCGGGGTGGCGCGGGGCCGGACCGTCCCCCTCGGAGATACGGTCCGGCAGCGCCCGCCGGGCTTCCTCCGAACCGCCGACTGCCAGCAGCTCCAGCACGCCGGTGGCCCGGTCCCGGGTGTCCTCGTCACCGGACAGGAAGTCCACCACCGGGGCGACCGGGAGCTCCAGGTCCAGGATCAGCCGGGCCAAGTAGAGGTGTCGGTCGTCCACCTGCGAGTCCCAGCGCCAGTCCCAGCGGATGCAGCCGTGGACGAGTTCGGCGACCGCCGCCGGATCCTCGGCGGCTATTCGCGCGCCCTGGCCCCGGCCGCGCTGGAGGAGGCCGAGGAGGGTGGTCGGCGGCGCGTAGTGGTCGCTGTGCATGGGGTCCATCGTGCCGCAGCCCCCGGCGCGTGGGCGGCGGGGGCTGGCGGGTCAGACGTCCTCGTCGGGCGGCGGGGCCGCGCGGAGGGCGGTGACGACACCCAGGGCGACCGTGAAGATCGCGAGGGCGAGGAGGACGGCGAAGGCCGTCCCGATCAGGTATCGCACGCGGTCCTGCGCTCGGCGTCGAGGAGCAGGGTGAGGAGGTTGAGGAGCGTTGACGCCGGCGCCGTGTTGAAGCGGACGAGGACGCGGCCGTCCATGGTCCGGTCGGTGCCGATCGAGGGGAAGATGAGGCCGAACTCGCGTCCCCGCTCCACGACTTCGTCCAGGAGGGCGCTGATGTGGTCCTCGGTGTAGTAGCGGATCCGGGGGTCGGTCGGCAGCATCGGGTGACGGCCGGGGCGGTAGATCATCAGACAGCGCCCTTCCGCAGCTCGAACCAGACGGATTTGGCACGCTCGTGGGGGTCGACGCCCCAGCCGTGGGTGAGGGCGGCGACGAGCTGGAGGCCCCGGCCGGACTCGGCGAGCAGGGACAGCGGCGGGGCGGAGGGCAGGACGGGGCTCTCGTCCGTGACGGAGACCCGGAGGACGTCCCCCTCGGAGATGATCTCGACCAGCGGCGCGGGGGTTTCGGTGTGCCGCCAGGCGTTGACGAGCAGCTCGCAGAGCGCGAGCTGCGCGTCGAAGATGGGGGAGGCGGGCCAGCCGACGCGGGTCATGGTGTTGCGGAGAGTCTGTCGCGCGACGGCGATGGTGGGGGTGTTGATGTGACGCATGGGAGTTCTCCCGAGGCGTGAGTGAGGGGGAACCGGCGGAACATGTGTCGCCGTGAGCCAGGCCGTGGAGAAGGACGTGGCTGCTCTGCGGTGCTTGCTAGCAGGCGTTACTGACGATCCGTCGGATCGATGTGAGACCGACCATAACGCAGGAACTACTTAATTTTAGGTTGTTCTGCCGAAGTTCCCTCTCCCGAGGGACAGATGGCCCCACCACGTGCTGGCGAGGCAGACTGTCACCATGCCTGGTCGCCAGAACCCAACCCTTCGTCAGCGCCGCCTGGGCGCCGAGCTACGGAAGATGCGCGAGCAATCCGGCCTCGGTGGCAGCCAGCTCGCTCGTGCACTTGGCGTGAGCGCTGCCCAAGTGACACAGATGGAGAACGGAAAGACCAGCGTAAACGTGGACCGACTCCGGTCCTTCGCGGCAGCCTGCAAGTGCATAAACCCGCCCTTGATCGAGGCTCTGGAAGCCATGGTTCGGGACCGCTCCAAGGGCTGGTGGGAGAAGCATCGAGGCGCTGTCCCGGACGGCGTCCTTGAGAACGCAGAGTTTGAGAAGACCTCCCGTGAACTCATGCTGTGGCTTCTCACCCACATGCCCGGCCCTTGCCAGACCTTCAACTACGCCTCAGCTGTCTTTGGACGCGTCTTTCCTCCGCTGCCTCAGCACGAGCTGGAGGCCCGCACCGCGTTCAGGATGCAGCGCAAGGCCGAACTGCGTCGCAGTCCGAAGCCCCTGACCTTCTTCATCTACGAATCAGTACTGTGGACGCGGTTCGGCGGCACGGCGGTCCTCAAGGAACAGCTTTCCTCCTTGCTCGAAGACTCCGAGTTGCCTTGGATGACCATTCGCGTGGTGCCGTTCGACATCGAGACCTTTCCCGGGCCCGCCGAGAACCTCACGTACTCGTTCGGTGCGGTCCCTGAGCTCGACACCGTTGAACGGGAGTCCTCCCACGGTCCCGAATACCTCGATGCCGTCAGCGAGCTGGCCAGCTACCGGGCCATCTTCGAACGCACCGAAGCATCGGCACTGAGCGAGGATGACTCCCGCGACTTGATTCGCAAGATCGCGCGAAACCTGTGAAAGGGCCCAACATGACCGACACCGAGTGGCAGAAGTCCTCCTTCAGCGGCAACGTCGAGAACTGCGTGGAGGTCCGTACGGTGGGTTGGGCAGTCGAACTCCGCGAATCCGACGAAGGCCACCTCACCATCCGCAGCACCCCCACTGCCCTCGCCGCCCTCCTCCTCGGCGTCAAGGCCGGCGAATTCGACCACCACGCCTGACACTCCACACCATCCACGCCCCCTCGCCTGCCCCGGCGAGGGGGCGTAGCTCGTTCAGGTGACGGCACGCCGAGGCCCCTCCCTCGTCTTCCTCCGAGCACGTACAACTGTCCTGCACCTCGCCCGTATCGCGAAGGAATGACAGCCATGGCCCAGTTGGAGTCCGGCCTCTACACCATCCAGAGCGGCGACGCCCGGATCGGCCGCGCCCGTCACGAAGCCCTGGACCTCTCCCCCAAAGCCGTCTTCGCCAACACCGACGACCAGGACGCCGTCTGGCTCGTCGAGGCCTATCCCAACAACCACTACCGGCTCTACGCCAAGGGCGCCCCGACCGCCGTGGAGGACCTCCAGCCCGCCGGCCCGCTGGTCTCCCTCCTCCTCGACCAGGGCGACGCCCCGGAGTGGGAGCTGATCCCCGTCGACGGCGTCCCGGACACGTACCGGATCAAGTCCCCCCAGGGCTCCTCGTGGACCGTCCTCGAACCCGGCCGGCAGAGCAGGATCGA
Source organism: Kitasatospora sp. NPDC001119 (assembly GCF_053598475.1). NCBI lineage: Bacteria > Bacillati > Actinomycetota > Actinomycetes > Kitasatosporales > Streptomycetaceae > Kitasatospora > Kitasatospora sp. NPDC001119. The sequence continues at coordinate 190,917 of NZ_JBSFKI010000005.1, forward strand.
GGTCATCCCCGTCCTCGAAGGCTCCACCGCCTTCACCTTCGCCCGCATCGGCCGCTGACTCCTAAGCGACGTGACGCCCCCTCCCCCACCCCAGGCGCGGGGCGTACCATCAGCAGCCCAACCCAGGAGGCCGACATGCCCAACTGCGCCTGGCAGAAGTCCTCTTTCAGCGGCAATGTCGAGAACTGTGTCGAGGTCCGCACGGCCAACGGCTCGGTCGAACTCCGCGAGTCCGACGAGGGCCACCTCACCCTCCACACCACCCCCACCACCTTCGCCGCCTTCCTCCGAGCCGCCCAGGCCGGCGAGTTCGACCACCACGCCTGACCCCCTCCAGCACAGGAAGTCGGCCCGCCCGACTTCCCACGCTCCGCGCCCCTCGCCGCCAGTCCCGGGCGCGGGGGCGGGCGCAGGGGCGTCACATCACCCCGGGCCGGCTTCGCGCCCGGGTGAGCCAGCGGTACGCGAGGTGGACCGCGAGGCCCACCAGGATCATGACCACCGACGCGACCAGCGCGACCACGTCGAGCGCGTTCCGGCCCAGTGAGTCCCAGAAGCCGATGCTCGAAGCGAGGGCGGCGGTGTCGGTGTGCCGGGGGTCGTACACCACCGTCACGGTGTCACGGGCCTTGACGGTGCCGGTGACGTAGGCGAGTCGGGTCTCGACCGACGCACCCTCGGCCGTCGTGAACCGCACCCGGCACTCGGAGTTGCCCGCCGGGTTGTCCTGCGGCCCGCTCACCTCCACGCACTCGGTGACGACCGCGGGGACGTGGACGCCGCGGCTGCGCAGCTCCGACGTCACCCCCATGTCGTGCGGTATCAGGTAGACCAGGCTGAGGACGAACAGCAGGACCCCCAGGCCGATCATCGCCAGCGAACCGTTCCGCACGGTCCGGCCGTGGTCCGGCGCGTTCTCCATCGATCCCCCCGGTGTCAGCCCAGCTGCCCACGCGCGCCCACGCCAGCCCCGTACTTCACAGGTCACTGATCCAGTTCGGGCGGATGCTGCCCAGCACCTGACCGCCGTCGACTGACGCAGCGTCAGCTCGGCTCAGCTCAGTGCGGCCTCGCCCGAGTGGACGGCGCGGATGGCGCGTTCGACGGTCTCTTGGTTCTCACCGACCGGGGCGACGTAGCCGATGACGTCGCGCGCGGCGTCTTCCCCGAGCACTCGGGTGATGACCCAGGTGGCGAGGTACTGGGATGCCAGGCAGCCGCCCGCCGTGGCGATGTTCCCCTCGGCGTGAAACGGTGCGTCCAGCACGGTGACGTCGCAGGCTTCGACGAAAGGGCGGCTCTTGATGTCCGTGCAAGCGGGCATGTCCTTCAGGAGCCCGAGCCGGGCGAGCACCAGCGCGCCCGAGCACTGCGAGCCGATCAGCTGTCGCGACGGGTCGAGCCGCAGCCTGGAGATCAGCTGGTCGTCTGCGACCACGTCTTGTGTCTTGACTCCGCTGCCGATCAGCACGACGTCGGCCCCGGTCACGAACTCCATCGGGCGCTGCCCGGTCACCTTGACGCCGTTCATGGACGTGACCACCGGCGTCGGCGTTGTGATGAAGGCCTCCAGCCCGTCCTTGCGGCACCGGTTGATCAACGCGGAGGCGATGAAGCTGTCGAGTTCGTTGAAACCGTCGAAGGTGACCACGGCTACCTGCATCACAACTCCTTCAGGACGAGGTGTCCCAGTCTTTCCTGGCGCGCCGTTCCGCGTCGAGATCCTTTCAGCGGCGGGTGGATCGTGCCGGCCCTCGTCACTCATCGAGTGTCCTCCAGGGCGCGGTAGACCTCCCGCTCGTGCGGGTTCGAGGAAACGGCCCTACACCCGGACCCTCCGGCGCACCAGTTCCTTGATCTCCTCCGGGAGCGCCTCCGCCGCCAACAGGCCCGGCAGCAGCTCCGGTTCGGTCGTCACCGCGCGGAACGACCGGGCCACCGTGACGTCGTGGTCCGGGCGGTACACCACCTCCACCGCGTCCCCCGCCCGCAGCTCGCCCGGTGCGACCACCCGCAGGTAGGCGCCGGGCAGGGCCGCCTCGGTGAAGCGCCGGATCCAGCCCTTCCTCGCCAGCCAGCCCTGGAAGGTCCCGCAGGGGATGCGCGAGCAGGACACCTCCAGGACGACGTCCGGGCCGATCCGCCAACGCTCTCCGATCAGAGCACCGCTCACGTCCAGGCCGGTGGTGGTCAGGTTCTCGCCGAAGGAGCCGTTGGCCAGGTCCCGGCCCAGTTCCGTCTGCCAGCCGTCCAGGTCCTCCCGGGCGTAGGCGTACACCGCCTGGTCGTCGCCGCCGTGGTTCTTCACGTCGTAGACCCGGTCCCCGGCCAGGGCGACGGCGCCCGTCCCCTTGGGGCCTGGCGCGGCCACCGCGACCGGGCCGTCCACCGGGCGCTTGTCGATGCCGGTGAGACCGAGGTCTTCCTTCCACGGGTTAGGCCGGGGCCTGCCGACGTTGACCGAGAGCAGTCGCGCGCGTACGTCCATACGTCGACCGTACGCCGAACGGGCCGCCCGAGGGGCCGCTCCGGCCTCTTCCCTCCGACACAGGAGGCCCACCCGACCTCCCGCACAGCGAGGCCCCTCGCGCCCGAACCGGCGCGAGGGGCCGCACCCCCTCCGTTCCCGCGCCCCGCCCCCCACGACGGGTCGGACCGGAAGGGCCGGACGGTGTGGCTACGGGGTGACGATCGGGAACTTCGGGTCCGGGAGCGTCAGGGTGTCGAAGACGGCGTCGGCCGACTCCTGGGCCCGCTCGCCCGCCAGCGTGATCGTCCCGTCCTGCACCGCCTGGTCGAAGTTGCGCCGGAAGCCCGGCTTCATGGCCAGCTCGTTGAGCGTCGGACGGCTGAGCGTGATGGTGGCGTCCGGCACGTCGACGAGGCGGTCGCCGCCGGGCACGAAGACCAGCACCCCGTTGCGCAGGGTGGTGGTGCACTTCTCGCCGGTGTCCGTGAACACCCAGTCGAGCACGATCGGGATCCGGTGCTGCTCGGCGGCCGTCGGCCCGTCCACGCTCCGGGCGATCGCCGAGAAGTACTGGTAGAGGGTCGTGCTGCGGATCAGGTCGGCGGAGCTCTGGCTGGTGATCAGCGGCTGCGGGCCGTTGACGACCTCCTGGGCGCCGGTGAGGTAGGCGTTGCGCCAGGTGCCGTTCTCGGCGCCGTAGCCGAGCTGGGTGAAGACCTTGGCCTGGAGCTGCTTGGCCTCGGTCAGCGACGCCTCGGTGATCGGGCTGCCCTCGGCGGCGGCCCCGAAGACGACGTGGTCGAGGAGTTGGGCCGCCCAGCGGAAGCCGTCGGGGGTGTCGGTCTCGTACGCGGTCCTGGCCGCGCCGATCACGGCCTCGGCGCCGCCCATCGCGGCCACGTAGCCCGCGCCCGCCTGGACGGGCGGCAGCTCCCAGAGGTGGGCCGGGTTGCCGTCGTACCAGCCCATGTACCGCTGGTAGACGGCCTTGAGGTTGTGGCTCACGGAGCCGTAGTAACCCTGGTTGTACCAGTGGTCGTTGAGGCCGGCCGGGAGGGTCTGCAGCTCCTCGGCGATCTCGATGCCGGTGCGGCCGTCGTTGATCAGCCGCAGCGACTGGTCGTTGAGGTAGCCGTACATGTCGCGCTGCTTGTTGAGGAATTCGAGGATGCGCGCGTTGGTCACCTGCTCGCCCGAGCCGTCCGCCTCGGCCCACATCGGCCAGTGGTGGGAGGCGAACAGGACGTCGGTCTCCTTGCCGAAGGTCTGGATCGCCTCGGTGAGGTACTTCGACCACGCGTGCGCGTCCCGGACCTGCGCGCCGCGCAGGCTGAGGATGTTGTGCATGGTGTGGGTGGCGTTCTCGGCGATGCACAGCGTCCGGGCGTCCGGCAGGTAGATGTTCATCTCCGCCGGGGCCTCGGTGCCCGGGGTGAGCTGGAACACCATCTGCACGCCGGCCAGCTTGTACTGGTACAGCTCCGGGCGCCACGGGATGACGTACGCGCTCTGCCAGTCCTTCTCGGGGACGGCCGGGTGCTCCGGTCCGCCGATGTAGACGGTCGGCGGGACGAGGGTGACCTCGCCGGTGGAGATGGTCAGCCCGAGGCCCGAACCGACCTGCCCCGTCGGGCCCTTGTCCAGCTGCGCCGCGTACATGTACTGGGCGCGCCGGGCCATCGCGGGGCCCGCGTAGATGTTCTCGCTGACGGCGTGCTCCAGGAAGCCCTCCGGCGCGACGACGGGGACGCCCGGCTCCAGCGGGTCGCCGAGCTCGTGGAACAGGCCGCGGGCGCCGCCGAAGTGGTCGACGTGGCAGTGGGTGTAGACGACGCCCTTGACCGGCCGCAGCTCCTTGCTGAGCTCGGTCTTGTCGCGGAACAGCCGGAGCGCGGCCTGCGCGGTCTCGTAGCAGGCCAGCGGGTCGATGACGACGAGGCCCTCGTCGGACTCGATGATCGTCATGTTGGACAGGTCGTAGCCGCGCACCTGGTAGACCCGGTACTCACGACAGCTGGTGACCTGGAACAGCCCGGCGATGGCGGTCAGTTCGCCCTGCCGGTGGAGGCTGCCGTTGACGGTCGGCATCTCGGAGCGCAGGTCGGGCTCCAGGAACTCGTACGCGGTGAAGTCCCAGACCACCTGCTCCGGGTTCTTGCGGGACATGACGACCGGGACGTCCGGCGGGGAGATCATGAACCGGCTGGCGTCCGCGAAGTCCCGGCCGTCCTTCTCGTCGGCGATCCGGGACTCCTCGGCGGCCTTCCGGTTCGCCGCGGCGACGGCGGGCGTGGGCTCGATGGGCTCGGCGTAGTCAAGGTTTTCGGGCATGGCGAAGCCACCTCTCTCATCGGGCTGGCAGGAACCGCGATGCGGCAGGCCGTCACGCTATGCGTCCGATCAACTACCCACAAGGGTCGCTTTCAAGCCACCGTCCGCTCTCCGACCACCCCCGCCGGACGTACCGTGGCCCCTCGCGCCCACCGGCGCGAGGGGCCACGTCAACGGCCGACAACCGTCCGCGAGTTGCTCAGTCCTCGTCGGCCACGCCGGCGGGCTGCCCGGGCGGGCTCGGGTACGTCGCGTCCTTGCCGACCGGCTTGGCGCCGGACGGGCAGACCTTGGGCGCCTTGGCCTTCAGGCCCAGCAGCCGGAAGTAGTTCTGGCCGAGCGCGATGTCCCGGAAGGCCTCGTCCCCGAGCGCGCGGTTGATCCGGCTGGTGACCTCCAACTCCTGCTCGTACACCGCGTAGTCCTTGTTCCGCGCCGCCACGAAGTCCGTCCCCGTGATCGCCCGGGTCGGGTGGCGGTCGAGGAAGGACGCGTACTTCTGCCGTACGCCGGGCAGGCTGAAGTACTGGTCCTCCAGCACCCGCCAGCTCAGGTCCACGGTCAGGTTGGGGTGCTGGTCGAGCAGCCGCTCCAGGATGCGGATGTGCTCGTCCGGGTCCATGTGGGAGAGCTCCTTCGAGAGGCCCATGTGCGCCCAGACGATCTTGTTGTCGGGGTACTGCGCGAGGATCTCCTCCATCAGGTGCAGGTACTTCGTCGGCTCGACGTCGTTGCCGAGGTCGGAGTGGAAGGTGACGGGGAGCCCCCGCTCGCGGAACACCTTCATGAACGGCGCCCAGTTCGGGATGTCCTCGCTGGTGGCCGGCTCGGCGAGGTTCGGGAACAGCGCCTGCTTGACGACGTTGACCTCGCCGGCCCAGCGGAACATCCCCGGGTACTCGCGGTCCAGCAGCTCGATCCCGGGCGGGACGGTCTCGGGGTGGTGCAGGTCCATGAACGTCATGGAGAGCGTGAGGTCCGGGTCGGTCGGCCGGAACTCGCGCAGGCTCTCGGCGTTGGCGAAATCGTTGCGCATCCTCGGCCGTACGGGCGTGCCGGGACAGGGGCTGGTGGTGCCACACAGAAGCGTCAGTGCTCGAACCATCGGCCGGTGCCGCCGCACACGGTGTCGACCCGACCGCCGCTCGAACGGGCGCACCGGTACGGCCATCGGGGTTGACCCCGCCCGGGCCGCCGCCCGGGCCCTCACCCCTGCCCTCGCCCAGGGCCTCGGCCGAGCCGGCCGCCGGGGCGGTGTCTCGAGTGGCGAACCACGGTGCACGAGGAGATGGTGACCGGCAGGGACCCCTCACCAGAAAGGGCGATCATGCCCGAAGTCACCACCCCGTACGCGACCGGCACCCCGTGTTGGGTCGACCTGATGGCCAAGGACCAGCAGGCCGCACTGGACTTCTACCGCGACCTCCTCGGCTGGCAGGGGCAGGCCGGCCCGGCCGAGTTCGGCGGCTACGCCGTCTGCACGCTCGACGGCAAGGCCGCGGCCGGCATCGGCCCGGCATCGGCCCCCGAGGGGATGCCGGAGCCGCCCACCGTCTGGACCAGCTACCTGGCCAGCACCGACGCCCAGGCCACCCAGGACGCGATCGTCGCCGCCGGCGGCACCCTGCTCGTCCCGGTCATGGACGTCGGCGACCTGGGCCGGATGCTGATCGCCGCCGACCCGCAGGGCGCGGTGTTCGGCGTCTGGCAGCCGGGCGAGTTCTTCGGCGCCCAGGTCGTCAACGAGCCCGGCGCGCTGACCTGGAACGAACTGCACACCAGCGACATCCCGGCCGCCACCGGCTTCTACGGCGAGGCGTTCGGCATCGAGATCGAGCCGATGCCGGGCGTGGACTCGTACTGGGTGCTACAGGTCGGCGGCAAGGCGGTGGGCGGCGCCACCCTGCTCGCCAACGACCCGCCCGGCACCCCGGCCCACTGGCTGACCTACTTCGCGGTCGACGACGTCGACTCCACCGTGGACGCCCTGGTCAAGCGCAACGGCACCGTCCTCGCCCCGCCCTTCGACATGATGGCCGGCCGGATGACCGTCGTCGCCGACCCGCAGGGCGCCCCCTTCGCCATGATCAAGCCCACGCCGGCCTGACGCCGCCCGCCTCCGCCCCGCCCGCCCGGATCCCGTCCGGGCGGGCGGTTCCGTGCTCCGCCCCTCCGTCGGCCGTCAGCCGTCAGCCGTCAGCCGTCCAGCTCCGCGAGGAAGTCCAGCGACGCCGCCCAGGCCCGCTCGGCCGCGTCCTCGTCGTAGTCCGGCAGCGACGGGTCGGTGAACAGGTGCCCGGCGCCCCGGTAGCGGTGCACCTCCACCTCCGCCCCGGCCCGGCGCATCCGCAGGTACCAGGCGTTCAGCCAGTCCTCCGGCTCGAACGGGTCCGGCTCCGCGATGTGCAGCTGCACCGGGATCTCGGTGACCGCGTCCTCCCGCAGGTCCGAGGTGCCGTGCAGGAGCAGCAGCCCGCGCGCCTTCTCGTCGGCCAGCGCCAGGTTCTGCGCCACCGCGCCGCCGAGCGAGAAGCCGGCGTACACCAGCCCGCCCTCGGACACCGGCGCGGCCGCCGTCACCGCCCGGCGCAGCAGCTCGTCGCGGCCGCCGAGCTCCTCCTGGAACTCCTGCGCCTCCTCGACGGACTCGAAGGTCCGCCCGTCGAACAGGTCCGGCGTGTGCACGGTGTGCCCGGCGGCGCGCAGCCGCTCGGCGGCGGCGTGCACGGCGGGGCGCAGCCCGTAGGCGGAGTGGAAGAGGACGATCTGGGCCACGGTTCGGGTCCTTCACCAGGGAGGTCAGCTACCCACCCATGATCCCGCATCCCCCGCCGAACCCCGCGCCCCCGACTCCGGCCCCAGCCCCACGCCCGGCTACGACACCACGTCCTTGCGCGCGAACCCCCGGAACGCCAGCGCCAGCAGCACCACCGCGTACGAGAGCGACAGCGAGACGCCCTGCACCATGCCGCCCCACTCCAGCTGCGGCTGCAGGGCGTCCGCCCAGGAGTACTGCCAGTGCGCCGGCAGCCACTCCCGCAGGTCGCCGAGCGCGGTGACGGCGTCCAGCACCCCGGTGATGATCGAGGCGAACACCGCGCCGCCGACGGCGCCCAGCGGCGCGTCCGTCGCCGTGGAGAGCCAGAACGCCAGCGCCGCGATCACGATCTCGCTGAGGAACACGAAGGCCACCGCGATGGCGATCCGGGGCAGCGCCTGCCCGGCCGGCAGGCTGACCCCGGCGGGCAGCTTGAGGTCCCCCCAGCCGTACGCCGCGGTGCCGACGACCAGCCCGATCGCGGGCAGCATCACCACCGCCACCGCCGAGAACCCCAGCCCGACGGCGAACTTGCGGGCCAGCAGCCGGGCCCGGGGCACCGGCGCGGCCAGCAGGTAGCGCAGCGAGGACCAGCTGGCCTCGGAGGCGACGGTGTCCCCGCAGAACAGCGCGACCGGGATGACCAGCATGAAGCCGGTGCCGACGAACAGCATGGTGACGGCGAAGTTGGCCCCCGAGGCGGTGGCCAGCTCGATGAAGGTGGTCCGGTCCGGCCGGCCCGGGGTGCCGCCGAGCTGGAACGCGGCCAGGATGACGAACGGCATGGCGGCCAGCACCCCGCCGATCACCATCGTGCGGCGCCGGCGCAGCTGCCGCACCGCCTCCACCCGCAGCGGCAGCGTCCGGCCCGCCCGGTACCCCTCGGCATGGTCCATCGACCCGACCCGGCCCTCCGGCTCCGTGTGGTCCTTCGTCACGGCACTCACGCTCCACCTCCGATCAACGACAGGAACGCGTCCTCCAGCCGCCGCTGCGGCCCGGCGCTCTCCACCGGCACCTCCAGCCGCACCAGTTCGGCCAGCAGCTCGCTGGCCGCCAGTCCGTCCAGCCGCACCAGCAGTCCGCCCTCGACGGCCTCCGCCGAGCCGACCCCGGCCAGCGCGGCCACCTTGTCGGCCACCGAGGCCGGGTCGTACGGGTCGGCGATGCCGATCATCAGCAGCTCGCCGGCGCCCACGATGTCCGCGACCGGGCCGGCCGTGACCAGCCGCCCACGGTCCATCACCACCAGGTCCGTGCAGCTCTGCTCGACCTCGGACAGCAGGTGGCTCGACACGATCACGGTCCGCCCGCCGGCCGCGTACCGGATCATCACCTCGCGCATCTCCCGGATCTGCGGCGGGTCCAGCCCGTTGGTCGGCTCGTCCAGGATCAGCAGGTCCGGCATCCCGAGCATCGCCTGCGCGATCGCCAGCCGCTGCCGCATGCCCTGCGAGTACGTCCGCACCGCGCGGTCCAGCGCCTCGCCGAGCCCGGCGATGGCCAGCGCCTCGTCGAAGCGCGCGTCGGCCTCCGGCCGTCCGGTCGCCTGCCAGTACAGCCGCAGGTTGGCCCGCCCGGTGAGGTGCGGCAGGAAGCCCGCGCCCTCCACGAACGCCCCGACCCGCGACAGCACCGGCGCGCCGGGCCGCACCAGGTGCCCGAAGATCCTGATCTCCCCGGCGTCCGGCCGGATCAGTCCCATCAGCATCCGCAGCGTGGTGGTCTTGCCCGCGCCGTTCGGCCCGAGCAGTCCGAGCACCTGCCCCCGCTCCACCCGGAAGCCCAGCTCCCGTACGGCGTAGCGGTCCTGGGCGCCCTTGTAGCGCTTGCTCAGCCCGCTGATCAGCAGCGGCACGGCGGCCAGCTCCGGGTCGAAGCCGGGCCCGGCGGCGGCCCGCCGGCGCCGCAGCCGCGGTGCCAGCAGCAGGGCCGCGGCCGCCAGGACGGCGATCACCGGCAGCAGCCAGGTCCGCGCGGGCAGTGGCGCCGCCTCGGTGACCAGCTCCTCGACGGTGGGCACGGTGAGCGCCCCGGCCGGCGCCACCCGGTAGGTGGCCGGCTCGACCGGCGAGGCGTACGCGAGGTCGGTGCTCGCCAGCACCAGCCGCACCCGGTGCCCGGCCGGGAAGGTGTGGTCCACGGTCGGCAGCGCCACCGTGACGGTCTGCCCGGCGTCCGCGCCGGTGACCCGCAGCGGGGCGGCCAGCTGCTGCGGCAGCACCGCCTTGCCGTCCGGGCCGACGTCGTACAGCTTCGCGAACAGCACCGCGTCCGGCCGGTCGGCCGTCACCCGCACCGGGACGGTCGGCTGTCCGGTCAGGTGCAGCGGCGAGTCCAGCGGCGCCGAGTCGAAGGCGGCGTTCTGGCCGGGGAAGTCCAGGGAGAGCCCGGCGCCCAGCGAGGCGGCCTGGCTGAGCGCGCCGACGCCGGGCAGCGTCGAGATGCCGGGCGGCGCGCCGCCGGGCGGGTTGGCGAGGGTCTGCTCGCCGCCGGCCAGTTCGACGGTCCGCGAGCCGGTCCCGCCCAGGCCCGGGTACCGGTCGGCGGTGGCCCCGCGCAGCACGGCCTGGAAGCCGGTCGAGTCGACCCCGCCGGTGCGGGTGACCCGGAAGTCGGCGCCGGTGTCGTTGCCGCGGCCCTTCAAGTAGTGGTCGAACCAGGCGGTGACCCGGTCGTCGACCCGGGCGCTGGTGTCCGTCCCGCCGTCGTGGCCGCCGGCGAACCAGTCGACCGCCACCGGGGCGCCGTTGGCGGCCACCGCCTTGGCGATCCGGTCGCCCTGGTCCAGCGGGAACAGCGAGTCCTGCTGCCCCTGCACCACCAGCGTCGGCGCCTTGAGCTGCGCCGCCACCGAGGACGGGCTGGAGCGGTCCAGCAGCGCGACGGCCTCCGGGTCGGCGTGCCCGGCGGTGGCGACCCGGTCGTACATCTGGCAGAGCGACTCCAGGAACCGCCCGCAGCCGACCGGCCCGTCCGCCTTCGGCCCGGGGCCGCCGCTCTCCCGCGGCGCCTCCCCGGAGGGCCCGAGGTCCCCGGCCGAGCCGGTGGTGAAGAAGATCCCGGCCCACAGCTTCTTGAACACGCCGTCCGCCGCGCCCGAGCCCTGCACGCCCTGCGGGAACAGCGCGTCGGCCAGGTTCCACCAGGTGATCTGGGTGGCCACGGCGTCGATCCGGTGGTCGTACGCGGAGGCCAGCAGCGAGACCGCCCCGCCGTACGAGGCGCCGGTGATGCCGACCTTCGGGTCGCCGGGCCCGTCCAGCTGCACCTCGGGCCGCTGGGCCAGCCAGTCCACCAGGTGCTTGACGTCCTCGACCTCGCGGTCGGGCGCGTTCAGGCCGATCTTCCCGCCCGAGTGCCCGAAGCCGCGCGCCGACCAGGTCAGCACCGCGTACCCCTGCCGGGCCAGCTGCTCGGCGCGCTGCCGCTCGCCCTCCTTGGAGCCGCCGAAGCCGTGGGCGAGCAGCACCGCCGGGCGCGGACCGCCGCCGGTGGTGAAGAAGGAGGTGTCCAGCTGGACCTGCTGGGCGCTGCCGGGCGTCTCCGGCATGCTGAGGAAACGGTCCTCCTGACGGACCGCCTGCTCACCGCCGGACGCCACCGTCGCGGTGCCGGCCGCGGCCACGGCCGCCAGGGCCACCGCCCCGGCCAGCAGCCTGTGTCTGACCGTTGTTCCCCGGGCGCGCCAGCGACGCCATGCCCCACCGAACTCCATGGCCGCTGATCGTATCCGCCGTCCGGGTAGGCGTCCGATAAAGGCACCCCCTGGAAGCACCGCCCGGGGTGTCACCCGAGCCCCGCGCCGTTACGTCCGCTTCGCCCCACTGTGCCCGGGTATCGTACGGCGCATGCTCCGGCCGCTGCTCTCGCTGCTCGCCACCGTCGCCGCCACCCTGGCGATCGGCTGGATCGTCGACCAGGCCCTCCAGCGGATCGCCGCCCGCCAACCGTCGGCACCGGTCTGGCCGCTCCTGCGCCGCTGCCGGATCCCGCTCCAGCTCGCCGTCGTGTCGGCCCTGCTGCTCGCCGCCAAGCCGCTCCAGCGGATCTTCCACCTGAAGCACGACGACGGCGCCCAGCACCTGCTCCTGCTGTTCCTGCTCGCCTCGCTGGGCTGGCTCACCGTCCGCGTGGTGGCCGCCGTCCTGGAGGCCCTGCTCAGCCGGTACGAGAGCCGCGTCGACGACCCGGCCCGGGTCCAACGGGTGCGCACCCAGATCAGCATGCTGCGCCGGGCGGCCGACGCGCTGATCGTCGTGGTCACGGTGGCCGTGATGCTGCTGACCTTCTCCGCCATGCGCACCATCGGCGCCAGCCTGCTCGCCTCTGCGGGCATCATCGGCATCGTGGCCGGCATCGCCGCCCAGAGCACCCTGGGCAACTTCTTCGCCGGTCTCCAGATCGCCTTCGGCGACACCGTCCGGATCGGCGACACCGTGGTGGTGGACGGCCAGCAGGGCACCGTCGAGGAGATCACCCTCAGCTACCTGGTGGTCCGGCTCTGGGACTACCGCCGGCTGATCGTCCCGGTCTCGTACTTCGTCAACAAGCCCTTCGAGAACTGGACCCGCCGCGACCCCGGCCTGCTCGCCGCCGTCCTGCTCCACCTCGACCACACCACCCGGGTGGACGAGCTGCGCACCACCCTGCGCGCCCGCCTCGACCGGCACCCGCTCTGGGACGGCGGCGAGTGGGCCCTCGACGTCACCGACACCACGCCCAGCACCATCGTCGTCCGCGCCACCATGACCGCCCGCACCCCCGACGACGCCGCCCGGCTCCGCTTCGACATCCGCGAGCAGCTCATCGCCCACCTGCGCGACGAGCACCCCCACGCGCTCCCCCGCCTCCGCACCACCGACACCTGACCGGCGCCCGGCCCCACCGGCGAAGCCCCGAAAAGCGGAGTTCCCCGCGCCCCGGACAGGGGCGCGGGGAACCACGCGATCAGAGCGGGTCCTACAGCACCCGCGTCATCGTCCGGTGCGGTATCCCGGCGTCGTCGTACACCGGCCCCTCGGCCACGTACCCCAGCCGCTCGTAGAACCCGAGCGCCTGCACCTGCGCGTGCAGCTCGACCTCGACGCCCCCGCGCTCGGCCCCCGCGGCCTCGACGGCCCGGACGAGTTCCGCGCCCAGCCCCGTCCCCCGGGCCGCCGCGACGACCGCGAGCCGCCCGAGCAGCACGCGCCCCTCGACGCCCCCGGTGAGCCCGCGCGCCTGCTCGCCGAAGATCAGCCGCGCCGTCCCCAGCGCGGCCCCGTCGGCCCCGACGGCCAGCAGGTGCACCGAGGTCGCGTCGTACTCGTCGTACTCCAGCTCCTCGGGCACGTTCTGCTCGACGACGAAGACCTCGCGCCGGACGGCCCGCGCCAGCTCCAGGTCCGCCTCCCCGTCGACGACCCGGACGGTGACGGCCGGCATCTCGGCGGCCGTCATCTCAGCTCTCCGCCGCGATGATGTCCAGCGCCTTCTTGAGGTCCTCCGGGTACTCGCTGGAGAACTCGACCCACTGCCCGTCCGCCGGGTGCTCGAAGCCGAGCGACACCGCGTGCAGCCACTGCCGGGTCAGCCCGAGCCGCTTGGCCAGCGTGGGGTCGGCGCCGTACGTGAGGTCGCCCACGCAGGGGTGCCGCAGCGCGGACATGTGGACGCGGATCTGGTGGGTGCGCCCGGTCTCCAGCTTGATCGCCAGCAGCGACGCGGCCCGGTACGCCTCGATCAGGTCGTAGTGGGTGATCGACGCCTTGCCGTCGCGGGTGACGGCCCACTTCCAGTCCGAGCTGGGGTGCCGCCCGATCGGCGCGTCCACCGTCCCGCTCATCGGGTCCGGGTGGCCCTGCACCAGCGTGTGGTAGCGCTTCTCGGTGATCCGGTCGTGGAACTGCCGCTTGAGGTCGGTGTACGCGCGCTCGGACTTGGCGACGACCATCAGCCCGGAGGTGCCGACGTCCAGCCGGTGCACGATGCCCTGGCGCTCGGCGGCGCCCGAGGTGGAGATCCGGTACCCGGCCGCGGCCAGTCCGCCGATCACGGTGGGGCCGGTCCAGCCCGGGCTGGGGTGCGCGGCGACGCCGACCGGCTTGTCGATCAGGACGATGTCCTCGTCGTCGTGCACGATGCGCATGCCCTCGACGGGCTCGGCGACGATCCGCACCGGCGCGGCCGGGGCGGGGATCTCGACCTCCAGCCAGGAGCCGGCGGTCACCCGGTCCGACTTGCCGGCCACGGCGCCGTCGATCATCACCTTGCCGTCGGCGGCCAGCTCGGCGGCCTTGGTCCGGGAGAAGCCGAACATCCGGGCCAGGGCGGCGTCGAGGCGCTCGCCCTCCAGGCCGTCGGGAACGGGGAGGCTGCGGATCTGCGCTGCGGTACTCACCCGTACGAGTATGCCGGAACCGCGGCCCTCCCCCGCCCGCCGGCGGTCCGGCGCTACTTCTCGCCCTGCTCCGGCTTCCCGGCCTTCCCGGCCTTCTCGACCTCCTGGTGGACGGTCCCGTCCGGGTTGCTGCCCCGGAAGGAGAGCAGGACCACCAGGATTCCGCCGCAGACGATCGCCGAGTCCGCGAGGTTGAAGACCGCGAAGTACTGGACGGAGACGAAGTCCACCACGTGGCCGCGGAAGACCCCGGGCGCGCGGAACAGCCGGTCGGTGAGGTTGCCGAGCGCCCCGCCGAGCAGCAGCCCGAGCGCGATCGCCCAGGGCAGGCTGTACAGCTTCCGGGCGATCCGCCAGATCACCACGATGACGGAGGAGGCGATCACCGTGAAGACGACGGTCAGCGCCTGCCCCATCCCGAAGGCCGCGCCCGAGTTCCGGATCACCTGGAGGGTGAGCACGTCCCCGATCACCTTGATCGCCGCGTGGTTCTCCAGCCGGGCGACCACCAGCAGCTTGCTGCCGAGGTCGATCAGGAGGGCGAGCACCGCGACGACCAGCAGCACGCCGATCCGCCGCGGACCCTTGGGCTTCCCGTCCGTCGTGGTGTCCGCGGACGCCCCGGTCGGCTCGGCCACGGGCACCTCCACGGTATCGGCGGGGGTCGGGACGGCGTCGTCCCGGGTCTGAGGGGAACCTTGCGTGCTGATGATCCGCTCCGCTGCCGGTGGAGCTCCCCCGGTCCGCAGGAGGGGGAGGGTGGTGGGCCGGTGATGGCCTGCCCGCGTTCACGAACGCGTCAGGCGGCATCCTTCAGGCGACGTTACGGGGTCGAGCGTACGGCAAGCCCGACCCCTCGCGTCCCTCCGGCCGCCCTGGTCAGCGGCGTTCCTGCTTGGCCTTGCACTGCACACAGAGCGTCGCCCGGGGGAAGGCCTGCATCCGGGCCTTGCCGATGGCCTGCCCGCAGGACTCGCAGGTGCCGAAGCCGACGCCCTCCAGCCGCTCCAGCGCGCGCTCGGTCTGCGCCAGGCTGTCGCGCGCGTTGTTGGCCAGCGCCAGTTCGCTCTCCCGCGAGATGTTCTTCGTACCGGCGTCCACCTGGTCGTCGCCGGCCCCGTCGTTGGAGTCGCGCATCAGGCCGGAGATGGCCGCCTCGGCGGCGTCGATCTCGCTGCGGAGCCGGTCCAGCTCGCTGATCAGCTCGTCGTGCAGCTCGTGGACCTCCTCGGTGGTCCACGGGTCCTCGCCCGGCCGGACCGGCAGCGTGGCCGGGTCCACGGACTCGGCGCCGCGCGGCGCGGTGACGGTGTCGGTGCCGTTCTTCGGTGCGGTAGTGGTCACGGTCCCCTCCCCTGGGTCGACCGCCACGGCCTTGCGTGCCCGCTTGGTGGCGGTACCCGCGCCGGTTCCCTTCTCAGCCATGGCTTTCGACCCCATCTACGAACGAATCGAGCCGCCGGTTCCCGGCGGCTTCCAGTGCCGGAACGATAATCCCGATCAAAACCGGTCACAACATGACATACCGACGCCTCATAACGTTCCCACCCAGGCAGCCGCCCCAACCGTCACGCCCCGTGCGCTCATGGATTTGTGCCCAGATCGACTCCGGCTAACCTCCGCCGCCGCACGCCCCCGGAGTGCTCCCGAAGCGCTCCCGGAGCATGGCCGGAGCACTCCCGGGGCGCCCGCCGGCGCGCCCGCGGACCGCCCGCCGGGAAACGCTTTGGACAAACCGACTCGCCCGGCCGATACACTGGGCCTGCAAGGCGCAGATGGGACGAGTACCGACGTACGCAGCCACCAGCGACCCGGGGACGGTGCGAGCCCGGGGGTGTGCACGGCGGGAAGATCACCCCGGAGCCGCCGGAAGAACGGCCGCCGCGATGCCGCAGCGGCCCACTAGACCCGGCAGCAAGCCCAAACAAGAGGGCCGCGAACAGCAGTACCGCGGCCAAGGAGGGTGGTACCGCGGGGCGGCCTGGTCCGTCTCGTCCCTCCGGAGGATCCAGTCCCAGCATCCGCCGGAGGTAGACGCCGCGATGGCCAGCACCTACAACCCCGTCCCCGCGCAGGTGGATCTGCCTGCCCTGGAGCACCAGATCCTGTCGTTCTGGCAGGACAACAAGATCTTCCAGCGCAGCCTGGAGCAGTCCGAGGGCCGCCCCGAGTGGGTGTTCTACGAGGGCCCGCCGACCGCCAACGGCATGCCCGGCGCCCACCACATCGAGGCCCGCGTCTTCAAGGACGTCTTCCCGCGCTTCCGGACCATGAAGGGCTACCACGTCGCCCGCAAGGCCGGCTGGGACTGCCACGGCCTGCCGGTCGAGCTCGCCGTCGAGAAGGAGCTGGGCTTCTCCGGCAAGCAGGACATCGAGGCGTACGGCATCGCCGAGTTCAACGCCAGGTGCCGCGAGTCGGTCACCCGCCACACCGACGCCTTCACCGAGCTGACCACCCGCATGGGGTACTGGGTCGACCTCGACGAGGCCTACCGGACGATGGACCCGTCGTACGTCCAGTCCGTCTGGTGGTCGCTGCGACAGATCTTCGACAAGGGCCTGCTGGTCCAGGACCACCGCGTCGCCCCCTGGTGCCCGCGCTGCGGCACCGGCCTCTCGGACCACGAGCTGGCCCAGGGCTACGAGACCGTGGTCGACCCCTCGGTCTTCGTCCGCTTCCCGCTGACCAGCGGCCCGCTGGCCGGCCAGGCCGCCCTGCTGGTCTGGACCACCACCCCGTGGACCCTGGTCTCCAACACCGCCGCCGCCGTCCACCCGGAGGTCACCTACGTGGTGGCCACCGACGGGAACGAGAGGCTCGTCGTCGCCGAGCCGCTGCTCGCCAAGGCGCTCGGCGAGGGCTGGGAGACCACCGGCGAGTCCTTCACCGGCGCCGAGATGGAGCGCTGGACCTACCGCCGCCCCTTCGACCTGGTCGAGATCGAGAACGCCCACTACGTCGTCACCGCCGAGTACGTCACCACCGAGGACGGCACCGGCATCGTCCACCAGTCCCCCGCCTTCGGCGCGGACGACCTCGCGACCTGCCGCCGGTACGGCCTGCCGGTGGTCAACCCGGTGCTCGGCGACGGCACCTTCGCCCCCGAGGTCCCGCTGGTCGGCGGCCAGTTCTTCAAGAAGGCCGACGAGGACCTGGTCGCGGACCTCAAGGAGCGCGGCCTGCTCTTCCGCCACCTGCCGTACGAGCACAGCTACCCGCACTGCTGGCGCTGCCACACCGCGCTGCTCTACTACGCGCAGCCGTCCTGGTACATCCGGACCACCGCCGTCAAGGACGCGATGATCCGTGAGAACGAGGCCACCAACTGGTTCCCGGACACGGTCAAGCACGGCCGCTTCGGCGACTGGCTGAACAACAACATCGACTGGGCGCTCAGCCGCAACCGCTACTGGGGCACCCCGCTGCCGATCTGGCGCTGCGAGGAGGGCCACCTCACCTGCGTCGGCTCGCTGGCCGAGCTGTCCGAGCTCACCGGCACCGACCAGAGCGGCCTCGACCCGCACCGCCCGTACATCGACGCGGTGACCTTCGACTGCCGCGACTGCGGCGGCACCGCCACCCGCGTGCCCGAGGTCATCGACGCCTGGTACGACTCGGGCTCGATGCCGTTCGCCCAGTACGGCTACCCGTACCAGAACAAGGAGCTGTTCGAGAAGCGCTACCCGGCGCAGTTCATCTCCGAGGCGATCGACCAGACCCGCGGCTGGTTCTACACGCTGATGGCGATCGGCACCCTGGTGTTCGACAAGAACAGCTACGAGAACGTCGTCTGCCTGGGCCACATCCTGGCCGAGGACGGCCGCAAGATGTCCAAGCACCTGGGCAACATCCTCCAGCCGATCCCGCTGATGGACCAGCACGGCGCCGACGCCGTCCGCTGGTTCATGGCGGCCGGCGGCTCGCCCTGGTCGGCCCGCCGGGTCGGCCACGGCACCATCCAGGAGGTGGTCCGCAAGACCCTCCTCACCTACTGGAACACCGTCGCCTTCCAGGCCCTGTACGCCCGCACCTCGAACTGGGCGCCCTCGGCGAGCGACCCGGCCCCGGCCGACCGCCCGCAGCTGGACCGCTGGGTGCTCTCCGAGCTGAACACCCTGGTCCGCGAGGTCGACGCGGCCTACGAGGCGTACGACACCCAGCGCGCCGGCAAGCTGCTGTCCGGCTTCGTCGACGACCTGTCCAACTGGTACGTCCGCCGCGGCCGCCGCCGCTTCTGGCAGGGCGACGCCGCCGCGCTCGCCACGCTGCACGAGGCGCTGGAGACGGTCACCCGCCTGATGGCCCCGCTCACCCCGTTCATCACCGAGCGGGTCTGGCAGGACCTGGTCGTCCCGGTCGCCCCGGAGGCCCCGGCCTCGGTGCACCTGGCCACCTGGCCGGAGGCCGACGAGTCGCTGATCGACACCGAGCTCTCCAAGCACATGGCGCTGGTCCGCCGCCTGGTCGAGCTGGGCCGGGCCACCCGCGCCGAGTCCGGCGTGAAGACCCGTCAGCCGCTGTCCCGCGCGCTGGTCGCCGCCCAGGGCTGGGAGGAGCTGCCGGCCGACCTGCGCGCGCAGATCGCCGAGGAGCTCAACGTCTCCACCCTGGAGTCGCTGGCGGAGGTCGGCGGCTCGCTGGTCGACACCAGCGCCAAGGCCAACTTCCGCGCGCTGGGCAAGCGCTTCGGCAAGGGCGTGCAGGACGTCGCCAAGGCGGTCGCCGCCACCGACGCCGCCCGCCTGGCCGCCGAACTGCGCGCCACCGGCGAGACCTCGGTCGAGCTGGACGGCGAGACGGTCACCCTCTCCCCGGACGAGGTGATCATCACCGAGACCCCGCGCGAGGGCTGGGCCGTCGCCAACGAGTCCGGCGCCACCGTCGCCCTCGACCTGGCCATCACCCCGGAGCTCAAGCGGCTCGGCATCGCCCGCGACGCCATCCGCCAGATCCAGGAGGCCCGGAAGAACTCCGGCCTGGACGTCGCCGACCGCATCGTCCTGCGCTGGCGCGCCGCCTCGGAGGAGACCGCCGAGGCGATCGCCGAGCACGGTCCCCTCGTCGCCGAGGAGGTCCTCGCCACCGACTTCGCCGCCGGTGCCGCCGACTGGGAGTCCGAGACCTTCGCCGACGAGTCGCTCGGCCTGGCCTTCCAGCTCCGCAAGGCCTGACCGCCCGACAACGAAGCCGCCGTCACCCCGGGGTGACGGCGGCTTCGCCGTACCCGCCCACGCCCCGCAGCCACCCCGACTCCCGCACGCCCCCGCCCGGTTCCCCACGCCCCCGGCCGCAGCGCTTCCCCTCCCCGCACGCCCCCCACACAGAAGAGCGCCCCCTCCCCGACCCGTGGGTCGGAAAGGGGGCGCTCTCGGAAAGCGCTGCTACAACCTCAGTTGTCGCCGTCCTCGTCGATCAGGAAGCCCCGCATCGGCGCCGGAGCCTGCTGCATCGGCTGCGGCGGCTGCGGACGGACGGCCGCCATCGGCTGGGTCATCCCGGCCGGCTGCATCTGCGGAGCACCGCTGTTGCCACCGGTCGACTGGCCGCCGAAGCTCGGCGCCGAGGAGTTGCCACCGAAGGAGCTGTTCCCGCCGAAGGACGGCGAGTTGCCCCCGAAGGACGGCTGGCCGCCACCGAAGCTCGGCGCACCGCCGCTCATCGCGCCGGCACCGGCCGGAGCCATCGACGAGGCCGCCGGCGGCAGCGACGCGGTGGCGGGGATCCGCGGCGGGGCGAGCGAGTCGTCGGCCTGCGACTCCAGCTGACGCAGCTGGGTCTCCAGGTACGACTTCAGACGGGTGCGGTACTCACGCTCGAACGCCCGCAGGTCCTCGACCTTGCGCTCCAGCGTGGCCCGCGCCGACTCCAGCGAGCCCATCGCGACGCGGTGCTTCTCCTGCGCGTCCCGCTCCAGCGCGTCGGCCTTCGCACGGGCGTCGCGCTCCAGGCCCTCGGCCCGGCTGCGCGCCTCGCCGACGATCTTGTTGGCCTCGGAGCGGGCCTCGGAGATCGCCTGGTCGGCGGTCTGCTGAGCGAGCGCCAGCACGCGGGCCGCGCTGTCGCCACCGGGGCCCTGCTGCTGCATCGGGGCGCCCATCGGCTGCATCTGCTGCTGCTGCGGGCCGCCCATGGGGCCGCCCATCGGCTGCATCTGCTGCTGGCCCATGCCCTGGCCCATCGGGTTGCCCATCTGCTGCGGGCCACCGGGACCGCCCATGGGCTGGAGCATCTGACCGCCCATCGGCTGGACCAGCTGCTGCTGGCCGCCCATGGTCTGGTTCATCTGCTGCTGCTGCGGGCCGCCGGCAGCGGGAAGCTGCGGGGCGGATCCGGCGGGCAGGCCGAGGGGCTGGTTGCCCATCTGCTGCTGCGGGCCGCCGGGGCCCATCTGCTGCGGACCACCCGGACCCATCTGCTGCGGACCACCGGGGCCCATCTGCTGCGGGCCGCCCGGACCCTGCTGGCCGGGGACCGGCGGACCGGATATGGCGGCCGGCACCGGAGCGCCGCCCTGTCGGGGCGCGTCCTGCTGCGGCTCCTTGCGCAGGTTGGCCTGGTTCTGCGCGGCGGCACGAGTCGCCGCGGCCAGCTTGGCGCGCAGGTCCTCGTTCTCCCGGAGGAGGCGGGTCAGCTCCGCCTCGACCTCGTCGAGGAAGGCATCGACCTCGTCCTCGTCATAGCCTTCACGCAGGCGGACGGTCGTGAACTGCTTGTTCCGAACGTCCTCGGGGGTCAATGGCATCTCTTCACCTCAACGTGATCGTCGGCACACCGGCATCCTGTCGCATCGCTCACCTACGACTAGGGGTGCACAAGCGAGATCAGGACATACACAATGATCATCAGTACGAAGAAGGACAGGTCGAGCGCCACGCCCCCGAAACGCAACGGCGGAATGAGCCGCCGAAGAAGCTTGAGCGGCGGATCCGTGACAGTGTACGTGGCCTCCAGGACCAGGACCATGGCCTTGCCGGGCCGCCACGAACGCGCGAACTGGAAGACCCAGTCCATGACCAGTCGTACGAGCAGGAACACCAGGAAGACGGTCAGGGCGTAGTAGAGCACCGCCCACACGATGTCCATCGCGTTTCCCTCTCCCCGGTCCCGATCCCTCGGGCCTGCCGCTCGTCACCTGTCGCTAAACCACTGTTGATCAGATCCACACGTAAAGTCGTGGCCGGGTCAGCTCTGGTTGAAGAACCCACCCTCGGCGATCCGAGCCTTGTCCTCCGCCGTGACATCGACGTTAGCAGGCGACAGCAGGAACACCTTCTGTGTCACGCGCTCGATACTGCCGTGCAGACCGAAGACGAGTCCAGCGGCGAAGTCTACGAGGCGCTTCGCGTCGGTGTCGTCCATCTCCGTCAGATTCATGATCACGGGGGTGCCGCCGCGGAACTGTTCCCCGATGGTACGGGCCTCGTTGTAGGTCCGGGGGTGCAGCGTGGTGATGCGGTAGGGCTCTCGTTCGTTCACGACCTTGGGCATGATCACCGGTGCGCTCTTCTCCAGGTTGTGGCGACGTTCGGGTGTGATGGACGACACGGGGGCCATCCTCGGAGTCTCCTGTCGGATCGGCACCGCCGCGGGCACCGGCTGCGGGGCGATCGAGGAGACCGGAGCGGGCGCGGCGGCCACCGGAGCCGGGGCCGGCCGGGGGATGTCCTCGGTCCGCTGGCCCGTCCGGATCGGCTCGGGGTCCGCGTCGTAGTCGTCGTCGGGGTCGTACCCCTGGCCGTCGTACGTCTCGTCCTCCACGAGGCCGAGGTAGACCGCCATCTTGCGCATTGCGCCGGCCATGCTCCTGTCTCCTCCGCTCATAGCCACCTCGCTGACGCTCGGTGGCGGGCTTCGCGATGCGCGCACCTTCTGATGGTCGCTCGCTCCGCTCGCTCCGTCAGGACCGGCTCCGTCCCGGCAACCCGGGCACATGACGGCCCTGCCTGCGGATTCCGCGGCCCCTCCACGACGGCGCGTCAGCCCGACGGCCGGTCAGTTTCGTGGAGTGGGGGCCGCGGAGCTGCGATCCACGGTTCGCTAGCGCTCCGAAGAGCTGCTAGATTCTGTCCTATTTTGTCCTGCTGTCTGATCTACTTACCCGGTGACGTTACCTGAGGGGTGACCTCACTCCGAGTACCGCCGTTCCGACGCGCACATGTGTCGCTCCGGCGGCAATCGCCTGCTCAAGGTCGCCGCTCATCCCTGCGGAGACCATGGTGGCAGCCGGATGGTCCGCCCGTACGGCGGTTGCGATTTCCGTCAGCCGATCGAAGGCGCGGGCCGGATCCCCGGCCAGCGGGCCCGCCAGCGGAGCGACGGTCATCACACCGTCCAGCCGCAGCCCGGGCGTGTCGGCGATCGCGTCGGCCAGTTGCGCGACGTCCTCCGGCGCGACCCCCGCCCGGTGCTCACCCTCCCCGTACGCCTTGTCCAGCGCCACCTGTACCAGGCAACCCAGCTCCGGGCGCTCCGACTTGAGCACCGCCGCGGAGAGCGACTGGACCAGCCGGAGCCGGTCCACCGAGTGCACGTGGTTCGCGTACCGGACGACCGAGCGGACCTTGTTGGTCTGCAGCTGGCCGACGAAGTGCCAGTCAAGAGGAAGGTTTCTGCACTGCTCCGCCTTGGGAGCGGCGTCCTGGTCACGGTTCTCCGCGACGTCCGTCACACCGAGTCCGGCCAGCAGCGCGGTGTCCTCGGCGGGGTAGGTCTTGGTGACGACGACCAGGGTGACCTCGCTCCGGGCGCGCCCGGCGGCCGCGCACGCGTCCGCGATCCGGCGCTCGACCACGTCGAGGTTGGTGCCGAGTTCCTCGTACCGGGCCCGCTGGCCCTCCGTCAGCGCCGCCACGAACGCGGCGCTCCCCGGGAACGGTCCGTAGATGTCGTTCGTCATCAGTGATCAGAGCCCAACCAGACGTAGCTCGCGAGCCGGCCGGTGCGCTGCTCGCGGCGATAGGAGTAGTGATCGGCGGATTCGAGGGTGCAGACCGGTGACCTCACCAGCTCCTTGACCCCCGCCGCGGCCAGCTGGGCCGCGACTCCCTCCGGCACGTCCAGGGCCGGAGTCCCCCAGGACGTCTCGGCGAAGGCCTCCGGCACCACCGCGGCGACCTCGGCGCGCAGTTCGGCCGGCACCTCGTAGCAGCGGCCGCAGACCGCGGGCCCGGTGGCGGCGGTGATCCGCGAGGGCTCCGCGCCCAGTTCGACCATCGCCCGGACGGCCGCGGGCACCACCCCGGCCGCCAGCCCGGGCCGGCCCGCGTGGGCCGCGCCCACCACGCCCGCCACCGGATCGGCCAGCAGCACCGGGGTGCAGTCGGCGGTCAGCACCGCCAGCGCGAGCGGCCGGTCGGAGACCACCGCGTCCACCGTCGGGGCCTGCCCGAGCGGCTGGCGCTCGGTCACCACCGCGACCTCGGCGCCGTGCACCTGGTTCATCCACACCACGTCGGCCGGGTCGAGCCCCAGCCGCCGGGCGGCCAGCGCCCGGTTCTCCCGCACGGCCTCCGGGTCGTCCCCCACCGCGCCGCCGAGGTTGAGCTCCCCGTACGGCGAAGTGCTCACCCCGCCCCACCGTGAGGTGAAGGCGAAGTGAGCACCCGCGCGGATCGCGTGATCGATCACTTAAGGAAATCCGGGACGTCGAGCTCCTCGGCCGGGCTCTCCACGAACGGCTGCCGGGCCGGCTGCACCTGCGGCGGAACCGGGGCGGAGGCGGTCGTGGTGGTCGAGGTCTCGGCGCTCCGGCTCGACGTGGTGGTCGAGGACTCGCCCTCCGAACGGGACGTCACCGAGCCGATCGTCCCGTACGGGCGGCCGGCCGGGCGCTCCGGGGCGGCCGGCGGGGTGGCCGGGCGCTCCGGGGTGGTGGACTTGACGACCGGGTCGCGGACGATCGCCGGCGGCTGCCCGCCGTCGAAGCCGGCCGCGATGACGGTGACCCGGACCTCGTCGCCGAGCGCGTCGTCGATGACCGCACCGAAGATGATGTTCGCCTCGGGGTGCGCCGCCTCGCTTACCAGCTGGGCCGACTCGTTGATCTCGAACAGGCCGAGGTCGGAGCCGCCCGAGATGGACAGCAGCACGCCGCGGGCGCCGTCGATCGAGGCCTCCAGCAGCGGCGAGGAGATCGCCATCACGGCGGCGGCCTTGGCGCGGTCCTCACCGCGGGCCGAGCCGATGCCCATGAGCGCCGAACCGGCGTCCGACATGACGGACTTGACGTCGGCGAAGTCGAGGTTGATCAGACCCGGGGTGGTGATCAGGTCGGTGATGCCCTGGACACCGGAGAGCAGGACCTGGTCGGCCGAGCGGAACGCGTCGAGGACGCTGACCTGGCGGTCCGAGATGGACAGCAGCCGGTCGTTGGGGATCACGATGAGGGTGTCGACCTCTTCGCGCAGGGAGGCGATGCCGTCCTCGGCCTGGTTGGCCCGGCGGCGGCCCTCGAAGGTGAAGGGGCGGGTGACCACGCCGATCGTCAGGGCGCCCAGCGAGCGCGCGATGTTGGCGACGACGGGCGCGCCGCCCGTGCCCGTGCCACCGCCCTCGCCGGCGGTCACGAAGACCATGTCGGCCCCCTTGAGGACCTCCTCGATCTCCTCGCGGTGGTCCTCGGCGGCCTTGCGGCCGACCTCGGGGTTGGCGCCGGCGCCGAGGCCCCGGGTGAGTTCACGGCCCACATCGAGCTTGACGTCGGCGTCGCTCATCAGGAGGGCCTGCGCATCGGTGTTGATCGCGATGAACTCGACGCCCTTGAGACCGACCTCGATCATCCGGTTGATGGCGTTGACACCACCGCCGCCGATTCCGACGACCTTGATGACTGCGAGGTAGTTCTGCGGTGCTGCCACGTCGAAGGCCTCTCGCCTCGAATTTCCGGGTCGGCCCGACCCGGGGCGGGGCCGTACCGACGGATGTCGATGGGTAGGGAGCCTGGTTTCTGACTGAATGTCCGAAATGCCGACCGCCGACCCCAACCCTAAACTTGACCTTTAGGGTTAGTTCTGTGTCTCCGTCACATCACCAGGAAACACAGTCTGGTGACACAGGACACTAGGTGGCTCCAGGCACGCGTTTCAACGAACACGCCGAGCTTCCCTTTTTCTTTTGAGCCTATGTGATCATCGGCCGGCTTAGGAAACCGGGGGTGACCACCAAGAGTCGGGCCGACACTTCAAGGCGTCAACCCCTCCCTCAGGCAGAGAACCTACCGGATCATCCCGACACCGCCGGCGCCTCCGGCGCCGTCACGTCGAAGTTCGTGCCCTTCTGGTTCAGGAGCGCGACCAGGACCCGGGCCTTGCGGTCGATCTGCTCCGGACTCCCCCAACGCACCGTCACACCCCCGCTGAGCTGCAACTGGATGTCGTCGTACGAGTGCACCAGCACCGAGCCGACCCGCTTGGCGACCTCCGGCGGCAGCCCGGCGGCCACCGCCACCGCGCCCTGCACCAGCTGCGGACGGGAGATCACCCCGTCGACGTCGTTCGCCTGCTGACTGAGTCGCAGCTCGACCACCGGGACGCCCTCGGGCGGGGCCGGTTCGGTGGCGAAGCTCACGCCCCCGGCGTCGACCTGGGTGAACCGGCCGTCGTCCCCCTTGACCGCGGCCACCGCCGTGCGCTGGACGACCTTCACCCGCAGGGTGTGCGGCCAGCCCCGCCACACCTCGGCCCTGGCCACCCGGGGGATCCCCTCCACCCGGTGCCGGACGCCGTCCAGATCCACCCGCGCCAGCGGCCCGTCGCCGAGCCCGCCGACCGCCTCGCGGACCTGGTCCGGCGTCAGCTTGTCGTCGCCCGCGCCCTGGACGGCGACGGTGCGCACGTCCAGGACCGAGGAGAAGAACACCAGCCAGGCCAGCACGCCGAGCACCGCGGCGCCGAGCGCGCCCAGCACCACGATGCCCCGCCGGGAGAGCCGGAGGCGGGGAGCGGACTCCTCCACCTCCAGCTCCTCCTCCAGCGGGTCGGCGAGCCGGCCGTCAGCCACGGCGGCGGCCGCCGCGGTGGGCCTGGATGGCCTCGTAGACCATGCCGACCAGCAGGTCGTCGGCGTCCCGGCGGCCGAACTCGGCGGCCGAACGGCTCATGTCCCACAGCCGCTGCGGATCGGTGAGCACCGGCAGCACGTTCTGCAGCACCCAGTCCGGGGTCAGCTCGGCGTCGTCCACCAGCAGACCGCCGCCGGCCTTGACCATCGGCTGGGCGTTCAGCCGCTGCTCGCCGTTGCCGATCGGCAGCGGGACGAAGGCGGCGGGCAGGCCGACGGCCGCCAGCTCGGCCACCGTCATGGCGCCGGCCCGGCAGAGCATCATGTCGGCGGCCGCGTAGGCGAGGTCCATCCGGTCCAGGTACGGCACCGGGCGGTACGGCGGCATCCCGGGGACGTCCGCCACCTGCGGCAGCTCGTTCTTCGGGCCGACCGCGTGCAGGATCTGCACGCCGTACTGCTGGAGCCGCGGGGCGATCGCGGTGATCGTCTCGTTGAGCCGGCGGGCGCCCTGGGAGCCGCCGGAGACCAGCAGGGTGGGCAGCCGCTGGTCGAGGCCGAAGTACTGGCGGGCCTCCGGACGGGCCGCGCCGCGGTCCAGGGTGGCGATGGTCCGGCGCAGCGGGATGCCGATGTACCGGGAGTCGCGCAGCTTGCTGTCCGGCGTGGAGACCGCCACGAAGTCGCTGTAGCGGGCGCCGATCTTGTTGGCCAGGCCCGGGCGGGCGTTCGCCTCGTGCACCACGATCGGCACCCCGGCCCGCTTGGCGGCCAGGTAGGCGGGCATCGCGACGTAGCCGCCGAAGCCGACCACGGCGTCCGCGTTGACCCGCTCGATGATCTCCTGGGCGGCCCGGACGGTGCCGCGCAGCCGGCCGGGGACGGTGATCAGCTCCGGGGTGGGCTTGCGGGGCAGCGGGACGGCCGGGATGAGCTCGAGCTGGTAGCCGCGCTCGGGTACCAGTCGGGTCTCCAGTCCGCGCTCGGTGCCCAGGGCGGTGATCCCGACGGACGGGTCGTGCCTGCGGAGGGCATCTGCGAGGGCCATGGCCGGCTCGATGTGACCGGCGGTCCCCCCGCCGGCGAGTACGACATGCACCGAAATTCACCGCTCCCTGCGTGCCGGCCCCGGGGCCGGGCGCGCTGTGGTTCGTCGTCGTGGCAGCACCCGGGCCAGTTGTCTCCTGATCCGGGAGTTCTTGCTCCGGGCGGCCAGGGCCGCCTTCGCGCCCGAGGTGCTGCGCGCCAGGCACAGCAGCACACCGATCGCGGACATGGCCGACAGCATGGCGGAACCGCCGTAGGAGAACAGCGGGAGCGGGACGCCCGCGATGGGCAGCAGTCCCAGCGCCGACCCCAGGTTGATCATGGCCTGCGCCATGATCCAGGTGGTGGCGGCTCCCGCGGCGTACCTGACGAAGGGGTCCTTCGTACCGATGGCCACACGGATACCCGCGTAGCCTAGTGCCGCGAAGAGACCGAGCACCGACAGCGTCCCCACCAGACCGAGTTCCTCGCCGGTCGCGGCGAAGATGAAGTCGGTGTGCGCCTCGGGCAGCTGGCCCCATTTCTCCACGCCGGCGCCGAGGCCGGTACCGAAGCCGCCGCCGTTGGCGAACGCGAAGACGCCGTGCAGGGCCTGGAAGCAGGCGCCCTCCGGGTCGAGCTTGGTGACGCCGATGCAGCCCAGCCGCTCGGCCCGGTGCGGGACGGTGACCACCAGCGCGGTGCAGACCACCACCGCCACCCCGACGGTGGCCACGAACAGCCGCAGCGGCGCGCCGACCATCCAGAGCAGCGCGAACAGCATCGCCACCAGGATCATCGAGGTGCCCATGTCGCCGCCGAACATGATCAGCGCGAGCAGCAGCAGGGCCCCCGGCACCAGCGGCACCAGCAGGTGCTTCCACGAGTTGAGGGTGCCGGCCTTCTGCTTGCGGGCGAGCAGGTCGGCGCCCCAGAGCACCAGCGCGAGCTTGGCGAACTCCGAGGGCTGGAACTGGAAGAAGCCGAAATCCAGCCAGTTCTGGTTGCCGTTGATCCGCACCCCGATGCCGGGGATGGCGACCAGGGTGAGGGCGCCGATCACCGCGATCATCACCGGGTAGGTGATCACCCGCAGCACCGCCACCGGGACGGAGGCGAAGCCGATCAGCAGGACCAGGCCGAGGATGGCCGCGATCAGCTGCTTGAGGAAGTAGTACTGCGCCGTGTGGTGCTGGTTCAGGGCGAGGATCTGCGAGGCCGAGAAGACCATCATCAGGCCGAGCACGACCAGCAGCAGGGTGCTGCCGAGCACCAGCAGGTACGGGGTGAGCGGCCGGTCCAGCCAGTACCGCCACCGGGCCCGGAAGGCCTGGAGACGGGCCAGCGGACCGGCCGACTTGTACTTGGTCGTGGTGGCGGAGATCACCCTCATCGGCTCGGCGGCGTCCCGCTTCACAACGCCGGAATCCGCTCTGCCCTGCCCCGCCACCGCTCCCCGCTCACTCTCTCCGTCCGACGCGCCCGCGCCGGCCCGTCCACCCGCCTGACTACTCGCCCGCCAGCTCCCGGACGGACGCCGCGAAGAGGTCGCCGCGCTCGCCGTAGTTGGTGAACATGTCCATCGAGGCGCAGGCCGGCGCCAGCAGCACCGTGTCACCCGATCGGGCGAGCGACGCGGCCGTTCGAACGACCTCGGCCATCGCCACCGCGCCAGTCTGGCCCTCGGCCGCCTCGATCACCGGCACATCCGGAGCGTGTCGCTCCAGCGCCTCCCGGATCACCGCCCGGTCCTGGCCGATCAGCACCACGGCGCGCAGCCGCTCGGCCGCGCCCTGCACCAGGTCGTCGAAGGTCGCGCCCTTGGCCAGGCCCCCGGCGATCCAGACGATCGGCCGGTAGGCGGCCAGCGAGGCGGCCGCCGCGTGGGTGTTGGTGGCCTTGGAGTCGTCGATGTACGTGACCTCGCGGACCACGCCGACCTCGGCGATCCGGTGGGCGTCCGGGCGGAAGGCCCGCAGGCCCTCCCGGACGGCCTTCGGCTCGACGCCGTACGCCCGGGCCAGCGCCGCCGCGGCGAGCGCGTTGGCGATGTTGTGCGGGGCCGGCGGGTTCACGTCCGACACCGCGCCCAGCTCGGCCGCGTTCTTGGCCCGGTCCTCGACGAAGGCGCGGTCCACCAGCAGCCCGTCCACCACGCCGAGGTTCGACGGGCCGGGGGCGCCGAGGCCGAAGCCGATCGCCCGGCAGCCCTCCTCGACGTCGGCCTCGCGGACCAGCGCCTCGGTGGCCGGGTCGGCCAGGTTGTACACGCAGGCGACCGTGTTGCCCTCGTAGATCCGGCCCTTGTCGGCGGCGTACGCCTCCATCGAGCCGTGCCAGTCGAGGTGGTCGGGCGCCAGGTTGAGCACCGCGGCCGAGTGCGGGCGCAGCGAGGGCGCCCAGTGCAGCTGGTAGCTGGAGAGCTCGACGGCGAGCACGTCGTACGGCTCCTCGGCGAGCACCGCGTCCAGGACCGAGACCCCGACGTTGCCGACGGCGGCGGTGCGCTTGCCGGCGGCGGTGAGGATCGAGGCGAGCATCTGGACGGTGGTGGTCTTGCCGTTGGTGCCGGTGACGGCCAGCCAGGGGGCGGGCTCGCCGGTGCCGGGCAGCGGCCTGCGCAGCCGCCAGGCCAGCTCGACGTCGCCCCAGACCGGCACCCCGGCCGCCTCGGCGGCGGCGAACAGCGGGCTGTCCGGCGCCCAGCCGGGCGAGGTGACGATCAGTTCGGTGCCCTCGGGCAGGCTCGCGCCGTCGCCGAGCCGCACGGTGACGCCGAGCGCCTCCAGCTCGGCGGCCCGGGCGGCCAGGCCGGGGCCGCTGCCGCCGTCCACCACGGTGACCCGGGCGCCGAGGCCGTGCAGGACGCGCGCGGCGCTGATGCCCGAGACGCCGAGCCCGGCGACGGCGACCGGCAGGCCGTCGAAGTCCGGGTTGGCCGGGGCCGGGGTGGTCAGGTCGGGGTCGGTCATCCGGTCACCCATCCCGCGTAGAACAGGCCGAGGCCGACGGCGACGCACAGGCCCTGGATGATCCAGAACCGGACGACGATCAGGACCTCGGTCCAGCCCTTGAGTTCGAAGTGGTGCTGCAACGGCGCCATCTTGAAGACGCGCTTGCCGGTCATCCGGAAGGAGCCGACCTGGATGATCACCGAGAGGGTGATGATCACGTAGAGGCCGCCGAGCAGGGCGAGCAGCAGCTCGGTGCGGGAGCAGATCGCCAGACCGGCCAGGGCACCGCCGAGGGCGAGCGAGCCGGTGTCACCCATGAAGATCTTGGCGGGCGAGGTGTTCCACCACAGGAAGCCGAAGCAGGAGCCCATCAGGGCGGAGGCCACGACGGCGAGGTCCAGCGGGTCCCGGATGTCGTAGCAGTTGGCGGTCGCGGTGATCGCGTAGGCGCAGCTCTGGGTGTGCTCCCAGATGCCGATGAAGGTGTAGGCACCGAAGACCATCACCGAGGCGCCGGTGGCCAGGCCGTCCAGACCGTCCGTCAGGTTCACGCCGTTCGACATCGCGGCGATCATGAAGTACGCGAAGATGACGAACAGGACGGGTCCGATCGCCCACTTGAAGTCCCGGACGAAGGACAGGCTCTGGGACGCCGGGTTGAGCCCGCGGTCGTCCGGGAACTGCATCGCCAGGATGGCGAACCCGAGGCCGACGATCGACTGGCCGGCCAGCTTCGCCTTGGCCCGCAGGCCCAGCGAGCGGCGCTTGACCACCTTGATGTAGTCGTCCAGGAAGCCGACCAGGCCGAGGCCCGCGGTCAGGAAGAGCACCAACAGCCCGGAGGCGGTCGGGCTCTCGCCCGTTATCGCCTTCGTGGCGAAGTACGCGATCAGGGTCGCCAGGATGAAGGCGATGCCGCCCATGGTGGGCGTGCCCTTCTTGCTGTGGTGCGCCTTGGGGCCGTCGTCCCGGATGTACTGGCCGTAGCCGTGCTTCGCGAGCACCTTGATCAGGGCGGGGGTGCCGAGCAGCGACAGGATGAGACCGATCATCCCGGAGAAAAGGATCTGCTTCATCAGGCGGCCACACCGTCCGTCAGGAGGGCCTCGGCCACCTTCTCCAGCCCCACCGAACGGGAAGCCTTCACCAGGACCACGTCCCCCGGCCGCAGCTGACTGCGCAGCAGCTCGACCGCCGCGTCCGCGTCGGACACCAGCACCGACTCCTCACCCCACGAACCTTCGTTCCTCGCGCCGAGTTCCATGCAGGCCGCCTCGCGTCCGCCGACCGCCACCAGCTTGGTGACGTCCAGCCGGACGGCGAGCCGCCCGATGGCGTCGTGCTCGGCCAGGCTGTCCTCGCCGAGCTCCCGCATCTCGCCGAGCACCGCCCAGGTGCGGCGGCGCTCCGGGCCCCGGCCACCCATCGAGACGAGCGCCCGCAGCGCGGCCCGCATCGAGTCGGGGTTCGCGTTGTAGGCGTCGTTCACGACGGTGACACCGTCGGCCCGGTCGACGACCTCCATGCGCCAGCGGGACAGCGCACCCGCTTCGCCCAGGGCTGCCGCGGTGTCGTCGACGGACATCCCGAGCTCCACCGCCACCGCTGCGGCGGCGAGGGCGTTCGAGACGTGGTGCTCACCGTACAGGCGCAGCTGCACGGGCGCGGAACCGGCCGGGGTGGTGAGCGTGAACGATGGCCGCCCGGTGGCGTCCAGGCGAACGTCGGTGGCCCGGACGTGGGCGTCCGGCGATTCCCCGAACAGGACCACCTTCGCCCTGGTACGGGAGGCCATCGCGCGCACCAGCCGGTCGTCCGCGTTGAGGATCGCGGCGCCGTCGGCGGGCAGCGACTCCACCAGTTCGCCCTTGGCCTCGGCGATCGCCTCCTGGGAGCCGAACTCGCCGACGTGGGCGGTGCCGACGTTGAGCACCACGCCGATCCGGGGCGGGGTGATCGAGGTGAGGTACTCGATGTCGCCCTTGTGCCGGGCGCCCATCTCCATGACCAGGTGCCGGGTGCCGGCCTCGACCCGCAGCGCGGTCATCGGGTGGCCGATCTCGTTGTTGAGCGAGCCGGGCGGGTAGACGGTCTCGCCGCGGCGCTGGAGCAGCTGGGCGATCAGGTCCTTGGTGCTGGTCTTGCCGGCCGAGCCGGTCAGCGCGACCACGGCGGTGCCCCCGGCGCGGGCGACCACGGCGCGGGCCAGCCGGCCGAGCGCCTCCACCACACTGTCGACCAGGACGGCGGGCACGCCGACCGGGCGGGAGGCCAGCACCGCGACAGCGCCGTCCCCGACCGCCTTGGCCGCGTAGTCGTGGCCGTCCACGTGCTCGCCGACGAAGGCCGCGAACAGGCCGCCGGGGGCCACCTTCCGCGAGTCGACCTCGACCGGGCCGGTGACCAGGGCGTCCGGGTCGGCGCCGTCCAGCGTGCCTCCGACGGCGGCGGCCACCTCGGCGAGGGTCAGTGCGATCACTGCTGCTCTACTCCTCGGTCGCCCCGTGCGGCCGTGGTCCGCGCGATGGATTCGCGCAGCACCTCCCGGTCGTCGAAGGGGCGGATCTCGTCTCGTACGTACTGGCCGAGCTCGTGGCCCTTGCCGGCCACCAGCACGGTGTCCCCCGCCCGGGCGCGCGCGACGGCGAGGCCGATCGCCTCGGCCCGGTCGGGGACGACCAGGACGTCGCCGCGCTCGGCCTCGGGCACCGCGGCGGCGCCGGTCAGCATGGTGGCGAGGATCGCCAGCGGGTCCTCGCTGCGCGGGTTGTCACTGGTCAGCAGGGCGGTGTCGGCGAGACGGGCGGCGATGGCGCCCATCGGGCCGCGCTTGTGCGGGTCGCGGTCGCCGCCGCAGCCGACCACGACGTGCAGCCGGCCCTCGGTGACCTCGCGCAGCGAGGCGAGGACGGCCTGCAGGGCGTCCGGCTTGTGCGCGTAGTCGACGACGGCGACGAACGGCTGTCCGGCGTCCACCCGCTCCAGCCGGCCGGGCACGCCGGGGACGGCGGCGACGCCGGCCACGGCCCGCTCCAGCGGCAGGCCGGCGGCGACCAGCAGGGTGATCGCGGCGAGCGCGTTGGCGACGTTGAACGGGCCGGGCAGCGGGACGGAGGCCTCGGCCTCGGCGCCGTCCGGGCCCAGCACCTTGAAGGTGGAGCCGACCGGCCCGAGCCGGACGTCCACGGCCCGCCAGTCGGCCGCGGCGGCGCCGGTCGCGGAGAAGGTGGTCACCGGGATCTTGGCCTCGGCGGCGAGCCGGCGGCCGTACTCGTCGTCCAGGTTGACCACGCCGTGGCGGGACTTGCCGGGCTGGAAGAGCCGGGCCTTCGCCTGGAAGTAGTCCTCCATGTCCGGGTGGAAGTCGAGGTGCTCGGGGGTCAGGTTGTTGAACAGCGCGACGTCGTACGCGACCCCGTCGGTGCGGCCGAAGACCAGGGCGTGGCTGGAGACCTCCATGGTCACCGCGTCGGCGCCGCGCTCGGCCATCACGCCGAGGATCGCGTGCAGGTCGGTGGCCTCGGGGGTGGTGCGCTCGCTCTTGATCCGCTCCTCGCCGACCCGCATCTCGACGGTGCCGATCACGCCCGGGCTGCGCCCGGCGCCGCGCAGGCCGCCCTCGACCAGGTAGGAGGTGGTGGTCTTGCCGTTGGTGCCGGTCAGCCCGATCATCAGCAGCCGCCGGGAGGGGCGGCCGTAGACGATCGCGGCCAGCTCGCCCATGACGGCCCGCGGCCGGTCGACGACCAGCAGCGGCAGGCCGGTGGCGGCCGCCTGCTCGGCACCGGCCGGGTCGGTGAGCACCGCCACCGCGCCGGACTCCGCGGCCTTGCCGGCGAACGCCGCGCCGTGGTGGTTGGCGCCCGGGAAGGCCACGTACACGTCGCCCGGACGGACCGCGCGGGAGTCGTGGGTGACGCCGGTGACGGCGCCGCCCTCGACGGGCGGCAGGCCCAGTTCGGCGGCCAGCTCGGCGAGCGGCAGGGCGGTGGTCCCGGTCGGACGGGGCGGACTCACGGTGGTTTGATCGGGTTTCGGCACGGCGGGAAGGCTATCCGCCGAAGGGTGTCCAGGGCCAAACCGGCCCTCCGCCGCGCCGTGCTCCGGCCCGGCCGGTCCGTTGCTCATCGTGCGCTCACGGCTTCCACTCGACGGCCAGGTTCGGCGCCGGGCTGCCGCTCGGCGGGACCTGCATGGTCTTCAGGGTGAACTCCATCACCTGCTTGAACACCGGGCCGCACAGCTGGCCGCCGAAGTGGCCGTTGACCGGGCCCTGGAGGGTGCAGGAGACGGTGTAGCGGGGGGCGTCGGCGGGGGCGAAGCCGATGAAGGAGGCGGTGTAGCCGTCGTAGCCCTTGCCGTCGGCGGCGCCCCGGTCGGCGGTGCCGGTCTTGCCCGCGACCCGGTAGCCGGGGATGGCGGCCTTGCCGCCGGTGCCCTGCTCGTCGTCGACGACCGACTCCAGCATCGAGGTGAGGGTCTTGGCCGTCTCCGGGCTGACCACCCGGGTCTGCTCCCCCGGCGCGCTCGGGGCGTACTTGCCGTTCGGGTCGGTGACGCCCTGGACGATGCTGGGCGCGACCCGGACCCCGCCGTTGGCGATGGTCGAGTAGACCGAGGTGGCCTGGAGCGCGTTCATCTGCAGCGGGCCCTGGCCGAAGGAGATGTTGTACTTCTCCGAGGCGACCAGGTCCTCCGGCTTCTTGAGCATCCCGGAGGTCTCCCCGGGGAAGCCCAGACCGGTCGGCTGGGCCACCCCGAACTTGCGCATGTAGCCGTCCAGCACCTGGTTGGTCTTCAGCTGGTCGCCGCCGCCGAGGGTCTCGACCGCCTCGATGGTGCCGATGTTGGAGGACTTGGCGAGCACCCCGGCCAGGGTCAGGTGCCAGTCGCCGTGCTCGACGTCGTCCTTGAACTGCTGCCCGGCCCGGACCAGCCGGTTGGGCACGGTCACCTTGGTGTCCCAGTTGGCCGTGCCGGAGTCCAGCACCGCGGCCAGGCTCATCAGCTTGGCGGTGCTGCCCGGTTCGTACGCGTCGACCAGGGCCGGGTTGCCCATCTGGGACTGCTTGGCCAGGCTCAGGTCGTTCG
Organism: Kitasatospora sp. NPDC001119; assembly: GCF_053598475.1. NCBI lineage: Bacteria > Bacillati > Actinomycetota > Actinomycetes > Kitasatosporales > Streptomycetaceae > Kitasatospora > Kitasatospora sp. NPDC001119. The sequence continues at coordinate 225,989 of NZ_JBSFKI010000005.1, forward strand.
GGTTGAAGCCGGGCGCGGTGGCCATCGCGAGGACCTGGCCGGTCTTCACGTCCTGGACCACCACGTAGCCCTTCTCCGCGCCGGAGTTGGCCACCTGGTCGGTGATCGCCCGCTGGGCGGCCCACTGGATGTCCCGGTTGATGGTCAGCTTCACGTCGTCGCCCGGCACGGCCGGCTCCATCGAGCCCCCGGCGGTGGGCACCAGCCGCCCGCCCGACTGGGCGTAGCTGCTGTGGCCGTCCTTGCCGGCCAGCAGCTTCTGGTACTGCTGCTCCAGGCCGCCGGCGCCCTCGCCCTCGGCGTTGACGAAGCCGACCAGGTTGGCGGCCAGGCCGTCCGCCGGGTAGATCCGCTTCTGGGTCTCCCGGTTGAACACCCCGGCCAGCGGGTTGGCGCACTCGTTGTCCACCCGGGTGCGCCCGCCCTGGTCGGCGGGCTTGCCGAGCAGCTTCTTCTGGGCCTGGCAGGCCCGCGAGCCGGCCTGCTTCTCCAGGCCCGACTTGAGGTCGCTGATCTGCTTCTTGGCGGCCGGGGTCTGCTGGGCCGCGAGCCGCTTGTAGCGGGTCTTGGGGGTGTGCAGGTCGGTGGCGATCTTCTCCTTGGGCACGCCGAGGATCGGCGACAGCAGCGCGGCCGCCTGCTCCGGCGCGTCCGGGATGCCGGTCGCCTCCGGGGTGAACATCGCCGGGTCGGCGGTGATGTCGTACGCGTCCACGGTGGCCGCCAGCGCGACCCCGTCGGAGGACGTTATCGAGCCGCGTTCGGCGGTGATCGGGATGTTCATGTAGCGGTTGGTGTTGGCGTCGGCGGCCAGCGCGTCGGCGTCCACCAGCTGGAGCTGCACCAGGCGGCCCGCGAAGACGGAGAACACCAGCGACAGCACCACGGAGATCACCCGCAGCCGGCGCTTCGGCTCGGCCAGCTTGAGCGCCTTGGGGCGCAGCGGCGGACGGCTCTTCGGGCGCACCGCCGCCTGGCTGCGGGCCGGCGGGCGCCCCTCGGGGCGGCGCTGCTGCGGCGCCCGCGGGGTACGGCCGGCGGAGGCCGACTTGGCGGGCTGGGCCTTGGCCGACTGGCTGCGCGCGGGCTGGCCCTTCGCGGGCTGGCTGCGCGCGGGCTGGCCCTTCGCGGGCTGGCTCCTGGCCGGCTGCCCCTTGGCGGGCTGGGCCTTGGTGGGCTGACCGCGGCCGGCGGCGGACTGCGCGCGCGGCGCGGTGCCCCGGGGCACCGGACGGCGGCCGTTGCCGCTGCCGGAACCGCCGGTCCCGCCCGGCTGACGTGGAGTGCTCATGCGGCCACCTCGCCGCGCTCGCCGGGCGCCTCGCGCCCGTCGCACCTTCTGACGGTCCACTGGCTCATCGGCCCGCGCCTCCGTTCGGCTTCGCGGCCGCGGCGGGCGAGACCGGGTTGAGCTGGATCACCGAGTCGCCGGCGGACGTCGCCGGGGCCGGTGCGGGCGGCGGCGCGGCCGGCGAGGGGGCACCGCCCGGCTGCGGCGCGGCCGGTGACGGCCCGGCGGCGGGCTGGGCCGCGCTCGGCTGGGCGGCACCGGAGGGGGTCCTGGTCGGCCACGGCTCGGCCGTGGAGCGCTTGACCGGCGGGCTGTCCTGCGCCGGACCGGGGGTGCCGACCACCTTGCCGCCGTTCGGGACGTCCAGGAAGGCCATCCCGCCGGCCGGGACCATGCCCAGCTCGGCGGCGCGCCTGGCCAGCGCGTCCGGGGCCGAGCTCTGGTCGATCTCGTGCTGGAGGCTCTGCTGTTCGTCGGTCGCCACGGTGGTCTGCTTCTGCAGTCGGGACAGCTCGAAGGAGCCCTCGTTGAGTGCGGTGTTCAGCGCGAGCAGGCCGAGCAGCCCGGCCGCCAGCAGCACCACGACGAGCACCGCGAACGGTGTGCGCCTCCGTACCGGACGCCTGCCCGGCCGGACCGTGATCCGCGCCCTGCCCTGCCCGGGGAGTCCTCCCCGCCCCGCCCGGACCTCACCGGCCACCGGCCCCACCGCTTTCCTCCGCCCTTCGGACCCCGCCGGGCCGGTTCGTCAGCCCCGCTTGCTTCGGTCCCTGATCCTCTCCGCCACCCGCAGCCGTACGGGCGCGGCGCGCCGGTTCTCCTCGATCTCCTCCTCGGTGGCCAGCTCGGCACCGCGAGTGATCAGTTTGAGCCAGGGCTGGTGCTCCTCCGGGATGAACGGCAGCCCCGGCGGAGCGGTGTTGGTCGCACCGGCGGCCAGGTACTGCTTGACGAGCCGGTCCTCCAGCGACTGGTAGGACATCACCACGATCCGGCCGCCGATCGCGAGGACGTCCAGCGCCCCCGGGATCGCCCGGTCCAGGACCTCCAGCTCGCCGTTGACCTCGATCCGCAGCGCCTGGAACGTCCGCTTCGCCGGGTTCCCGCCGGTCCGACGGGTCGCCGCCGGAATGGCGTTCCGCACCAACTCGACCAGACGCGCGCTGTTGGTGAACGGTTCCTTCTCCCGCTCCCGCAGGATCGCCGAGGCGATCTTCCCGGCGAACCGCTCCTCGCCGTACACCTTGAGGATGCGGGCCAGGTCGCCGTGGCCGTAGGTGTTCAGCACCTCCGCCGCGCTGATCCCCCGGGTCTGGTCCATCCGCATGTCCAGCGGCGCGTCCTGCGCGTACGCGAAGCCGCGCTCCGCCTCGTCCAGCTGCATCGAGGAGACGCCGAGGTCGAACAGGACGCCGTCGACCCGGTCGATGTCCAGGCGCTCCAGCACCTCGGGGATCTCGTCGTAGACGGCGTGCACCAGGGTCGCCCGGTCGCCGAACGGGGCCAGCCGCTCGCCGGACAGCTTCAGCGCCGCCGGGTCGCGGTCCACCGCGACCAGCCGCACCTCCGGGAACTGGGTCAGCAGCGCCTCGCTGTGCCCGCCGAGGCCGAGGGTGGCGTCCACCACGACGGCCCCGGGGCGCGAGATCGCCGGTGCGAGCGCGTCCATGCACCGCTGGAGCATCACCGGAACGTGCTTGGGGCCCGGTTCGTTGGTGGTCATGCGCGGTGGCGCCCTTCCTCGGTGCGGAGCAGCCCGACGTCCGGGAGCTGCGACCATTCTCGCCCACCGTGCCCCGGCACGACGAAGCGGCCCGTGGTCCCCGCCCGCTCGAGGGGAAGGTCGTGACCGCCCGGCGCCGGGGAAGGTGCGCCAGGTGGGCACGGAGCGGGAGGAGGCCACGGGCCGCTTCGACCGGGCCGCACCGGCCGGGGAAGCCCCGTTGACGGGCCCCGGCGGGTGTGCTCCACTGCGCCGCAAACTCTATCGCGCGGCCCCTGCCAGTCAATGGCCCGCTCCGGCGCACCACCCGGGCGGCGGTACGGATCACCGCAGGTCGCGGCCCTCGGGGCGGACCGGCGGCGGTCCGGATCGGGGGCCTTCGGCGGCGGGCGCGCGCCCCCTGGCCGCCCCGCGTGCGGGGTCGGCGGCGGCCGCTCCGGGAGCAGCTCCCGTTGTGGCGATGCACCCGATCACGGCCCGCCGTTCTGTAGCTCCCGGCCCCACCGCGCGGGCCCGATCCGCACTAACGTCGCCCCCATGACAGTGACACCCGACCGGCCCTCGCCGAACGCCGCTGCCGACCCTGCCAGACCCACCGTCATCGACCGCTTCGTCACGGCCAACCGCGCCTACGCGGTGACCTTCCGGGACGGCGGCATGGACGCCCGCCCGGTGCAGAAGATCGCCGTGGTCGCCTGCATGGACGCCCGACTCGACCTGTTCGCCGCGCTCGGCCTCGAACTCGGCGACGCCCACGTCATCCGCAACGCCGGCGGCGTCGTCACCGACGACACCATCCGGTCCCTGACCATCAGCCAGCGCGCCCTCGGCACCCGCTCGATCGCGCTGATCCACCACACCGGCTGCGGCCTGCTCGGGCTGACCGAGGACTTCCGCCGCGAGCTGGAGCTGGAGGTCGGCCAGCGCCCGCAGTGGGCGGTGGAGGCCTTCGTCGACCTGGACGGCGACGTCCGCCAGTCCATGCAGCGCGTCCGCACCTCTCCCTTCCTGCCGCACACCGACGACGTCCGCGGCTTCGTCTTCGACGTCCACACCGGCCTGCTCCGCGAGATCGACTGAGCGACCCGCCCCGACCCTGCCCGGCCGACGGTGTCCGGGCATTCGGGCACCGCCGAATGGTGACTTCTGGCCATCCCGCGGGGGAGAATGCGCCTGCCGGTCGGACCCCGAACCACCTGGGGCGGCCAGGCCGCAGGCCGCCTTCCCGGCCGCCGGCTCCTCGTTCGGAACCGCCCCCGGGACGGCCGCGTCAAGCATGGGGTGGGGTCCGGCCTCGGGACGGGGCGGGCACAGGGTGCCAGGGAGCGTATACGGGTGACGAGCTACAAGGATCAGGCCGGACTCGGCAGTCCCGCGGGGGGCGAACCGCAGCGGGCGGGCGGGTTCCGGCAGACCGGGCTCCCCGAACTCGCCGCGGTCGTGGACCGCGTGCGCGGCAACGTCGAGAGCGTGATCGAGGGCAAGCCGGAGGCCGTCCGGATCGCCCTGACCGTCCTGCTCGCCGAGGGCCACCTGCTGCTGGAGGACGTGCCCGGCGTCGGCAAGACCATGCTGGCCAAGGCGCTCGCCCGCTCGCTCGACTGCACCGTGCGCCGCATCCAGTTCACGCCCGACCTGCTGCCCTCGGACGTCACCGGCACCAACATCTACGACCAGCAGCGGCACGACTTCGAGTTCCGCCCGGGCGCGATCTTCGCCCAGGTCGTGGTCGGCGACGAGATCAACCGCGCCTCGCCGAAGACCCAGTCGGCGCTGCTGGAGTCCATGGAGGAGCGCCAGGTCACCATCGACGGCACCAGCTACGAACTGCCCTCGCCGTTCATGGTCGTGGCCACCCAGAACCCGGTCGAGATGGAGGGCACGTACCCCCTGCCGGAGGCCCAGCGCGACCGCTTCATGGCCCGGATCTCGATCGGCTACCCCAGCCCCGAGGCCGAGCTCGCGATGCTCGACACCCACGCCGGCGCCAGCCCGCTGGAGGACCTCCAGCCGGTCGCGCACGCCTCCGACATCCTCAAGCTGATCGACCTGGTCCGCACCGTGCACATCGCCGACCCGGTCCGCCGCTACGCCGTCGACCTGGTCGGCGCCACCCGCACCAGCCCCGAGCTGCGCCTGGGCGCCTCGCCCCGCGCGACCCTGCACCTGGTCCGGGCCGCCCGCGCCGCCGCCGCGCTGGACGGGCGCGACTACGTCACCCCCGACGACATCCAGCGCCTCGCCGTCCCGGTCCTGGCGCACCGTCTGATGCCGACCGCCGAGACCCAGCTCAGCCGCCGCACCTCCGAGCAGATCGTGGCCGACCTGGTCGCCCGGCTGCCGCTGCCGCGCCCGCAGGGCGGCCCGGCCGTCCGGAGGGGCTGAGGTGGCCCAGTCCGAATCATCGGGACTGCGGGCCGGGTTCCGCGGTCTCACCACCCGGGGGCGGTCCTTCCTCGCTGCCGGGGTCACCGCGGTGGCCTGCTCCTACCTGCTCGACCAGGACGCCCTGCTGCGCGTCGGCGTCCTGCTCGCCGCGCTGCCGCTGGTCGCCGTGGTGGTCGTCGCCAACACCCGCTACCGGGTGGCCAGCGGACGCCGGCTCAGCCCGCGCCGGGCGGTCGCCGGCCAGGAGGCCCGGGTCCACCTGCGGGTCGACAACGTCTCCCGGGTGCCCACCGGGGTGCTGCTGCTGGAGGACAAGGTCCCGTACGTGCTCGGGCCGCGCCCGCGCTTCGTGCTGGACCGGGTCGAGCCGCGCGGCCACCGCGAGGTCTCCTACCGGGTCCGCTCCGACCTGCGCGGCCGCTACCCGCTCGGGCCGCTCCAGCTGCGGCTGTCCGACCCGTTCGGGATGTGCGAGGTGACCCGTGCCTTCACCGCCTCCGACGTCCTCACCGTCGTCCCCCAGGTCCAGGCGCTGCCGTCGGTACGGCTCAGCGGCGAGTGGATCGGCCAGGGCGAGAGCCACAGCCGCACCCTGGCGCTGGCCGGCGACGACGACGTGATCCTGCGCGAGTACCGGCCCGGCGACGACCTGCGCCGGGTGCACTGGCGCTCCACCGCCCGGTACGGCGAGCTGATGGTGCGCCGCGAGGAGCAGCCGCAGCAGGCCCGGGCCACCGTCGTGCTGGACACCCGGGAGATCGCCCACCGGGGCAGCGGCCCCGCCTCCTCCTTCGAGTGGGCGGTCGGCTGCGCCGCCTCGGTCGCCGTGCACCTGCTGGAGCGCGGCTACCAGACCCGGCTGCTCACCGACACCGGGCTGTCGGTGCCCGGGCCGGGCACGGGCGGCAGCCACAGCGGCGCCGACACCTCCGGGCTGGTCCTGGACGCCCTCGCGGTCGCCGACCTGTCCGACGGCGGCACCCTCTCCCGCGCCGAGGACCCGCTGCGCGCCGGCGGCGAGGGCCTGCTGGTCGCCGTCCTCGGCGAGCTGGACGACGCCCAGGCCACCCGGCTGGGCCGGCTGCGCAGCCGCGCCGGCGGGGCGATCGCCTTCCTGCTGGACACCGGCACCTGGGCCGGCCTGCGGATGCTCGCCCCGGACACCGGCGGCGACGACTTCCGGGCCCGGGTCCAGCAGCTGCGCGAAGCCGGCTGGACGGTGATCCCGGTACGGGCCGGGGACTCCGTACCGGACCTGTGGCGGGCCGCCGACGGCAGCCGGACGACCGCCCCCTACCGAGAAGAGGCCGGCGCGTGACCACCCGGGCCAAACTGACCGCGTACTCGGCGCTGGCCACCGCCCTCGCCGCGCTGTGCATGATGCCGCTGCTCACCACCCGCAGCTGGCTCACCCACGCCCTCCTGGTGATCGCCGTGGTCGCCGCGGCCGGCGCGGGCCTGCGCCGCGCCCCGGTGTACCGCTGGACGGTGCCGCTCGGGCAGCTGCTGGTCCTGCTCCTCCTGCTGCTGCTCGGCTTCGCCGGCGAGGGTGGGATGCTGCCCGGCCCGTCCGCGCTGCGGGTCCTGGACCAGGTCTTCACCGCCGGCCTGGACGACATACAGCAGTACGCCATCCCGGCTCCGCCCACCGCCGGACTGCGGCTGATCCTGGTCTCGGCGATCGGGCTGATCGCCGTCGCGGTGGACACCGTCGCGGTGACCTACCGGCGCTCGGCGCTGGCCGGGCTGCCGCTGCTGGCGCTGTACTCGGTCGGCAACGGCCTGGCCGGGGAGCACGGCAGCTGGGTCTGGTTCGCCGTCGCCGCGGCCGGCTACCTGCTGCTGCTGTTCGCCGAGGGCCAGGACCGGGTCTCCCGCTGGGGCCGGGTGTTCTACGGCGGTGCGCGCGGCTCGGTGGAGTCCGGCCGGGTCAGCCCGGGCGGCCGGCAGGTCGGCGTGCTGGCCCTGGCGGTGGCGCTGCTGCTGCCGGTGGTCCTGCCGCACTGGAGCTTCGGGCTGCTGAACTCCGGCTCCGGCGGATCGGGCGGCAAGGGCGTCGGCGGGAGCCTGTCGACCAGTCTCGACCCGCTGGTCAGCCTGGAGGCCGCGATCTCCAAGCCGACCGACGCGGAGCTGCTCAGCTACACCCTGGACACCCCGCTGGCCGACCAGGTCTACCTGCGGACCGGCTCGCTCGACCAGTTCGACGGCGTCAACTGGCGGCTCGGCAGCACCACCGTCCAGGACCTCCCGGCGGCCCTGCCCGCCCCCGAGGGCCTGCGCGATCCCCAGGTGGCCCGGTTCGACGGCGACTTCAAGGTCGACGAGCGGCTGGGGGGGAGCTGGCTGCCGATGCCCTACCCGGCCGCCTCCGTCCAGCTCCCCGACCGGAGCGCCTGGAAGCTCGACCCGCTGACCCGTACCGTCCTGCCGACCAGCGACAAGGCGATCCGCGGCCTGAGCTACCACGTCACCGCCCTGGACGTGCGGCCCACCGCCAACGAGCTGCGCCTCGCGGGCACCGCGCCGTCGGACATCAGGGAGCGCTACACCGCCCTCCCGACCGACCTGCCGCCGGTCGTCGCCGAGCAGGCCAAGGCCGTCACCGCCGGCGCGAAGAACGACTTCGACCGGGCGACGGCGCTGGTCAACTGGTTCACCGGGCCGGGCTTCACGTACGACACCGCCGTCAGCGGCGGCACCGGCAGCAACGCCATCGCCGTCTTCCTGCGCGACCGCCGGGGCTTCTGCGTGCACTTCGCCTCCACCATGGCGGCGATGGCCCGGGAGCTGAAGATCCCGGCCCGGGTGGCCGTCGGCTTCACCCCCGGCGACAGCAAGGGCGGCAACGTCTACTCGGTGACCGGCCGGATGTACCACGCCTGGCCCGAGCTGTACTTCACGGGCTACGGCTGGCTGCGCTTCGAGCCGACCCCGAGCCGCGGCGTCCCGACCCGCTACACCGAGGCGTCCACCGCCCCGACCACCGCGCCGACCCAGCAGGCGACCGCCGCCCCGCAGACCGCCTCGGCCGCCCCGCTGCCGAGTTCCGGCTCGGACTGCACCGCCAAGCAGCGCCAGCTCGGCGAGTGCGGTTCCAAGGACAAGGCCGTCGCCAAGACCGCCGAGGAGTCCTGGCTGCTCTCCGGCCAGGTGCTCGGCACCCTGGCCGCGGTGCTCGCGCTGATCGCCCTGCTGCTCGTCCCGATGGTCTGGCGCGCGGCCGTACGCCGACGCCGCTTGGGCGGCGGCGGGCGGCGCGGGCCCGGCGGGAGCGGAGCGGCGGAGCTGACCGACGCCCAGGTCCTGGCCGCCTGGGACGAGCTGGTCGACTCCGCCTGGGACCTCGGAATTCCCCCGGACGAGTCACGCACCCCGCGCTCGGCGGCCCACCGGATCACCGAGAAGGCCCACCTGGACGCGGATTCGGCGGCGGCCACCGGCCGACTGGCGCTGGCCACCGAGCGGGTGCTCTACGCCCCGCCCGGGCAGCCCGTCACCGAACCGCTGGCCGCCGACGTCCGCACCGTTCGGCGCGGGCTGCGGGCGGCCGCCGGCCGGGCCGGACGGACCAGGGCGCTGCTGCTGCCGCCGTCCTCGGCGCAGCTGTGGTGGCGGATCTCCGACGCGGCGCGGGCGGCCCGGGCGACGGCCGGCGCCGCGGTCGGCCGGGCGGTCGAGGCCGTCTCCGCGCCGGTGCGGCGGGTCCTCACCCGGGGCAAGCGGTCCACCCCGGAGTCCTGACCCGGGGGTTTCCCTTCCGGACACGAAGCCGGGGCGGGCAGTCGATCGACTGCCCGCCCCGGCTTCGTACGTATCGGCCGAGCGGCTCAGAACCCGCCGGTCTGCTCGTCCCGGCGGCGCTGCCAGCGCTGCTCCACCCGGTCCATCATCCCGGCCTTGCGGCGCGGGGCGGCGGCCGGACGGGCTCCGGCGCCCTGGCCCGCGGGACCGCGGCGCCAGCCGGTCACGGCGAACACCGCGCACCCGAGCATCACCAGGAAGCCCACGACGCTGACCCAGATCTGATCCGGTACGACCATGCCGCCCATCAGCAGGCCGATGCCCACCACGAAGCCGGCGACGGCCAGGTAGACCCGCCGACGGGTGTAGGTGCGCAGCCCGGTTCCCTCAAGCGCAGACGCGAATTTGGGATCTTCGGCATACAGCGCTCGCTCCATCTGGTCGAGCAGTCGCTGCTCGTGCTCCGAGAGCGGCACGGAGTCCTCCTACTCGTCGGTCGCGGGTGCGACCGGTCCGCCCACCCCGGTCGGGGAGGCAAGTCCAATCAGCCTTGGGGCACACGGTCGGACGCCCGTGCGGGGGACCCGGCCCGTGTCGTCCATATGCCCCACGCGTCCGGCTGTCATGCTTTCCGGCTTTACCCAGATCATACGGTCCGTGGGCCCGTTACGGGGTGGTCTGCGCCGCGTGGGACGGGCCACTTCGAGCGGGGACGGCCGCATCGGAGTCAACGCGCCACGCCCCGGACAAGTGCCCGATCGGATGGAATCGTCCCGGACCTGGGGAGGTTTGCCGCCGGGCCGCACCGCCCGGCCGCCGCCGGGCCCGGAAACGGGCGGGCCTCCGAGGGGTCACGGCGCGGGAACGGGCGGGCCTCCAGGGCGCGAACCACCGCCGTACGGCGGGCAAAAAAACCGTACGACGGCGGAGGCGCGCGTGAAGGGGCGCGCGGGCCGGGAGGGGCGCCTCAGGCCAGGGTGGCCAGCAGGTGCAGCTGGGTCGCCACCGCGTGGAAGGCGGGCTGCGCGGCGGCGGCCTCCTCCAGCTTCAGCAGCGCGTCCAGCGCGCCCGGCTCGGTGTCCACCAGCACACCGGGGACGAGGTCGGAGAAGACCCGTACACCGTGCACCGACTGCACCCGCAGGCCCGCAGCCTCGGCCAGCCGGCCCAGCTCCTCGCCGGTGAAGCGGCGCGGCATCGGGTCCTGCTCGCCCCAGCGGCCGTCGGCGGCGGACAGCACGGTGCGGGCCTCGGTGAAGTGGCCGGCCAGTGCGCGGGCCAGCACGGCGCCGTTGCGGTTGGCCGCCAGCAGGCTGACCACGCCGCCCTTGCGCAGGGCGCCCGCCAGGCTGCCGAGCGCCTCGGCCGGGTCGTCCACGACCTCCAGCACGCCGTGGCAGAGCACCGCGTCCACGCTGCCGGGGGCGACCAGCTCGGGCAGGGTCTGGGTGTCACCCTGGACGGCCCGCACCAGGTCCGTCACACCGGCCTCGGCGGCCCGGCGCTCCAGGGCGAACAGGGCGTCCGGGCTCGGGTCGACCACGGTGACGCGGTGGCCGAGCTTGGCGACCGGCACCGCGAAGTTCCCGGTGCCGCCGCCGGTGTCGACCACGTCGAGCACCGGCTGGTCCAGCTCGGCCGACCGCTTCTCCAGGGCCGCCCGGACCACCTCCCACACCACGGCGGTACGCAGGGCACTGCGGGGACGCGTCGGGTACAAGGTGGGACTCCTTGGCACGTGCAGTTCGATCAGGTTGCCTCCACCTTAGAGCCTGTCCCAGGGATCCTTGCCGGGCCCACGACGCCGTCCGACGGGAGCCGGGGCGGGGGCGGCGCGGCGTGCAGGCCGAGCAGGCGCTCGACCAGGCGCAGGAAGAGGGCGGAGTTGCGGACCAGGTCGTCGGCGTCGCGGGCCGAGGCGGCGCCCCTGATCCCGGCCTCGGCGGCGGCCCGGCGGCGGGCGCCGGCACCGTAGTAGACCGCCCACTCGGCGAGCTCCGGGGCCACCTCGGGCAGCACCTCCCAGGCGCTGCGGATGGCCTTGCGCCGGCGCGGGCTCTTCTCCGGGCGGCCGCGCACCGCCAGGACGGCCGCCACCGTGCGCAGCGCGGCCAGGTGGGCGGTGGCGTAGCGCTCCAGCGGGTCCTCCAGGGCGCGGGCCCGGGTGAGGGTGCGGTGGGCGTCGGCGAGCAGGTCGAGGGCGGCCGGCGGCGCGGCGACCCGGCGCAGCACGGGGTGGACGTCGGCTCCGGCGGGGCGCCCGGCGGACGGGCCCGGGAGCTGCGGCGGGGCGGCGGAGTGGAGGCGGGCGGTGACGGGCTCAGGACGGCTGACGGTCATGGTCTCCCCCGTTCCGAGGCAGCGCGCGGACCGGGTGGTCCGTGCCCCTCCATCGTGAACGGCACCACTGACAATCCGGCCGGGCCGGCCGCGCCCCGGGCGGCTCCGGAAGGGCGTCCGGAAAAGGCGTAGCGGCGGCGGGCGCGGTCCTCCCCCGGTTCCGCGCCGCCGCCGTGCCGTCGCTCCGCCGCTCCCCCGTGGTCGGCGGTGGCGAGCTCCCCCCTCGCGGCCGGTCTCCCCCCGGCCCGCTCCGCCGCCCCGTGTCGGCGGTGCGGGGACCGTGACCAGCCCCGTGGCGGTCCGTCCGCCGCCTCCCCGGGCCGGTTCGGCCGGGGGACGGACGGATCCGCCGCCCGGGCGGGCCCGGCGCCCGACGCGCCGCCCTCCCGGGTGCCACCACTCTCCCGTCTCCGCAGGTCGGGGGCCATCCGCTGACGTACTCAACCGCGGATCTGAGTATTTGTACTCAGTGCGCCCCGGCCCGTCCCGGTCCGGCCGGCCGCCGGAACCGGCGGGTGCGTCCACGGCGTCCCGGGTGCCGGGTACGGTACGGCGGGGCCGGGCGGTACCGGCCCGCCGGACGACCAGGGGACGCGATGACGAGGAGGGGGACGAGATGACGGTCCTGCCGCTGATCTTCACCAGCGGACTGGCCAGCGGCATCAACGCCTACGCGGTGGTGCTGCTGCTCGGCCTGCTGGGCAGGTTCGCCGACGCGGACTCGGTGCCGCAGGCGCTGGAGCGCACCGACGTGCTGGTCGTGGCCGCGGTGCTGTTCGCGCTGGAGGCGGTGGCCGACAAGATCCCGTACGTGGACAGCGTCTGGGACGTCGTGCACACGGTGATCCGGCCGGTCGCCGGCGCCACCGTCGGCGTGCTGATCGCGGGCAACGACCCCGGCTCGCTGAGCGAGGTCGCGGCCGGCGCGATGGGCGGCACCTCGGCCCTGGTCAGCCACCTGGTGAAGGCCTCGCTGCGGATGGCCGTCAACACCTCCCCCGAGCCGGCCAGCAACATCGTGGTCAGCATGGCCGAGGACCTCTCGGTGGCCGGCCTGATCACCCTGGCGATCTTCCACCCCTGGCTGGCCGCCTCGGTCGCCGCCGTGGTCCTGGCCGCCGGGCTGCTGCTGGTCTGGCTGGCGGTCAGCCGGATCCGCGCCTTCCGGGCCCGCCGCCGCGAACGCCGGGCCGCCCGGGCGGCGGCGGGGAGCGCCTGAGACTGGTCCTAGGATCAGGTGCCATGGCAAAGATCGTCGTCATCGGCGCAGGAATGAGCGGGCTCGCGGCGGCCTCCCGGCTGGCGACCCTCGGCCACCGGGTGACGGTCTGCGAGGCGGGCGGCACCTACGGGGGCATGGTCGGGCGGTACGAGCGCGAGGGCTTCGCCTTCGACACCGGGCCCGGCCTGCTCACCCTCCCGGCGGTCTACCGCGACCTCGCGCTGAAGACCGGCAAGGAGCCCCTGGAGCAGCTGGTCGAGCTGGCCCCGGTCGACCCGGAGAGCCGGCACCTGTTCCCCGACGGCACCGCCGTCACCCTGCCGAACGCCTCCCGCGGCGGCGTCAGCCAGGCGCTGGACGCCGCCTTCGGGGCCGGCTCCGGCGCCCGCTGGAGCGCGGTGATGAACCACGGCCGGACGGTCTGGGAGGCCACCCGCCGCCCGCTGCTGGAGGAGCCGCTGCCGGCCGAGCGCGGCGTCCTGTCCCCGGCCGACCGGGCCCTGGTGGGCACCGACCCGTACCCCGTCCCGCCGCGCACCGGCCTGGCCCGGCTGCGCCGCGCCCAGCCGTGGTCCCTGGAGCACGTGGCCGCGCGCGAGCTCGACGGCCACCCCGGCCTGACCGCCCTGCTGTGCGAGCCCGCGCTGCGGTACGGCTTCACCTCGGCCATGGCACCCGCCGGGGCCACCGTGCTGCCGTACATGGAGCAGTCCTTCGGCGTCTGGTACGTCCGGGGCGGGCTGCGGGCCCTCGCGGACGCGGTGTACCGGCGCTGCGAGCTGCGCAAGGTCGCGTTCCGCTTCGACACCCCGGTCACCCGGGTGGTCGTCGAGGGCGGCCGGGCGACCGGGGTCGAGACGGCGGACGGCCGGATCGACGCGGACCTGGTGGTCTCCGCGATGGACACCGACGCCTTCTACCGCCACGGCCTGGCCGAGTGGCCGGGGCTGCCGCCCGGGGAGTGGGAGCCGGTGGAGGTGCCCGGCCGCTTCAGCGTGCTGCTCGCCCTGCGCGGCCCCCGGCCCGAGGGCACCCCGCACCGCACGGTCGTCCACGCGGCCGACCCCGCCGCCGAGGCGAACGCCCTGACGCTCTCGGCGCCGCCCTGCGAGCGCCCCACCGTCCAGGTGCTGCGCCCGGACGACCCGGCGCTGCGGCCCGACGACGACCACGAGAGCGTGGTGCTGACCGCGACCGTCCCGGCCCAGGACGAGGTCGACTGGACCGTCCCCGGATTCGCCGACCGCTACGCCGACCGGCTGCTCGCCCACGTGGACGCGGCCGGCCTGGGCCTGCGCGAGCGGATCCTGTGGCGGGTCGTGCGCACCCCGGAGGACACCCGCCGGGAGACCGGCGCGCTGTTCGGCGCGGTCGCCCGCCCGGCCCTGGCCGGCTCCGCGGGCTCCTGGCTGAAGGCCGCCAACGAGTCCCCCGTCCCCGGCCTCTACCTGATCGGCGGCAACGCCCACCCCGGCGGCGGCCTCGCCCGCGTCGGCATGTCGGCCTGCATCACCGCCGGCCTGATCGGCCCGGCGTAACGGCCCGGTCAGGGCGGGTCAGCCCTGCTGGTGCCAGGTGTTCTGCTGCTGGTAGCCGTGGTTCTGGTCGTACATCGGCTGCTGCGGGATGCCCTGGGTGTGCGGGTCGGGCTGGGGCTGCCACTGCTGGGGCTGCTCCTGGGCGGTCTGGTCCCAGGCCTGCTGGTGCTGCGGCTGCTGCTGGTAGCCCGCGTACGGGTCCTGCTGCTGGTGCTGCTGCTGGTAGCCGCCGTACGGGTCGGGCTGCTGCTGGGGGTAGCCGCCGTAGGTCTGCTGCTGGTCGTAGGCGTAGGCGGGCTGCTGCTGGGTCTGCCACTGCTGCTGGTCGTAGCCGGCCTGGTAGGCGGGGGCGTACGGGTCCTGGGGCTGCTGCTGGACCTGCGGCTGCTGCTGCTCGTAGTACCCGGGGGCGTAGACGCCGTCCTGGGCGAGCTCCTGCATCTCGAAGGCGGCGGTCTGCTCGACCTCCGGCACCTCGTCGGGCACCGGGGAGGGCAGCGGGGTGGGCAGCGGCGCGGGGGCCGGGGTCTCCTCGACGGGGCTGACCTCGCCGACCCGCCTGCGGGCGACCGCGGCGGCCGCCACCGCGGCGGCGCCGCCGGTGAGGGCGCCGAGCAGCGGCACCTTGGCGAGCGGGCCGGGCAGGCTGCCATCGGGCTTCCGCAGGGACCAGCCGGTCTGGTGGCCGCGCTTGACCGAGAGGGTGACGAAAGCCTGTCCGACCGCGAACAGCGCGGCGCCGGCCCCGATCACCACGACCGAGCCGAGGACCATCCCGGCGGCCACGCCCAGGAAGCCGGCCAGGGCCAGGACCCGCCAGTGCAGCGGTGCCCGGTTCTGCAGCAGCACCTCCGCGACCAGCCAGAGCGCCACCACCGCCAACGCGACGTACAGCAGCAGGTATCCGATGCCCATCCGCCCCGCTACCTCCAGTCGCGTACCCGCGCGTGTGCGCCGCGCGTGTGCGGCGACTGTACCGGTTCAACGGCCGGGGTACCGCATCGCGTTCCCGCCGCCCGGGCACCGGCCGCACACGACCGAGCCCGCCACCGTCGGTACGGTGACGGGCTCGTGAACACCCGGCGTCGGCGCGGCGGGAGCAGGCCCCCGCAGCGCCCGCTCAGCGCTGGTGCAGCCCCAGGTTCTGGTAGATCTCCAGCGTCGCCGTCGAGTGGTTCAGCGTGATGAAGTGCAGACCCGGCGCGCCCTCGGCGAGCAGGCGCTCGGCCATCGCGGTGGCGTGCTCCATGCCGATGGCCCGCAGCGCCGCCGGGTCGTCGATGGCCGCCCGCAGGCGGGCCTCCAGGTCGACGGGGAAGGCCGAGCCGCTGAGCTGCGGGAAGCGCTCCAGCTGCTTGGCGTTGGTGACCGGCATGATCTCCGGGATGATCGGCGTCTCGCAGCCGGCGGCCGCCACCCGGTCGCGCAGCCGCAGGTAGTCGTCCACCTCGAAGAACATCTGGGTGATCGCGTAGTCGGCCCCGGAGCGGATCTTCGCCACGAAGTGCCTGATGTCCTCGTCCCAGTCGGTCGAGCGCGGGTGCATGTTCGGGGAGGCCGCGACGCCGACGCAGAAGTCGCCGATCCCCTTGATCAGCTCCACCAGCTCGTACGCGTAGGTGACGCCCTCGGGGTGCTTGACCCACTCGCCCATCGGGTCGCCGGGCGGGTCGCCCCGGACCGCGAGGACGTTGCGCACGCCCTGGTCGGCGTACTGGCCGATGATGTTGCGCAGCTCCGCGATCGAGTGGTCCACCGCGGTGAGGTGGGCGACCGGGGTCAGGGTGGTCTCGGTGGCGATCCGGCCGACCATGTTGACGGTGCGCTCGCGCGAGGAGCCGCCGGCGCCGTACGTCATGCAGACGAAGTTGGGGTCGAGCGGTTCGAGCCGGCGGATGGCGTCCCAGAGCTTCTGCTCGCCGGCCTCGGTGCGGGGCGGCATGAATTCGAAGGAGAAGGAGCGCTTGCCGGCCGCCAGGAGTTCGCGCACCGTCAGTGCGCGATCCGTTCTCGTGGAAGCGATTCCGAGTGCCATGCTGGCAGGCTATCCGGCGTTCGAAGGGGCCGGACAACCGTATTCCATCTATTGAGACAACTGATGGAAGACGTTCCGTTTCGCCCCGGAACGGCTCCGCCGCCCCTCCCCCGCACCCCGGGCCGAGCCGCTCGCACAGCCGTTCCCGGCCGCACCGCTACGCTTGCTGCACCCCAGAGAACCAGCGGAGCCCCATCGTGACCTCGTCCAGCACCCGGCCGGCCAGCCCCGGTTCGGCCCTCAGTGCGGCCACCAGTGCGGCCGGCAACGCGGCCGGCAGTGCGGCCAACCCCATGGACGTGGAGGACGTCCGCACCCGTGTCAACGCGGCGCTCGCCGCGTTCATGGACGGCCAGTCCGTGCTCCTCGACAAGATCTCGCCCCAGCTGGCCCCCGCCGCCGACGCGCTGCGCGACTTCCTGCTGGACGGCGGCAAGCGGCTGCGCCCGGGCTTCTGCTACTGGGGCTGGCGCGGCGCCGGCGGCCCGGCCGCGGGCGCGACCGGCGAGGCGATCGCCAACGCGGCCGCCGCCCTGGAGCTGCTCCAGGCCAGCGCCCTCGTCCACGACGACCTGATGGACCGCAGCGACACCCGCCGCGGCCTGCCCTCGGTCCACCGCCGCTTCGAGGCGCTGCACCGCGACAGCGGCTGGCGCGGCGACCGCGAGCAGTACGGCGCCTCGGCCGCGGTGCTGCTCGGCGACCTGCTGCTGATCTGGTGCGACGAGCTGTTCCTGCGCTCCGGCCTGGAGCCCGCCGCCGTGCTGGCCGCCAAGCCGGTGTTCGACCTGATGCGCACCGAGGTCATGCTCGGCCAGTACCTGGACGTGCTGGAGCCGGTGGCCGGCGACTCGACGGACGAGGGCGCGCTGGAGCGGGCGCAGACCGTCCTGCACTACAAGTCCGCGAAGTACACCATCGAGCGGCCGCTCCAGGTGGGCGCGCTGCTGGCCGGCGCCGGGCCGGAGCTGGTCGAGGCGTACGGGGCGTTCGGGCTGCCGCTGGGCGAGGCCTTCCAGCTGCGCGACGACCTGCTCGGCGTCTTCGGGGACCCGGCGGTCACCGGCAAGCCGGCCGGGGACGACCTGCGCGAGGGCAAGCGCACCCTGCTGGTCGCGCACGCGATGCGGGGCCTGCCGGCCGCCGACGCCCGGCACCTGGACGAGCGGCTGGGCGCGCCGGACCTGGCGGCCCCGGAGGTCGCCGAGCTGCGCGGGCTGGTCGCCCGCAGCGGGGCGCCGGAGCTGGTGGAGCGCCGGATCGAGGAGCTGATGCGGCAGTCGCTGGCCGCGCTGGCGGCGGCGCCGCTCGCCGACGAGCGGGCCCGTACGGTGCTGCTGGCACTGGCCGAGGCCGCCACCGTCCGCAAGTACTGAACGTACTGACGGGCGGCGACGGCCTCGGGCCGGTCCTGCGGGGTCCCACCGAGACCCGGGACGCCGCTCAGAGCGCGGCGCGCACCCGGCGGGACAGCTCGGCGGCGGCCGCCCGGGGGTCCGCCGCGGCCGTGATGGCCCGCACCACGACGACCCGGCGGGCACCGGCGGCGAGCACCTCGTCCAGGTTGCCGAGGTCGATCCCGCCGATCGCGAACCACGGCCGGTCGGTGTCCCGCTTCGCCGCGTACGAGACCAGGCCGAGGCCCGGGGCCGGGCGGCCCGGCTTGGTCGGGGTCGGCCAGACCGGGCCGGTGCAGAAGTAGTCCACCCCGGGCTCGGCGATCGCCGCGTCCACCTCGGACTCGGCGTGGCAGGAGCGGCCGATCAGCACGTCCTCGCCGAGGATCGCCCGGGCGGCCGGCACCGGCAGGTCGTCCTGGCCGAGGTGCAGCACGTCCGGCCGGGCCGCGTGGGCGACGTCGGCGCGGTCGTTGACGGCCAGCAGCTTGCCGTGCCGGCGGCAGGCGTCGGCGAAGACCTCCAGGGCCTCCAGCTCCTGCCTGGCCTCCAGGCCCTTGTCGCGCAGCTGGACGATGTCCACCCCGCCCGCCAGCGCCGCGTCCAGGAACTCGGCGAGGTCGCCCTGCTCCCGGCGGGCGTCGGTGCACAGGTACAGCCGGGCGTCGGCGAGCCCGGCGCGCGGCGTGTCCGCCGCCATCAGATCAGCATCGCCTGGGCGCGGCGCTTCACCTCGGTGCCGCGGTTCTCCCGCAGCGCCTGGATCGGGCTGCCGGGCAGCGACGGGTCCTCGGTGAAGAGCCACTCCAGGATCTCCGCGTCGTTGTACCCGCAGTCCCGCAGGACGGTCAGGGTGCCGGACAGGTGCTTGACCAGGCCCGGGCCGTCGATGAACGCGGCCGGGACCTGCAGCGACTTGTTGGGGCCGCGCCGGACGGCGATCAGGCCGCCGTTCTTGACCAGGTCACGCACCTCGGTGACCCGGACCCCCCACTGCTCCGAGATGTCGGGCAGGTACATCCAGTCGGTGACCAGGGATTCAATCTTGCTTTCGATCTCACTCACGCCACCAGACTGCCACCTCCGCGGCCCACCGCGCACCAGACCTGCCCCGCGCCTACCCCGCGACGGCCGCCTTCAGCGGTACCGCGGGGTCGGCCGCCCGGGCCGGGTCCAGCGCGGTGCCGCGCTCGATCAGCCGCCGCCCCTGGGCCAGGTCGCGCGGCCGGTCGACGGTCAGCAGCGCGCTCGGCACGCCGTCGCGCAGCCAGAGCACCGACCAGTCGGCGCCCCGCGGGTCGCCGCGCCGGACCAGCTCGTCGCCCTCGGCGTGCCGGCCGGCGTACTGGACCATCCGCCCGAACTGCTCGGACCAGAAGTACGGCACCGGGTCGTAGGCCGGCGCGTCCGCGCCCAGGACGGCGGCGGCCACCGCCTCGCCGGACCGCAGCGCGTGGTCCCAGTGCTGGACGGCCAGCCGGGCGCCGGCCCGGGCCGAGGGGTAGCTGACGCAGTCGCCGGCCGCGAAGACGCCGGGCACCGAGGTGCGCAGCCGCCCGTCCACGACGACGGCGCCGGTCGCGTCCAGCTCGACCCCGGAGCCGGCCAGCCAGCCGGTCGCGGGGCGGGCCCCGATGCCGACCACCACCTCGTCGGCGGGCAGGTGCGAGCCGTCCGCCAGCAGCACCGCGCCGGGCTCGACGGCGGCCACGCCGACCCCGCAGCGCAGCTCGACCCCGGCCTCGGCGTACCAGGCGGCCATCGCCGAGCCGAGCTCCGTCGGCAGCGCGCCGGGCAGCGGCGCCGGGCCGGCCTCGACCACCGTCACCTCGCAGCCCGCCGCGCGGGCCGCGGTGGACACCTCGGCGCCGATCCAGCCCGCGCCGACCAGCACCAGCCGCAGCCCGGGGCGCAGCAGCGCGCGCAGCGCCAGGGCGTCGTCCAGGGTGTGCAGCAGGTGCGCCCGCTCGGCGCCGGGCAGGGCGCGCGGCACGGCACCGGTGGCGATCACCAGCGAGCCGTACGGGAGGTCGCCGCCGTCGGTGTGCAGCACGCCGGGGGTGAGGCCGGTGGCGCGGCGGCCGGTGAGCAGCTCGATGCCGAGCTGCCCGTAGTCGATGTCCAGGGCGGTGGAGTCGGCCTTGCCGAGCAGCACGTCCTTGGAGAGCGGCGGCCGGTCGTACGGCGCGTGCGGCTCCTCGCCGACCAGCGTGATCCGCCCCTGCCGGCCGCCCTGCCGCAGCTTGAGGGCGCACTGCGCCCCGGCCAGCCCGGCTCCGACGACGACCACCCGATCCGTTCCGCTCAGCTCTGCCACGCCCGCCACTGTACTCAGCGCGACGCGGCGGCCTCCGGGCCGTCCGCCCCGCGTACGGGCCTTCGGCCGGGCCGATCCCCGGCGTTAAGGTGGGAGGACCACACGGGAGCCCGGCGGACCGGGCTGAGAGGCGGGCTGACACGGCCTGCGACCGTCCGAACCTGATCCGGGTCATACCGGCGAAGGGAGAAGAGCAGCCTTGTCACGCTTGCCATCAGGCACCCATGCCGACGTGCTGGTGATCGGCGGGGGCGTCATCGGCCTCGCCGTCGCCTGGCGCACCGCGCGGCGCGGGGCGCGGAACGTGATCGTGGTCGACCCCGCCCACGGCGGCGGGGCCGCCGGGGTCGCGGCCGGGATGCTCGCCCCGGTCACCGAGCTCCAGTACGGCGAGGAGCCGCTGCTGCGCCTCGGGATGGCCTCGAACGAGCGGTACGAGGCCTTCGCCGCCGAGCTCTCCGAGGCGAGCGGCGGCCTGGACACCGGCTACCGCCGCTGCGGCACGATCGCCGTCGCGCTGGACTCCGACGACCGCGAGGAACTGCGCGAGCTGTACGCCTTCCACCAGCGGCTGGGCCTGGACTCGACCTGGCTGACCGGCCGGGAGGCCCGCAGGCTGGAGCCGATGCTGGCCCCCGCCGTCCGCGGCGCCCTGCACGCCGCGGACGACCACCAGGTGGACCCCCGGCGCCTGCTCACCGCCCTGGTCGCCGCCTGCGGGCGCGCGGGCGTCCTGCTGCACCGCGCCGAGGCCGTCGAGCTGCTGGTCGAGGACGGCCGCGCGACCGGCGCCCGGCTGAGCACCGACGAGACGGTGACCGCCGACCAGGTCGTGCTCGCCGCCGGCCCGCACAGCCACCGGCTGCCCGGTCTGCCCGAGGGGGTGCTGCCCGCGATCCGCCCGGTGAAGGGGCAGGTGCTGCGGCTGCACGTGCCGGAGGCCTACCGGCCGTTCCTCTCCCGCAACGTCCGCGCCGTGGTCCGCGGCCGGCACCTGTACCTGGTCCCCCGGGAGAACGGCGAGCTGGTCGTCGGCGCGACCACCGAGGAGCAGGGCTACGACACCACCGTCACCGCCGGCGGGGTGTACGAACTCCTGCGGGACGCCCACGAGTTGGTCCCGGGGATCACCGAACTCCCGCTGCGCGAGACCTCCGCCGGGCTGCGCCCCGGCTCGCCGGACAACGCCCCGCTGCTGGGCCCGACCCCGCTGCCCGGGCTGGTCGCCTCCACCGGCCACTACCGCAACGGCGTGCTGCTCACCCCGGTGACCGCCGACCTGGTCTCCGAGTACCTGGTCACCGGTGAAGTCCCCGAGCTCGCAAGGCCGTTCACCCCCACCCGGTTCTCCTCCGAATCCCCCGTCGCGAAGGCCTCCGCATGACCGAGATCGCCCTGACCGAGAACGCCCCGCACGAGCACGCCGTGCACGAGGACGCCCTGACCCCGGCCGCCCCGGCCGAGATCGCCCTGACCGTCAACGGCGAGCCCCGCCGGGTGCCCGCCACGACCACCCTCGCCGAGCTGGTGGCCTCCGTCAGCGCCGCCAACACCGGTGTCGCCGCCGCGCTCAACGAGGCCGTGGTGCCGCGCGGTTCGTGGCCCGGGACGGCACTGGGCAGCGGCGACCGGATCGAGATCCTCACCGCCGTCCAGGGAGGCTGAACCATGGCCGACGATCTGCTGGCCATCGCCGGGACGGCCTTCTCCTCCCGGCTGATCATGGGCACCGGCGGCGCCCCCAGCCTGGAGGTCCTGGAGCGCGCCCTGCTCGCCTCCGGCACCGAGCTGACCACCGTCGCGATGCGCCGGGTCGACGCCACCACCCAGGGCTCCGTCCTGGACGTGCTGACCCGCAACGGCATCCGGGTGCTGCCCAACACGGCCGGCTGCTTCACCGCCGGCGAGGCCGTGCTGACCGCCCGGCTGGCCCGCGAGGCGCTCGGCACCGACTGGGTCAAGCTGGAGGTGATCGCCGACGAGCGCACCCTGCTGCCCGACCCGATCGAGCTGCTGGACGCCGCCGAGACGCTGGTCGACGACGGCTTCACCGTCCTGCCGTACACCAACGACGACCCGGTGCTGGCCCGCAAGCTGGAGGACGTCGGCTGTGCGGCCATCATGCCGCTGGGCTCGCCGATCGGTTCGGGCCTGGGCATCCGCAACCCGCACAACTTCCAGCTGATCGTGGAGGGCGCGGGCGTCCCGGTGATCCTGGACGCGGGCGCCGGCACCGCCTCCGACGTGGCGCTGGCGATGGAGCTGGGCTGCGCCGCGGTGATGCTCGCCTCCGCGGTGACCAGGGCTCAGGACCCGGTGCTGATGGCCGAGGCGATGCGGCACGCCGCCGAGGCGGGCCGGCTCGCCCACCGGGCCGGCCGGATCCCGCGCCGCTTCCACGCCGAGGCCTCCTCCGCGATGGCCGGCCGGGCCGACCTGGACACCCGCGAGCACCCGGCGTTCTGAACCGTCGCGCATGTCACAAGCCGGTCCCGGAGGCGGTGTCCGCCGGGACCGGGCGGTCCCGCACCCTAGACTCTCCGAGTGGACATGGCACTGCACGACCCCCTGATCGGCGCCCTGCTCGACAACCGGTACCGGGTCGAGCAGCGGATCGCGACCGGCGGGATGTCCACCGTCTACCGGGGCACCGACACCCGGCTGGACCGGGTGGTCGCGCTCAAGGTGATGCACCCCTCGCTGGCCGGTGACGAGGGCTTCACCGCCCGCTTCATCCGCGAGGCCAAGGCGGTCGCCAGGCTCACCCACCCCAACGTGGTCAACGTCTTCGACCAGGGCGCGGACGGCGGCCACGTCTTCCTCGCCATGGAGTACGTGCCCGGCCGCACCCTGCGCGACCTGCTGCGCGACCGCGGCGCGCTGTCCGTCCGGGCCGCGCTGGACGTGCTGGAGCCGGTGCTCGCCGCGCTCGGCGCCGCCCACCGGGCCGGGCTGGTCCACCGCGACGTCAAGCCCGAGAACGTGCTGATCACCGAGGGCGGCCTGGTCAAGGTCGCCGACTTCGGCCTGGTCCGGGTGCTCGGCAGCGCCGACGGCGCGCCCACCTCGACCACCACCGCGACCGGCGGCACGGTCATGGGCACCGTCTCCTACCTGGCCCCCGAGCAGATCCTCCCGGACGCCCCCACCGACCAGCGGGTGGACGTCTACGCGTCCGGCATCCTGCTGTACGAGATGCTCACCGGCCGCCGCCCGCACACCGGCGACAACCCCGTCCAGGTCATGTACAAGCACCTGCACGAGGACGTCCCGGCCCCCTCGCTGGTCGCCCCCGCCGTCGGCCCCGAGCTGGACGCGATAGTGGCCGCCGCCTGCGCCCGGTCCGCCGGCGCCCGCCCGTACGACGCGGTCGAGCTGCTCGCCGCCCTCCAGCGGGTGCGCCGCACCCTCGCCCCGGCCGCGCTGGACGCCGAGCCGCCGGCCTCCACCCGCCCCAGCCCGCGCTACCCGACCAGCGAGCCGACCTCGGTGATCCAGCCGCTGCCGCGGCCCGCCGAGGCCCCGCCGACGGAGCGCACCAGCGTGCTGGACATGCCGCCGGAGCTGATGGACGAGCTGCTCGCCGAGCCGCGCCCGTACGACGAGCCGGCCCCGGTGCACCGGCGCCGGCCCCGGCCGGGCCCGCTGCGCCGCCTCCCCCGCCGGACGCTGGTCTGGACGGCCGCGCTGGCCGCGCTGGTGCTGGCGATCGGCGGTGTCACCTACGGGATCTCCGAGGGGCTGTACGGCTCGGTGCCGGGCGTGCTCGGCAAGGACCGGGCCGAGGCGCAGCGGGTCCTGGACAAGGAGGGCCTGCACGGCAGGTTCGTCGAGGTGTTCAGCGAGTCCGTCCCGTCCGGGCAGGTGATCGCCACCGACCCCGGTGTGGGCGCGCGCACCCGCAAGAGCGACAGCGTCACCGTCACCCTCTCCAAGGGCCCCAAGCGGATCGCGGTGCCGGACCTCACCGGGAAGAGCGCCGCCGACGCCGCCGCGGCCCTGACCGGCGCCCAGCTGACCAGGGGCGGCGTGACCGAGACCTACGACGACACGGTGCCCGAGGGCTCGGTGATCAGCAGCTCGCCGGCGGCCGGGCAGCTGCTGCAGGAGAACAGCGCGGTGTCGCTGGTGGTCAGCAAGGGCATGGTGCCGGTCCCGAACGTCACCGGGATGGGCAAGGACGAGGCGCAGAAGGCGCTCCAGGCCGCGGGCTTCACCATGCAGACCAGCGGCTGGGACGTGTTCGGCGCGGTCACCTCCTCCGGCCAGAGCCCGGCGGCGGGCGAGCGGCGCCCGCAGCGCAGCGTGGTGACCGTCAAGTTCTCGCTGTTCTAGGCCCCGGGCGGGCTCAGCGCAGCGGCCCGTCGCCGGGCTCCTCCTGGTAGGAGTAGCGCTGCTCGCCCCAGGGGTCGGCGAGGTTGTGGTAGCCGCGCTCCTCCCAGAAGCCGCGCCGGTCGGCCCGCATGTACTCGACCGCGCGCACCCACTTGGGGCCCTTCCAGGCGTACAGCCGCGGCACCACCAGCCGGACCGGGAAGCCGTGTTCGGCGGTGAGCGCCTCGCCGTTGCGGTGGGTGGCGAGCAGCGTGCGCGGGTCGGCGAAGTCGGCGAGGCGCAGGTTGGCGCTGTAGCCGTACTCGGCCCAGACCATGACGTGGGTGACGCCCGGCGCCGGGGGCACCAGGTCGAGCACGGCGGCGGCCGACACGCCCGTCCACTCGTTGCCGAGCACCGAGAACTTGGTCACGCAGTGCAGGTCCCCGACGACGGTGCTGCGCGGCAGGGCGCCGAAGGCCTCGAAGTCCCAGCTGTGCTTCTCCGCCGAGGCGGTGGCGCCGAACACCTGGAGGTCCCAGGTCAACGGCTTGAAGCGGGGCACCGGCCCGTAGTGCAGGGCGGGCCAGCCGCGCTGCGCGCGCTGTCCCGGGGGGAGCCTCGGGTCAGACGGCGGAAGCGGTTCGTGTTTCGACTGACCCATGGATCCATGGTGACAGACGGCGGACGAGCCTCGGCGCGCGCCCCTTTGCGCGGATCCGCGCCCCTGCCCGTACGGCCCAGCGGTCGGCCGCCCACCAGCACGTTTCACCATGAATCGGATATTCCGACACATGTCCTAGTGAGTGTGAACTTACTGGAATTTCCTCCCAAAGCGGTGCCAGGATGCGCAGCGCAGGACTCAGTACCGGACCCACCGCAGGACTTCACGCAGGACTCAGCGCAGGACACACGGCAGCACGAGTGCAGGAGGCATCACCATGCAGGGCGATCCCGAGGTCGTCGAGTTCCTCAACGAGCAGCTCACCGCCGAGCTGACCGCGATCAACCAGTACTTCCTGCACGCCAAGATGCAGGAGAACTTCGGCTGGACGAAGCTCGCCAAGTACACCCGGCACGAGTCCTTCGACGAGATGAAGCACGCCGAGACGCTCACCGACCGGATCCTGTTCCTGGAGGGGCTGCCCAACTACCAGCGGCTGTTCCACGTCCGGATCGGCCAGACGGTCAAGGAGATGTTCGAGGCGGACCGCCAGATCGAGGTCGAGGCGATCGACCGGCTCAAGCGCGGGATCGTGGTGATGCGGGCCAAGAACGACGTCACCTCGGCGAACATCTTCGAGGACATCCTGGCCGACGAGGAGCACCACATCGACTACCTCGACACCCAGCTGGAGCTGCTGGAGAAGCTCGGCGAGGCGCTCTACCTCGCCACGGTGATCGAGCAGCCGGAGTCCTGAGGCCGCGGCCCGCTCTGGCCACCCGGCCCGGTCAGGCCGCCCGGTTCGCTCGGGTCACCCGCAGCGGGACCACCGGGGCGGCCTCCGGGGCCGGAGCGGACGGCGCCGCCGGGTCCTCCGGGTCCGCGAGGCCGAGCTTCGCGGCCAGCCGGGCGGTCGGGCAGGGGCGGGCGCCGTGCTCGCCGAGCAGCGCCTGGATGCGCCGCACGCAGGACCCGCAGTCGGTGCCGGCCCGGCAGCCCTTCGCTATCTGGCGCGGGGTGTTGGCACCGCCGTCGATCGCCTTCTTCACCTGGTCCTCGGTGACCGCATGGCACATGCACACGTACATCGCGGTCTCTCCCGGGAGTGAAGCGGAGTGGATCTTGACTAAGGTCAGCCTTAGTTCACTGAGGCTTACCTTACCCGGCGAAACGGGTACGAAAAAGCCCCTCCGGGCTCGGGGACACCGAATCCGGAGGGGCCTTCGTCACATCGGACGGGCACCGGGCCTACTGGCCGCGGTACATCTCCGCCACCAGGAACGCCAGGTCCAGCGACTGGCTGCGGTTGAGCCGCGGGTCGCAGGCCGTCTCGTAGCGCTGGTGCAGGTCGTCCACCAGGACCTCGTCGCCGCCGCCGACGCACTCGGTGACGTCGTCGCCGGTCAGCTCCACGTGGATGCCGCCCGGGTGGGTGCCGAGCGCGCGGTGCACCTCGAAGAAGCCCTTGACCTCGTCCAGGACGTCGTCGAAGCGGCGGGTCTTGTGCCCGCTGGAGGCCTCGAAGGTGTTGCCGTGCATCGGGTCGCAGATCCACACCGGCCGGGCGCCGGAGGCGGTGACCTTCTCCACCAGGGTGGGCAGGTGCTCGCGGATCTTGCCCGCGCCCATCCGGGTGATGAAGGTCAGGCGGCCGGGCTCGCGCTCCGGGTCCAGCTTCTCGATCAGGGCGAGCGCGTCGTCGACCGAGGTGGTCGGGCCGAGCTTGACGCCGATCGGGTTGCGGATCTTCGAGGCGAACTCGATGTGCGCGTGGTCCAGCTGCCGGGTGCGCTCGCCGATCCACACCATGTGGCCGGAGACGTCGTACAGCTCGCCGGTGCGCGAGTCCACGCGGGTCAGCGCGGTCTCGTAGTCCAGGACCAGCGCCTCGTGCGAGGAGAAGAACTCGACCGCCTTGAACTCCTCCGGCACCACGCCGCAGGCGCTCATGAACGCCAGGGCGTTGTCGATCTCCCGGGCGAGCTGCTCGTAGCGCTGGCCGGCCGGCGAGTTGCGGACGAAGTCCTGGTTCCAGGCGTGCACCTGGCGCAGGTCCGCGTAGCCACCGGTGGTGAAGGCGCGCACCAGGTTGAGCGTCGCGGCGGACGCGTTGTACATCCGCTTCAGGCGCTCGGGGTTCGGGATGCGGGACTCGGGGGTGAACTCGAAGCCGTTCACCGAGTCGCCCCGGTAGACCGGCAGGGTCACGCCGTCGCGGGTCTCGGTCGACTTGGAGCGCGGCTTGGAGTACTGGCCGGCGATGCGGCCGACCTTCACCACCGGCACCGAGGCCGCGTACGTCAGTACGGCGGCCATCTGGAGCAGCGTCTTCAGCTTGTTGCGGATGTGCTCCGCCGAAACGCCGTCGAAGGCCTCGGCACAGTCACCGCCCTGGAGGAGGAAGGCCTCCCCGCGCGCCACGGCTCCGAGCCGGGCGCGCAGCTGGTCGCACTCGCCGGCGAAGACGAGCGGCGGATAGGACGCGAGCTCGGCAAGGGTCTTGCGCAGAGCCTCTTGGTCCGGCCATTCAGGCTGCTGCGCCGCGGGCAGGGACTGCCAGGAGTGGGCAGCCCTCGATGTCTCAGTCGTAGCGGTCACACCGCCAAGGCTACGGGGTGGCAGGAGTGACTCGTGCCTATTGCCCGAGGAATGAGACACATCTCGGACAAAGACGTGATGCCCCTCACCCGCCCCGACGCATCCGCTAGTCTCGAACCATGCACGCGCCCCACAGCCACTCCTGGTGGTGGGCCTCCCCCCAGGGTGGCCCACAACTGGCGCGTTCCTAGACGAACACGACGGCCGCCCCTCGGGGCGGCCGTCGGCGTCTGAGCAGACGGCCCTCCGGGAGCGGACCTTGCACCGCCTCTCACCAGTCCACCCGGAAGGAAGCCGTTCCCGTGACCACCGCTGTCGACCTGCTCGCCCGTCTCACCGGCCCCGATGCCCCCGCGTTCGCCCTGCTGCACCGTCGCACGCCCCGGCTCAGCCCGGACACCGTCGAGGTGCTGCTGGGCACCGTCGACAGCTACGAGCACCTCGCCGACCTGCCCGTACGCAGCGGCCCACCGGCCGGCGGCGGCCCGGTGCACGACCTGCTCGCGCTCGTCCCGTACCGCCAGATCCGCGAGCGCGGCTTCGAGGCGCACGACGACGACACCCCGCTCCAGGCCCTCTCGGTGACCGAGCAGCACGCCCTGCCGTTGGCCGAATTCACCTACGCCCTACCGAAGTTGCCGGTCTCACTTGCCGGTGGCGGGTTCGATGTGGACGACGACGCGTACGCCGCGATCGTCCGCCGGGTGATCCAGGACGAGATCGGGAACGGCGAGGGCGCCAACTTCGTCATCCGGCGCGACTTCCACGCGACGATGGAGGACTTCTCCCCCGAGCTCGCGCTGACGCTCTTCCGGCGGCTGCTGGAGCAGGAGCGCGGCGCGTACTGGACCTTCCTGGTGCACACCGGCGACCGGGTCCTGGTCGGCGCCTCCCCCGAGGTGCACGTCCGGCAGAGCGGCGGCACCGTCGTGATGAACCCGATCTCCGGCACCTACCGCTACCCGGCCGGCGGCTCCGACCTCGACTCGCTGCTCCAGTTCCTGCACGACCCCAAGGAGTTGGAGGAGCTCACCATGGTCGTGGACGAGGAGCTCAAGATGATGTGCACGGTCGGCGACCTCGGCGGCCAGGTGCTCGGGCCCCGGCTCAAGGAGATGGCCCACCTCGCCCACACCGAGTACGAGCTGCGCGGGCGCACCTCGCTGGACGTCCGCGACGTGCTCCGCGAGACGATGTTCGCGGCCACCGTCACCGGCAGCCCGGTCGAGAACGCCACCCGGGTGATCAAGCGCTACGAGCCCACCGGACGCGGCTACTACTCCGGCGCGCTCGCCCTGATCGGCCGCGCCGCCAGCGGCGGGCAGCTGCTGGACTCGCCGATCTGCATCCGCACCGCCGACATCGACCCGGCCACCGGCCGACTGGTCGTCCGGGTCGGCGCCACCCTGGTGCGCCACTCCGTCCCGGAGTCCGAGGTCGCCGAGACCCACGCCAAGGCCGCCGGGGTGCTCACCGCGATCGGCGCCCGGCCCGCGCCCACCCGGCTGCCCCACCCGACCGGGCCCCGGCTCGCCGACGACCACCGGGTGCAGGCCGCCCTGGACTCCCGCCGGGCCGACCTCGCGCCGTTCTGGCTGCGGATGCAGCAGCCGGCCGAGATCACCGAGGCCGAGCCGACCCTGGTCGTGGACGGCGAGGACACCTTCACCTCGATGCTCTCCCACCTGCTCGGCTCGCTCGGCCACCGGGTGGCGGTGGCCCGCTACGACGAGCCGGGGCTGCGCGAGCGGGTCGCGGCGCACCGGGGCGCGCTGGTGCTCGGCCCCGGCCCGGGCGACCCGGCGCTCGCCGACGACCCCAAGATGGTGCTGCTGCGGCCGATCGTCGCGGACGCGCTGGCCGCCGTCCGCTCCGGCGCCCGCACCTCGCCGCTGCTCGCGGTCTGCCTGAGCCACCAGCTGCTGGCCGCCGAACTCGGGCTCCCGCTGGGCCGCAAGGCCGTCCCGTACCAGGGGGCGCAGGAGCGCATCGACCTGTTCGGCGCCAAGCGCACGGTCGGCTTCTACAACACCTTCACCGCGCGCTGCTCGGAGGCCGACGCGGCGCGGCTCCTCGGCGAGGGCGTCGAGGTCTCCCGGGACGCCGCCACCGGCGACGTGCACGCGCTGCGCGGGCACGGCTTCGCGGGGCTCCAGTTCCACCCGGAGTCGGTGCTCACCCGTGACGGGGTCGGCATCGTGGCGGGCCTGCTGCGCGAGGCGACGGCCGCGCTGCGCTGAGCCGGCGGCGCGGCCCCGGGCGGATGTGCCCCGCCCGGGGCCGCGCCGTCCGACGGGGCGGCGCCGTGGAGCAGGCCGGGCGGCGCTCAGATCTCGTCGTCCAGGCCCTGCTCGATGGCGTACCGGACCAGCTCCACCCGGTTGTGCAGCTGCAGCTTCCCGAGCGTGTTCTGCACGTGGTTCTGCACCGTCCGGTGCGACAGCACCAGCCGGTCGGCTATCTGCCGGTACGACAGTCCCTTGGCCACCAGCCGGAGCACCTCCGTCTCCCGGGCGGTCAGCTGCGGGGCGGCCGGCGCCGAGGCCGGGGCCGGCTCGGCGGCCAGCCGGCGGAACTCACCGAGCACCAGGCCGGCCAGGCCCGGGGTGAACACCGCGTCGCCGACGGCCGTGCGGCGCACCGCGTCCAGCAGCTCCTCCCGCCCGGCCGACTTCACCAGGTAGCCGGTCGCGCCGGACTTCACCGCCTCCAGCACGTCCTGGTGCTCGCCGCTCGCCGACAGCACCAGCACCCGGACCGCCGGGTCGTGCGCGACCACCTGGCGGCACACCTCCGCGCCGGACAGGCTGGGCAGGTTGAGGTCCAGCACGACCACCTGCGGCGTGCAGGCACGGGCCCGGCGCACGGCCTCCTCGCCGTCGCCCGCGGTGGCCACCACGTCCAGTCCGGCCTCGGCGAGGTCGCGCGAGACGGCGTCCCGCCACATCGGGTGGTCGTCCACCACCATCACCCGCACCGGCCGGTCGGCGGTCGGCTGGTCGGTCATCGGCTGGTCGGTCATGGAGTGGCCTTCCTCGGGACGCGCAGTTCGACCTCGACGCCCTCCCCGGGCGCCGAGTACAGCTCGGCCGTGCCGCCGAGGTCCAGCAGCCGGCCGCGGATGGACTGGGAGACGCCGAGCCGCCCGGCCTGCTCCGCCTCGCCGAGCCGGCCGGGGGCGAAGCCGGGGCCGTCGTCGCGGATGCTGACCGTGACGGCCTCCGGCTCGTCCTCGACCAGGATCCAGGCCCGGGCCCGCTCCCCGGCGTGCTTGCGCACGTTGTCGACGGCGGCGCCGACCGCCGCCGCGAGCTCGCCCGCCGCCGCACCGGGCAGCGGCACCGGGGTGCCGGGGGCGGAGAGCGTGATCCGCTCGTCCGCGTACGGGCGCAGCAGCGCGGTGAGGTCGCGCGGGGCGTCCGGGTCCGGCGGCTCGGCGGCGTCGGACCGCGGCGCGCGCTGCTCCGGCAGCGGACCGCCCGTCATCAGGGCCCGCAGCGCGCGCTCCTGTTCACCGGCCAGCCGGCCGAGCTCGGCGAAGTCCGTACCGGAGCCCGTCCCGCCGCCCGGCTCCGTACCGCTCAGCTCCGCGCCGCGCCGCTGGACCAGGGCGAGCACCTGGAGCACGCCGTCGTGGATGTCCCGGGAGAGCCGCTCGCGCTCCCGGGTGGCCGCCTCGACCTGGAGCGCCCGGGTGAGGGTGGCCTCGCTGGCCCGGGCCAGCTCGATCACGTAGCCGATCGCGCAGCCGGCCACCATCAGCAGCACGATGTTGTGGATGTTGTCGCCGGTCGGCCCGCCGTGGCCGAGGATGTTGGCGACGCCGATCACCGAGCCCGAGGCCGCCGCCGGGCGCCAGCCGCCCTTCGCGGCGAAGCCCAGCACCGTGCCGGCCGCCCAGATGGTCGGCAGGGTGGGCGCGCCGTGGCTGATCCGGGCCGGGGAGTCGGTCATGCCGCTCATCACGATGCCGGTGACGGCGAGGGCGAGGTCGGTGCCCAGGACGAACCGGGTGCAGCGCTGCGGGTTGGCGAAGGCCCGGGTGCTGGCCAGGGTCCACAGGGTCAGCGCGCCGAGGAAGATCCAGCCGGCCACCGGGTGCAGGAAGTGCAGGTACGAGTTGAAGTACCGCAGCAGCGCGTAGCACAGGGCCAGCACCCGGAAGTAGGAGATCGCCTTCCAGAGCGGGAGTTCGACGGACATGCCGCCGGCCGCCACCGTGCCGCCGACCGCGCCGGCTCTGCCGCCGTCGTCCGTCATCCGCCCCGCCCCTCCCCGGGCCGTTCCGGGCGGCCGCTCGGAGCGGCCGCCCGGACGCCTACTCCGGCTTCTCCGGCTTCTCCGCGGTGCCCGCCCCGGCGGACTTCTCGGCCTCGGCCGCCTTCTCCGCCTCGGCGGCCCGCTCGGCCTTCTCCGCCTTCTCGGCCTCGGCCGCCTCCGCCTTCTCCGCCTTGGCGGCGGCCCGGCGCTCGGCGTCGGCCTTCTTCTTGTCCTCGGCGATCTGCCGCTTGGCGGCGGTCGCGTAGATGTCCACGTACTCCTGGCCGGAGAGCCGCATGATCTCGTACATCACCTCGTCCGTCACCGAACGGAGGATGAAGCGGTCGTTCTCCATGCCGTGGTAGCGGGAGAAGTCCAGCGGGCGGCCGATCCGGATGCCGGGGCGGATGCCGAAGTTGGGGACCACCTGGCCGGGCGGCTGCACCTTCTCGGTGTCGATCATGGCGACCGGGATCACCGGGGCGCCGGTGGCCAGCGCGACGCGGGCCAGGCCGCCGACCTTGCCGCGGTACAGCTTGCCGTCGGGCGAACGGGTGCCCTCGGGGTAGACGCCGAACAGCTCGCCCTCCTCCAGCACCGCGATGGCGCTGCGGATCGCGGCCTCGCCGGCGCCGCGCACGCCCGAGCGGTCCACCGGCAGCTGGCCGACGCCCTTGAAGAACGCGGCGGTCAGCCGGCCCTTGAGGCCCGGGGTGTTGAAGTACTCGGCCTTCGCGATGAAGGTGACCCGGCGCTTGATCAGCGCGGGGAAGAAGAACGAGTCCGAGAAGGACAGGTGGTTGCTCGCGATGATCGCCGCACCCTCGGTGGGGATGTTCTCCTCGCCCTCGATCCAGGGCCGGAAGAAGATCCGAAGCAGTGGCGCGACGATCATCTTCATCAGTCGGTAGAACAACCCGGGCCTCCTGTTATGCGGACCGGTCGATCCTAATGCCCCGCGGCCGCCCGCTGTGCCCGGCCCCGCCGAAGCGGCCGTACCCGGCCTGCTCGTAGGGGGTGTACGACCCGGCGCGGAGCGTGGGACGATGCGAATTCGCAGCACCTCCCCTCCAGCGTCCCCTCCCCCAGCGCCACCCGCCCGCGAAGGAGTCCGCCATGCCGTTGCTGCCCGGTGCCGAGCCGTACCGCCACCGCGGCGGACCGGTGGGGGTGCTGCTCTGCCACGGCTTCACCGGCTCGCCGCAGTCGCTGCGGCCGTGGGCCGACGAGCTGGCGGCGGCCGGTCACACCGTGTCGCTGCCGCTGCTGCCCGGGCACGGCACCCGCTGGCAGGACATGCAGCTCACCCGCTGGGAGGACTGGTACGCCGAGGTCGAGCGGGAGCTGCTGGCGCTCGCCGAGGAGTGCGAGCAGGTCTTCGTCTGCGCGCTGTCGATGGGCGGCGCGCTGGCGCTGCGGCTCGCGGCGCTGCACGGGCCGACGGTCTCCGGCCTGGTGCTGGTCAACCCGTCGGTGCGCTCGGACACCCCCGCGAGCGCGCTGCTGCCGGTGCTGCGCCACCTCGTCCCCAGCCTGCCCGGGGTCGCCAATGACATCGCCCGGGCCGACGTGACCGAGGTCGGCTACGACCGCACCCCGCTGCACGCCGCCTGGTCGCTGAGCCTGCTGTGGCGGGAGGTCCAGCGGCTGCTGCCGGAGGTGACCCAGCCGGTGCTGCTCTTCCACAGCCCGCAGGACCACGTCGTCTCGCCGGCCAACTCGGAACTGGTGCTGGCCCGGATATCCTCGACGGACGTGACGGAGCGGCTGTGCCAGCGCAGCTTCCACGTCGCGACGCTGGACCACGACGCGGCGGAAATATTCGCGGCCGGCCAGGACTTCATCCGACGGCTGGCTCCCGCGCACGCGGCGGGCGTCACCCGGGTCGAATCCGACGATCACCATGGCTGAAGGGCCGGAAGTGCACGAGAGCAGCACGGCGGGCGGCGGGGACGAGACTCCCCGCGAGGACGGCGCGACCAAGGACGGCGGGACGAACGCCGCCGCCCCGGGCGGTGCGCCGACGGACCGTACCGGCCCGGACGGCACCCCGACGCCCCCGCCCGTCCAGGACGTCGCCGGGGGCTCCGCCGGGAACACCGCCGAGGGCGCCCCGGGGGAGGCCGCCGAACGCCGCCCGCGCCGCGCGCCCGAGCGCAGCCAGGCCGAGCAGGACGCGATCTTCGCCGCCCTGGTGGCCCAGTTCGACGACCCGGTCGACCTCAACAACCCGAACTGGCCCGAGGTCGAGAACCTCCGGGCGCAGAACGAGCTCAAGGGCGGCCACAAGGAGGGCGGCCCCGGCGGTCGCGGCGACCAGGACGACCTCTCCGACCTCGCCCCCCAGCCCCGCCCCCGCTCCGGCCGGCCGGTGATGCCGGCGGGCGGCGCGGGCCCGCGCGACTTCGAGCTGGCCGAGGAGACCGACGAGGGCCACTTCGTCCCGCCGGAGCCCCCGCCGCTGCCGCCCGCCGACGTGACCGCCAAGTTCGCCTGGCTGGCGGTGCTCGGCGGCCCGGCGCTGCTGCTGGTCGACGCGGTGGTCTGGCGGGAGATCTCCGGCTGGCCCGCCTGGGTGGGGATCACCGCCTTCCTCGGCGGCTTCGTCACCCTGGTCGCGCGGATGAAGGACCGTGACGAGGACGAGCCGGAGGACCCGGACCACGGCGCCGTGGTCTAGCCGTCCGTCCGGCCGCCCGTCACGCTGTCCGGTCGGCCGGTCGGCCGGCCGGCAGTTCGAGGACGGCGAGCACCGGCAGGTGGTCGGTCGCGGCCCGCAGGTCGGCCTCGGTGACACCGGGCAGCCCGTGCGGCACCCCGCAGCCGAGGACGGTGATCCCGGGCGTGGCGAAGACGGCGTCGATCCGCTGGTAGGGGCGCTCCGGTACGGAGGTGAACTCGCCTCCCCAGGGCGCGGTCGGGTACCCGTCCTGGAGCCGGGAGGCCAGCAGCCGCCAGCCCGACCCGTCCGGGTGCTCGTTGAAGTCCCCTGCCACGATGCCTAGTTCGGCGATCCCGAGCTGGTCGAGCAGCAGCTCGAACTGCCCGTACCGCTCCTCCTGGTCCAGGCTGAGGTGGCAGCTGGTGACGGTGAACGGCGCCGTGCCGGGCAGCCGCAGCAGCGCACTGGCGAAGCCCCGGGCGTGCAGGCCGCGGGTCTTGGGCAGCAGCCGGTCGTGCACCCCCAGCAGTTCCACCGCGCCGGGCCGGCCGAGCAGCAGCGGGCCCGCGGCGGTGCGGCCGCCGCCGGCCAGGACGGCCGTCCCGGTGCTCCGGGCCAGCCAGGCGGCCTGGCCCTCGGGCCGCCAGTAGCGCGGGGACTCCTGAATGCAGACCAGATCAGGCTCGCAGGCCCGGATCACCCGGGCCAGCGCCCGCCGGTCGTCGCGCAGCGAGCGGATGTTGTAGCTGAGCAGGCGCAGCCGGCCCGGGCCGGGCGGCGGCAGCGGCTCGGCCCGTACGGCGGTCGCGGCAGGCCCGGGCTCGGCCTCGGCGGTCGTGGTCGCGGCGCTCATGGTCCTCCCCTGGGCGGTCACCGGAACGCTCCGACCGTACGCGGCCGGGCCGGGACGTGCGACGGCGGCGGTGCGTCCGGGAGCGGTCGGGGCCCGGTCGCACCGCCGCCGGCGGGCTCGAAGGGGTACGGCGGTTACGGGACGCGGGCGAGGTCCGCCGCGCCGACGATGCCGGCGGCGGAGCCCATCGAGGCCAGTACGACCTCGGCGCGCGGCCGGTGCACCCCGCCGGTCAGGTAGTGCTCGAAGGCCTTGGCGACCGGGTCGAGCAGCAGTCGGCCGGAGTCGGAGACGCCGCCGCCGAGCACGAAGACGGCCGGGTCGAACAGCGCGGCGAGGTCGGCCATGCCGCGGCCCAGCCAGTCGGACAGCTCGGCGTAGCACTCCAGGGCGAGCGGGTCGCCCTCCTCGGCGGCCTGGGTGATGTGGATGCCGCGGATGGTCTCGGCCACGCCGTCGTTGAGCTCCAGCATCCGGTGGCCGCGCTGCGGGTCGGCGGCGGCCTTCTCCCGGCCGTAGCGGCGCAGCGCGCGCCCGGAGCCGTACTGCTCCCAGCAGCCCTTGCCGCCGCAGCCGCAGGCCAGGCCGTCGGGGACCATGTTGAGGTGGCCGATCTCGCCGGCCACGCCGAAGCGGCCGCGGTGCAGCCGGCCGTCCAGGACGATGCCGCCGCCGATGCCGGTGCCGACGGTGATCAGCACCATGTCCTGGTGGTCGGCGGCCGCGCCGAAGCGGAACTCGGCCCAGGCCGCGCAGTTGGCGTCGTTCTCGACGACGGTGGACAGGCCGGTGAGCTCCTCGACCCGCCCGCGCAGCGGCTCGTTCTCCCAGTCGATGTTGGGGGCGAAGATCACCGTGGAGCGGTTGCTGTCGACGAAGCCGGGGGCGCCGACGCCCACCGCGGTGACGTCGGGGTGCTCCTCCTTGAGCTCGCGCACGGCCTGCGCGATGGCGTCGACCGCCCACTGCGGGTCGGCCGGGGTGGGCACCCTGGTCCGGGCCAGGATCGCGCCCGCCTCGTCGACCACGCCTGCCGCGATCTTGGTCCCGCCGACATCGACGCCGATGGTCAGAGCCATGTGTCCCTCAGCTATTCACTCGTTCCGCTGGACGGAACGCTACCGCCCAACCCGGCCCCCGTACACAGCCTCGCATACATTATCCGAAGACAACTCTGGGCCGACGCGGCCGGGATGCTTCAAAAGTCGTATCTAATCTCCTTCTTCGTGACGTACGAGAGCAGCGCGATCACCCTCCGGAAGTCACGGTTTCACTGCTTGGCGGACGGCCCGTCAGCCTCGTCAAAGCCGGAGCCACGGCCGCCGTCGCCGTCGCCGTCGAGGTCGATCTTCTCCGTCGGCGCGCCCTGCCCGGCGGTCCAGCGGCTCTCGTGCCCGGCCACGGCGGCGCGGTAGGCGGCCAGCAGCTCACTGCCCGCGGCGGCCAGCCCGGTGCCGGCGGCGGCGAGGTGGGAGTAGACCTCCGGCTGCTGGGTGCGCAGCTTGTCGGCCAGCCCGGAGAGGGTGATCAGGGTGGTGGCGCTCGCCTCCTGGGCCTTGTCGCCGAGCGCACCGGCGAACCGGCGCACCTCGTCCACCAGCGGGCCCAGCTCCGGGCCGAACGGGTGCCCCTGGCCGCCCTGCTCGCCGTCCGGCCGGCCGCCGGGCTCGGTGCGGTCGTCGGTGCTGGTCATCGCGGGCGCCTCCTCAGCCGTGGCCGCACCCCGCGGCCCTCCGGCCCGACGCTACCCGACCGGCCGGGCCGCCCGGAAAGCCGCCGAACCCGGCCCAGGGCCCGCCGGAGCCCCGACCGAATCCGGCCGGTCCCTCCGCCGAACCCCCCGTCAGCCCCGGGGCCAGAGCGCCGGGTCCGGCGCGAACCGCACCGAGAGCACGCCGTCGTGCAGCCCCGCCCCGGCCACCGTGCAGCGGCGCAGCGCGGACGGCAGGGTGAGCACCCGGCGGTGGGTGCCGACCCCGACGACCAGGTCGTCGCCCCGGCGGACCAGGTCCAGCTCGGAGCGGTCGGCGCCGGGCAGGTCGAGGTGCCAGACCAGCAGGCCCTCCTCGGCGAGCCGGTCCTCGACCGGCCAGGGCTCGGGGGCGAGCCGCCCGGGCCCGTCCCCGTCGCCGTAGAGCCGGTCGGCGACGGCCTCCAGGGTGGCGTCGTCCAGGCCGGCGACCAGCACCGGGGCGTCGGTCTCGGCGGCGAGCCCGGTCAGCTCCTCCTGCCGGCGGCGGGCCAGGGCGGCCAGCCACGGGTCGGGCGAGGAGGCGGCGGCCGCGGGCAGCGCGCCGTGCACCACCACGGCGTCCGGCCGGTGCCCGTGCAGGGCGAGCCCGGCCCGGATCCGGCGCAGCTCCGTGTACGGGTGGCCGTCCGCCCGGACGACCAGCCGGACGCTGGTGCCGGGGTCGGTGAGCGCGGCGCGGGACTCGGCCAGTGCCGCGGCGGCCTTGGTGCGCCCCTCGTACAGCCAGTCGGCGGGCATCGGGACGCCGGCCAGCCCGGCCAGCAGCGGGCGCAGCGCCCGGGCGGCCTGCCGCTGCTCGGGGACGAGCCGGTCCAGGTAGCGGGCGAGCTGTTCGGGCAGGGCGAGGGCGGCGATCAGCTCGGCGGGCGGCGGGGCGAGCACGACCAGGACGTCCTGGTCGGCGGCGGGCAGGGCGCGCAGCAGGGCGAGCCGGGCGATACCGGGGAGGGCGGTGAGCTCCTCGGGGTCGAGCTGTTCGGCGCCGAGCAGGTCGAGGGCGGGCTTGAGCCGGCCGGTGAGCGCGCCGACGGCGTAGCGGAAGGCGGCCTGCTCGTCGATCCGGGAGACGGTCAGGCCCGGTGCGTGGTGGAGCGGTTCGGGCTCCAGCCGGGTGCCGAGGGCGGAGTCCAGGGCACGGTGCGGGTCGTCGGCGGCCAGCAGCCAGGTGCGGTGGCCGCGCCGGGCGGCGTGCAGGGCGGTGGCGGCGGCCACCGTGGGTGCGCCAGCGTCGCCGCTGACCAGGATGGTGCGTGTCGCCGTCATGCCGTCCGGCCCCCGTTCGGTCGTGTCAGCCTTCGACGCGCTTCTTCAGACCGGCCAGGGCGCGGTCGATGATGACCTTCTCGGCCTTGCGCTTGATCATGCCGAGCATCGGGATCTTGACGTCCACGGCGAGCTGGTAGGTCACCTCGGTGCGGCCGCCGGCGAGCGGGGCGAGGGTGTAGGAGCCGTCCAGCGAGCGGAGCATCTGGCTGCGGACGAGGGTCCAGGAGACCTCGCGGTCGCCGTCCCAGGTGTAGGCGAGGACGTGCTCGTCGCGGATGGCGCCGGCGTCGAGCAGCAGCCGGACCTCGGCGGCGCGGCCGTCCTCGCCGGTGCCGAGGACCTCGATCTCCTTGACCTCGCCGGTCCAGGCCGGGTAGGCGGCGAAGTCGGCGATCACCGCCATGACCGTGGCCGGGGTCGCGTCGATGGTGATGCTCGACCTGGTGTGCTCCGCCATGGAATGGCCCTCCGCCTCGTCCATCTGCCTGCCGGTCCGGCCGGGGCGCGCTCGGCCCGGTCCGCCCGGAGCAGGCTATCGCGCCCGGTGGGCGGCGCGGCGGCGCGGGGCGGCCGAGGTGCGGGCGGGCGCCGGGCGGGCGGGCATGTTACCGGCCGGTCGCCCTGCGCTGTCGTAGGGTGCCATTCGAACGACCCGGTCACGGCCAGGTCGGACCCGGCCGGGTGTGACACTTCGAACACCGGAGCCGACCCCCCTGGTCGAAGCTGCCTACCGGGCAGTAACGTCCTGCCGTCCCGCAGCGTCGCGAACGAGGAGCAGTCTTGCTCGACTTCAGCCTTCCGGCCCTCTACCAGGTACCGAGCGGCGGCAACCTCGCCGACCCGGTGCACCGGAACGCCGAGGAGCACCCGGACGTCGCCGTGCTCAGCCGCAAGGTGGACGGCCACTGGCAGGAGTTGACGTCGGTCCAGTTCCTGGCCGAGGTGCACGCCGCCGCGAAGGGCCTGATCGCCGCGGGCATCGAGCCCGGCGACCGGGTGGCCGTCATGTCCCGCACCCGCTACGAGTGGACGCTGCTGGACTTCGCGATCTGGACGGCCGGCGCGATCGTCGTGCCGGTGTACGAGACCTCCTCCGCCGAGCAGGTCGAGTGGATCCTCGGCGACTCCGGCGCGGTCGCCGTGATCACCGAGACCGACCAGCACGTCGGGGTGGTCGCCGAGGTCCGCGACCGGCTGCCCGGGCTGGAGCACACCTGGCAGATCGACGGCGGGGCGATCGCCGCGCTGGCCGCCGCCGGGCAGGACGTCCCGGACGCGACCGTCCACGAGCGCCGCCGGACCGCCGGCCCCGACGACATCGCCACCATCGTCTACACCTCGGGCACCACCGGCCGCCCGAAGGGCTGCCAGCTGACCCACGGCAACTTCCTGGCCGAGTGCGGCAACGTGGTCGAGCGCCTGGCCCCGCTGTTCCACACCGGCGAGAGCTCCGTGCTGCTCTTCCTGCCGCTGGCCCACGTGTTCGCCCGGATCGTCGAGATCGCCCCGATCATGGCGCCGATCAAGCTCGGCCACGTCTCCGACGTCCGGAACGTCACCGCCGAGCTGGCCTCCTTCAAGCCGACCCTGATCCTGGGCGTGCCCAGAGTGTTCGAGAAGGTCTACAACACCGCCCGCGCCAAGGCCCAGGCCGACGGCAAGGGCAAGATCTTCGACAAGGCCGCCGACACCGCGATCGCCTACAGCCGGGCGCTGGACGCGGGCGGCGCGGGCCTGGTCCTGCGGCTCAAGCACGCCGTCTTCGACAAGCTGGTCTACAGCAAGCTGCGCGCCGCGCTCGGCGGCCGGGCCACCCACGCCATCTCCGGCGGCGCCCCGCTCGGCGAGCGCCTGGGCCACTTCTACCGCGGCATCGGCTTCACCGTCCTGGAGGGCTACGGCCTGACGGAGACCTGCGCCGCCACCGCCTTCAACGAGTGCGCCAAGCCGAAGATCGGCACGGTCGGCCAGCCGACGCCCGGCTGCTCCGTCCGGATCGCCGAGGACGGCGAGGTCCTCCTCAAGGGCCCGCACATCTCCACCGGCTACTGGAACAACCCGCAGGCCACCGCGGACGCCTTCAAGGACGGCTGGTTCGCCACCGGGGACCTCGGCTCGCTGGACTCCGAGGGCTACCTGACGATCACCGGCCGCAAGAAGGAGATCATCGTCACGGCCGGCGGCAAGAACGTCGCCCCGGCCGTGATCGAGGACCGGATCCGGGCCCACGCCCTGGTCGGCGAGGTCATGGTGGTCGGCGACCGCAAGCCCTTCATCGCCTGCCTGATCACCGTCGACCCGGACTTCTTCCCGAAGTGGAAGGAGCTCAACGGCAAGCCCGCCGACGCCACCGTCGCCGACCTCGCCGCCGACCCGGACCTGCTGGCCGCCCTCCAGAGCGCGGTGGACGACGGCAACGCGGCCGTCTCGCACGCCGAGGCGGTCAAGAAGTTCCGCCTGCTGGACACCGAGTTCTCCGAGGAGAGCGGCCACCTGACGCCCTCGCTCAAGCTCAAGCGCAACGTCGTGCTGAAGGACTACGCCGCCGAGATCGAGGCCCTGTACCGGAAGTAGGGCCGCACCGGTACGTCGAAGGGCCCCGGGGACTCCCCGGGGCCCTTCGGCGTACCCGCGTCAGCCGGCCAGCAGCGAGGTCAGCCGCCCGGCCAGCAGGTCCCAGCGCCAGGAGCGCTCCACCCAGCGCCGCCCGGCCTCGCCCATCCGCCGCCGCAGCTCCTCGTCGCGCAGCAGCCGTACGATCCGCTCGGCCGCCGCCGGGGCCGAGCCGCCGGGCACCACGTACCCGGTCTCGCCCTCCAGCACCGCGTCCGGCGCGCCGCCGGAGTCCCCCGCGACCACCGGCAGGCCGGTCGCCGAGGCCTCCAGGTAGACGATGCCCAGGCCCTCGACGTCCAGCCCCCCGCGCCGGGTGCGGCACGGCATCGCGAAGACGTCCCCGGCCCCGTAGTGGGCGGGCAGCTCCTCCCACGGCACCGAGCCGGTGAACCGCACCGAGTCCCGTACGCCCGTGGCGTCCGCGAGCTTCTCCAGGTCCGCCCGGTACGGGCCGCCGCCGACGATCAGCAGCACCGCGTCCGGCACGTCGGCGAGGATCTGCGGCATCGCCTCGATCAGGGTGTCCTGGCCCTTGCGGGGCACCAGGCGGGAGACGCAGACCACCACCGGCCGGTCCGCCAGCCCGAGCCGGCGGCGCACCTCGGCGCCCCCGGAGCCCGGGTGGAAGGTCGTCTCGTCCACGCCCGGCGGCAGCTGGACCATCCGGGCCGCGGCCTGCGGCCCGACCGCGGCGGCGATCCGGGAGCGGGTGTACTCGCCCAGGTAGGTCAGCACGTCGGTGCCCGCGCCGATCCGGCGCAGCAGCTGCCGGGAGACCGGCAGCTGGGCCCAGGCGGCCTCGTGCCCGTGGGTCATGCCGAGCAGCCGCCCGGCGCCGGCCCGGCGCAGCGCGGGCGCCATCAGCCCGAGCGGGGCGGCGGCGCCGAACCAGACCGAGTCGCACTTCTCCGCGCGCAGGATCTCGGCGGCCCGCCGGGTGACCCGCGGTGTGGGAACCATCACCTTCGTCCGGTCCCGGATCACCGGGAACGGCTGCTCGGCGTCGAACCGGGCCACCTCGGTGCCGTCCCGCCAGGTCGAGGCGTAGACCACGACACTGCCTGCGGGCTGACGCACGGCCATGTTGTGCACGAAGGCCTGGATGCCACCGGGGCGGGGCGGGAAGTCGTTGGTGACGATCAAGGTTCTGTGCATCAGGCCACGGCTCGCTCGGTCGGGGGGTGCGCGGTGTACCGCTGGGTGATCCGTACGATAGGTCAACACCATGACCCACCGGGAACGGAACCGCGCACGGCAACCGTTTGACCCCCGGGTCAGTCCTAGTACCTAGGCCGTCGTCCAGCACGCGGCCCGGGCGTCCGTCGGTACGACGCCTCCGGTGGGGACGTCCGAGACGAACGAGGGAGCGCAGTGGAATTGGCCCCGGCCACCGAGCCCGGTTCTTCGCGCGGCCGCCTCGGCCGCCCGCTCGGGGCGCTCGCCGCGCTCGGCGCGACCTGGGTCGCCACTCGCGCCCTGCTGGTACTGCTGGCGACGGGTGTGCTGAAGGCGCCCGGCGGCGACGTCACGGCGGACGTCTGGATGATCTACCACGCCTGGTACGGCGTGCTCCAGACCGGCACCTTCCCGTTCGACGACGTGACCTGGCAGTACCCGCCGGGCGCCGCCCTGGTGATCCTGCTGCCGGGCCTGCTGCCCTGGTCGTACCTGGTCTCGTTCTGGGTGATCTGCGGGATCGCCGACGCCGCCGCGGCCGCGCTGCTGGTGCGCACCGGC
The DNA here is from genome assembly GCF_053598475.1 of Kitasatospora sp. NPDC001119. NCBI lineage: Bacteria > Bacillati > Actinomycetota > Actinomycetes > Kitasatosporales > Streptomycetaceae > Kitasatospora > Kitasatospora sp. NPDC001119. Next base: position 268,707 of record NZ_JBSFKI010000005.1, read on the forward strand.
CTGCGCCGGGGCCGGGCGCTGACCGGCGCCTGGATGTGGGTGGTGGGCGTCCCGCTGCTCGGCCCGATGATCTACAACCGCTTCGACGTCATCGTCACCGCGGTCGCCCTGGCCGGCCTGCTGGCGCTGATCCGCCGCCCGGCGGTCGGCGGGCTGCTGCTGGGCCTGGGCGGCATCGTCAAGATCTGGCCGCTGATCGGCCTGATCGGCACCCCGTCGGGCCGCCGCACCCGCCGCTCCTGGACGCTGGCGGCGGCCACCGCCGTCTCGATCGGCTTCCTGCTGACGGCCGGGATGAACGGCGCCTTCGAGTTCCTGGCGTTCCAGAAGGACCGCGGCATCGAGGTGGAGTCGCTCGGCGCGCTGCCGCTGCACTTCGCCCGGATCGCCGACGCCTGGGACGGCAAGGTCACCATGAACTACGGCTCCCCCGAGATGCTCGGGCCGTGGGTCGACGTGATCAGCAAGGTCATGCTGGCCGGCACCCTGCTGGGCTTCGCCTGGCTGCTGCTGTGGCGCTACACCTCCAAGCGCCGCAGCGCGGCCACCATGTACGACGCCGCGCTGTGCGCGCTGCTGATCTTCGTGGTGACCAGCCGGGTGATCAGCCCGCAGTACCTGGTCTGGCTGGTCGGCGTCGCGGCGGTCTGCCTGACCGTGCGCAACAGCAGCCAGCGGCCGGTGGCGGTGCTGATCCTGCTCGCCTGCCCGCTGACCCTGGTCGAGTTCCCGACCATGTTCACCCAGGTCCTGGCCAGCGAGCCGGCGGCGGTCGCCGTCCTGGCCGCGCGCAACCTGCTGCTGCTGGCCGCCGCCGTGCTCTCCTGCGTGCGGCTCTGGCGCTCCACCCGCGGCGAGGCGCCGCTGCCGCCGACCGTGGTGCTGGACCGCGAGCCCGCCGCGCTGCCGTCCGCCGGCTACCCGGTGCGCCCGGGCATCGCCTACGAGCAGGACCTGCTGGACGGCATCGACCACCCGGGCACCCCGGCCGAACAGCGCCGCTGACCTGCCCTCCCCGACCGGTCAGCCCTTCAGCGCCGCCACCTGCTCCAGCCAGAGCCGGGTGAACTCCGCCAGGCCGACGCCCAGTTCGCGGCGCATCAGCCGGTCGGTGCGGCGCTCCCGGTCCTCGCCCTGCCCGTCGGCCGCGCCGATCGCCCGGTAGAAGGCGACCAGCCGCTGCGGCCCGTGGGTGCGGCCGATCAGCTCGCAGGCCAGCCAGGACTGCTCGTAGGCCTGGGCGATGCCGGTGGCCCCGGCGGCGAAGTCCCGGTCGGCGGGCAGCGCGGCGGGCAGCTTCCCGGCGGCCACGTCCCGGGCCAGCTCGGGCGCGATCTGCTGCGGGCCGCGGCCCGAGTCCCGGTACGCCGTCCAGTCGGCGACGCCCTCGGAGAGCCACAGCGGGGTCCAGGCCCGGGTGTCGTCCCTGGTCGCGACGTGGGTGGCCTCGTGGGTGACCACCACCTGGCGGCCGAAGCCGCTGAGCCGCCCGTACGCCTCCGGGTTGACCAGCACCCGGTCCGCCGGGGTGTGCCAGGGCGCGCCGGGGGCGGCCACGGTGACCGCCGCCATGCCCGTCCAGCCGGCCGGGTCGCCCTCCAGCAGCCGGGCGAACTGCTCCTCGGTGGCCGGCCGCTCCAGCAGCAGCCGCTCCGGCCAGGCACCGCCCCAGACCTCGGTGACGGCTGGCACCGCCCGGTCCCCCACCGCGACCAGCTCGGCCTGGTCGGGTCCCGCGGCCGGCCCGACCACCAGGCAGTGGGCGCCCGGCGAGGACCGGAGCGGCCCGAAGTCCCACGGCGCGGGCGGCCCGGACGCGCTCTCCTCGCGCTCGACCCGCCAGCCGTCCCCGGCCCGTACCAGCCCGATCCGGCGCGGGTACACCACCGGGTGCTCGTCGTACCCGGCGATCCGCACCGCCAGGTCGGCGGCGGCGGTCACCCGCTCCCCGCCGGCGGCGCCGAGCACCAGGTTGCGGTACCCGGCCTCGGCCACCGGCAGCCCGGCCCAGGGCGGGGCCGAGCGCGCCCGCTCCGCCAGTGCGGCGGCCACCTCGGCGCGCCGGTCCGCCGGCCGCGCCGCGGGCGCCGGCGGGGCGGCCGGCGGCAGCGACAGCTGGGCCAGCCCTCCGGCCGCGAGCAGCAGCGCGCCCCGCCGGGACAGCACGCGGCGGGGGCGACGTATGGCGGCGGGTCCGGCGGGGCCGGACGGCGGGGCGTTCAGAGCCGGACCACCCCGGAGACGGGCATGGCGGTGACGCTCTCGTAGCGGACCCTGGCGCCCGGGCGGGGGGCGTGCACGATCACGCCGCCGCCGGCGTACATGCCGACGTGGTGCATGTCCCGGTAGAAGATCACCAGGTCTCCCGGTCGCGCTTCGGACAGGCTGATCCGCTGCCCGGCGTACGCCTGGGCCTGCGAGGTGCGCGGCAGGGTCACTCCGGCCTGCCGCCAGCTGTAGTACATCAGACCGGAGCAGTCGAACGCGTGCGGGCCGGTGGCCCCGTAGACGTACGGGGAGCCGATCATCCGCACCGCGGCGGCCAGCGCGGCCGCCCCGCGCTCGGAGGCGGGCGGGGCGGTGCCGAGGTCCAGCCGGTCGGTGCCCCGGGTGGCGCGCTGCTCGGCGTCCCGGGCGTCCTGGACCGCCAGCCGGGCCCGCTCGACGGCGCCCAGGCCGTTCAGCAGCTTCTGCGCCCCGGCCAGCCGCTGCTGGACCTGCTGTTTGCTGTCGGCGAGCGAACGCCGGGTCCGGTCCAGCTCGGCGAGCTTGTCGGCCGCCTCGGTGCGGCGCTGGTCGAGCCGGCGTTGGCGGGTGATCAGCTCGTGCAGGGTCTCCTGCTGGCGCACGGCGGCCTGGCCCTGGGTGCGGGCGCGGGCCAGGTAGCCCTCCGGGTCGGGCGAGAGGATGAGCTGGGCGGTCTGGGTCATCCCGCCGCCGCGGTACTCGGCCCCGGCCACCATCGCCAGGTCGCCGCGCAGCCCGTTGAGCTGGTCCTGGGCGAGGGCGATCTCGCCCTGGAGGATCGTGGTCTCGCCCTGGAGCCGCCGCTGGGCCTCCTGCGCGGCGTTGAACCTCTCGGACGCCTGCTCGGCCTCGTCGTACAGCTGCTCGACCTGCGTCTTGACGTCCTGACGGTCGCCCGGGTCGGGGCTGGCGGGGGCCGCCTGGGCGCTGCCTCCGGTGGCCGCGCCCAACGCGGTGGCGGCGGCCGCGGTCAGCACCAGCGCCCGGGTGAGCAGTTGGGAACGGCGGTGCACGGGCATGGCGGCAGCGGCTCCAATCCTGCGGCGCGGCCCCCGCCGCCGCACCGGGACGGGCGGCCGTCGAGCGGGAGTCCGGTGGCAGACGTTAGCGAGTCCGGGCAAGCGAGTCCAAACCCCTCCCAACCCGAATATTCACTCCCCAATCGGACATCAGATCGAGCCGCCGGAAAAGCCGCAGGCCCGGCCTCCCCTGGGGGAGACCGGGCCTGGAGACGTCCGAGCGGGGATCAGACCCGCACGATGCCGGTCAGCGGCATGTTGGTGACCGCCTCGTAGCGCACCGACGCGCCCGGCTTGGGGGCGTGCAGCACCTGGCCGTTGCCGGCGTAGATGCCGACGTGGTGGGCGTCGGTGTAGAAGATCAGCAGGTCGCCGGGCTGGGCCTTGGAGAGGTCCGTCCCGAGCCGGGTGCCGGCCGAGGCCTGCGCCTGCGAGGTGCGCGGCAGCGACACGCCGGCCTGGTTGTACGCCCAGACCATCAGACCGGAGCAGTCGAAGGAGCCCGGGCCGGTGGCGCCCCAGACGTACGGGCTGCCGATCTTGGAGGCGGCGGCGGACAGCGCGGCGGCACCGCGCGAGCTGCCGGGGGCCACGTTCACCGGAGCGGTGGTCGTGGGGGCCGAGAGGCTGCCGCGGCTGTTGTCGCGGGAGGCGCGGTCGGCCTGCTGCTGCTGGGCCTGGGCGGCGTCGGCCTTGGCCTTGGCCTCGGCGGCGGCCTTCTCCTCGGCCTGGCGCAGCGCCTGGCGGTCCTGCTCGGTCAGCGTGTTGAGCAGGTCCTGGGCCGCCTTCAGCTTGCCCTGGACCTCGTCCTTGGAGGCCTTCAGCTGCTGGGTGGTCGACTCCAGCTCGGCGAGCTTGCCCTGGGCCTCGTTGCGGTCCTGGTCGAGCTTGCGCTGCTGCTCCTGGAGCTCCTTCAGCTGACCCTTCTGGGTGCTGCCGGCCTGGTTCAGCGCGTCGGCCTGGCTGAGGAAGCTGTCCGGGCTGGAGGAGAACATCAGCTGGACGGTGGGGGATATCCCCCCGTTGCGGTACTGCTCGCCGGCGATCTCGGCGAGGCCGCCCTGGAGCTCGGTGACCTGGGCCTGCTGACGGGCCACCTGGTCCTGCAGGCCGGAGACCTGCTTCTCCAGGTCCTGCTGCTTGGCCTGGGCGGCGTTGTAGTTCTCGGTCGCGACCTCGGCCTGCTCGTTGAGCTGGTCGACCTGCCCCTTGACCTGTTCCTTGGTCGGCTGCGGGTCCGCGTGGGCACCCTGCGCGGAGAGGACGACGGCTGCGGCGGCGACGCCGGTCAGGATCGAGACCCGGGCGCGGCCGGCGGGCTTGGGACGACGATGGGACGCCACGAAGGCGGACTCCTTCTTCCTACGGCCGCCTACCGGGTGAGCTGACGGGTTCGGGCCGGAAGCATGCCCTACGACGCCTCACGGCCGTTCCACCGGCCGACCTGGCGCCGATTCACCCCGGAGGAACGTGGTTCCCCGGCTCCGCTCCGCAGCGCCCCCTACCACTGGGCTCCCCTGTCGGACAGTCGCTTCGACCTGTCCCGCTGCCTTGCGAACTCGACGGTAACCACCGCCGCCACCCTGGCTGGGCGATCGACAGTGCGGTGGTTCGGAGCATGACCCTAGTAACTGAACCGTGATCGGTTCAAATCCTTGTCAGAAAAAAGACAGAAGATTACCCAAGTTCCTTTGTGAAAATGACCGATGGTGACCATTGACGCACACAAGGCTGATCGGTTCTCACCATGTGGTCGTCGAAGGGCCGGAAACCCGAAACGCCACCCCGAACGGGGGTGGCGCTTTTCACAGGCCCCCGCGGGAGCCCCCCGGGCGTGTCGGTCCGTCAGACCCGGCGGATGGTGTTGATCGACATCGCGTCGGCCTTCATCACCTTCACCACGTCACCGGTGTGCGGCGCGTGGACCACCATGCCGTTGCCGATGTACATCCCGACGTGGTGCATGTCGGGGCCGTAGATCACCAGGTCGCCCGGCTGGGCCTGGTCCAGCGAGGGGATCCGGGTGCCGTAGTGGCCCTGCTCCTGCGAGGTGCGCGGCAGCGAGACGCCCGCCTGCCCGTACGCCCAGACCATCAGGCCCGAGCAGTCGAAGGTGGTCGACCCGGTGGCGCCCCACACGTACGGCGAGCCCTGCTTGCTCATCGCCTTGGCCAGCGCCGTGGCCGCGTAGCCGCTGGCCGGCGGCAGGCTGCCGAGGTCGACCCGGTCGCTGCCGCGCGAGGCGCGGTCGTCCTGCGCCTGCTGGGCCCGCAGCGCCGCGCGGTCGGCGGAGCTCAGCGAGTTCAGCAGGTCCTGGGCGGCCTTCAGCTTGGTGTTGACGTCCGACTTGGCCTGGTTCAGGTCCTTGGTGGTGGTGTCCAGCGAGGCGAGGACGGCGGCCGCCTCGGTCTTCTCCTGGTCCAGCCGGCGCTGCTGGTCCAGCAGCCCCTTGAGCGCCTCGGCCTGACTGGTGCTGGCCTGCTGGACGGTGGAGGCCTTGTCCAGGTAGCCGGACGGGTCCGAGGAGAGCATCAGCTGGACGGACGGGTCGATGCCGCCGCTGCGGTACTGCTCGCCCGCCACCTCGGCGAGGCCGCCCTGGAGCTGGGTCATCTGCTCCTGGCCGCGGGCCACCTGGTCCTGCAGCTGGTCGGCCTGCTTCCGCAGCTGGTCGGCCCGCTCCTTGGCGCCGTTGTACTTCTCGGCCGCCTGCTCCTGCTCCTCCTGGAGCTGGTCGATCTGCGCCTTGACGTCCGTCTTGTTCGGCTGCGGCGCGGCGTGCGCGGCCACCTGGGCGGAGAGGGCGACCGCGGTCGCAGCGGCCGCGGTGAGCACGGAGATCCGTGCGCGGCTCGGCTGCTTGGGACGGCGGTGGGAGGCCAAGGGACCGGCTCCTTCTTCCAACGGGCTCACCTGATGGGATGAGATTCCGGAAAATAGGTTTGACGCCAGACCCTAGTGAAGATCTATCCGTTTTGCCACTCCCCCGAAGGCGTGAACTCCGGTCCCCACACTGACTTCACCGGACTCGCACAATGCTCCGAAACAGGACCTGACCAGGCATCATGCGAACCTCCCCGGGTTCAGGGCCGGGCCAGCCGGTTCAGCAGCAGCACCGACGCCACGGGGCGCGCGCCCGCCTTCCGCACGCCCTCCGCGACCTCCCGGTCGGTGGACACCACCACCACCGGACGGCCCTGCGGCTCGGCCCGCACCAGACGGCGGATCAGCTCATCGGCCGTCTCCCCGGTCCGACTGAACCGCACCCGGACCCCGCGCGGTGGCGCCATGATCACCGGGACGTCCAGGTCCTGCCCGTCGAACACGCAGGTGACCTCCGCCTGGGTCCGCTGGGCCAGCATCGCCAGCCCGCCCAGCAGCCGGATCCGCTGCTGCTCCAGCGGCAGCGTCGGATAGCCGGTCTTGGTCACGTTGTAGCCGTCCACCACCAGGTGCACCTGGGGGATCGCCAGCAGCTGGTCCAGCAGCGCCGGATCGTCCTCGGCCAGCCCGCGCCGGGCCACGTCGTGCGGCGAGGCCGCCCCCGGCACCACCGCCTCCACCAGGTCCGCCGGGCGGATCTGGGCGACCGGCAGCGCCAGCTCCCGCTGGAGCCCCTGGGCCGACTGCAGCACGGTGTCCAGCAGCAGCCGCAGCCGCATGTCCTCCACGCTGCGCCCCTCACGGGCCGAACGGCGGCCCTGCTCGGCCGCGTTCTCCAGCTCCAGGACCCGGTGCCGGAGCCGGCGCGCCTCGCTCTCGGCCGCGCCGCGCTCGGCCGCGGCCTGCGCCTTCAGCGCGTCCAGCTCGCCGGCCACCCGGCGGGTCTCGGCCTGCGCCCGGCGGGTGTCGCTCTCCAGCGACCGCACCCTCTTGCGCAGCGACTCGGCCTCCCTGCGGACGCCGTCGGACTCGGCCCGCTGCCGGTCCGCGTCCGCCCGCGCGGAGGCCCGCACCTCGGCCAGCTCGGCCTGCAGCTTCTCCACCAGCCGGACCGCCTCCGCGGCCGCGTCCTCGGCACCGGCCCGCTCGGCCTCCTCGCCGGCCTCGGCCACCAGTCGGCTCCAGCCCGTCGAACGCACCAGGTAGGCGGCGGCCGCGACGTCCATCGGATCGGCCGCGCTCGGGACGGTGCCCGACTCCAGCGCCTTCACCAGGTCCGGCTGCCCGAGACGCAGCCGCTCCGCTATCCGCACCCGGAAGGCCGGCTCCGCCTCCAGCGCCGCCGCCAGCGCGGTGGCCGCGTACTTGGCCCGCCGCGCCGGGGTGAACTTGACGTACTGACGCAGGCTCTGCGGGAGCTCGGCCGGCGGCACCCCGCCGAGCGCGTCCGAGGCCAGGCCGACCACCCGACGGCGCACGCCCTCGGGCAGCGGCCGGTCGAGCTTCTCGACGGCGCGCTCCGCCGCGGACCCGGAGGCGCCGTCCGCCGTCCCGGCAGCCTCGGCCGGGGCCTCGGCCGCAGCGGGCTGAAGCCCCTGGGCTGCGCCGGGCTCCTTCGCTGCGTCCACCACGTCCTCGGCTCCGATCCTGGTCCAGCGGGGCACGGCCGCGGCCGCCCCCGTCGGCACGCTCCGTGCGTCCTGTTCTGTATTGTCCCGTGCGGCGCGGGTGGGTGCGCCGCGCACCCACCCCGCCGCCGCGGCGGGGATCAGCCCTGGTCGGCGGGGGCCTGCGTCTCCTCGGCGCCCGGACGGGCCACCAGCTCGACCTGGTCCACCGCGTTGCACCAGCGGCAGCGCACCGACTCGACGGTCTCGCTCAGCACCTCGGTCTCCTCGACCTTGGACTCGCCGGCCAGGTCGAAGTGCAGGAACTCGGTCACCCGCGCGGTGCGGGTCACGTCGAAGCGGGTGAGGTTGCCGCACAGGGTGCAGCGCCAGCGCGTCTCGGCGGTCAGAGCGGGGACGGTCATCGGGGGTCCTCTCGGGTGGTCCCTGGGTGGGGCAGGCGCTCCCCCCGGAGCCCCGGCGTCGGCGGCGGGAGGCGGGAATGCCCGCCCCAAGCCTATTGCCTGGGGCAACCGTCGCGACCACCGGTTGCCTGAACACCCGGGCTAGTCCACCTGCCGTAAACCGCCGTGTCACCTGCGGCGCCCGGAGGGATGCTTGGCCGCATGGCGCTCGCGGTCCCCGACCACACCGCCGCCCGGGGCGGCCGCCCGGCGGCGACCGCCCCCGTGGTCAGCTACGCCCTGATCGCCCTCAACACCCTGGTCTTCCTGCTCGGCCCGGCCGCGGGGCTCAACCCGCTGTACGGCACGGGCCAGGCCCGGGTCTGCGCGGAGCAGCGGTACGAGCAGCGCTGGGGCGCCGTCCCGGCCGAGGTGCTGGCCGGACGGCCGCTGACCGCCGAACAGCTCGCCGAGGCCCCCGACCCGGTCCCCGGCTGCCCGGCCGCCCCGACCCCGGGCAAGCGCCCGGCGCTGTCCGTCCTCACCGGGCTCTTCCTGCACGCCGGCTGGCTGCACCTGCTCGGGAACCTGCTCTTCCTCCAGGTCTTCGGCCCCACCGTCGAACGCCGGCTGGGCCGGGCCCGGTACGCCGTCTTCTACCTGGCCGCCGGCAGCCTGACCACGTACGGCTTCGCGCTCGCCGAGGCGCACTCGCCGAACTCCACCCGGGTGCTCATCGGGGCCTCCGGGGCGATCGCCGCCGCCCTCGGCGCCTACCTGCGCCTCCACCCCCGGGCCCGGGTGACCACCCTCGTCCCGCTGCTGTTCTTCCTGCCGCTGCGCTTCCCGGCCTGGCTGGTGCTCGGCCTCTGGTTCGTCCTGCAGTGGTGGTCGGTGCACGCGGCCGGCCCCGGGGTGGCGTACCTGGTCCACGTGATCGGCTTCTCGGCCGGGTTCCTCTACGCCTGCACCGTGGTCCGCCACCCCCCGCGACGACCGGGCTGACGCCCGATACGCTGGCGGCACCCCACAAAGGAGCCCGAACTGTGATCACCGCCATCGTCCTGATCAAGACCAGTGTCGACCGCATCCCGGAGATCGCCGAATCCATCGCCGCCATCGACGGCGTGAGCGAGGTCTACTCGGTGACGGGGGGCTACAACCTGGTGGCGATGGTGCGGGTGCGCCGGCACGACGACCTGGCCGAGGTCATCCCGGGCCGGCTCAACAAGGTCCCGGGCGTGGCCCACACCGAGACCCAGATCGCCTTCCGCACCTACTCCCAGCACGACCTGGAGGCCGCCTTCGCCCTCGGCCTGGACGAGTAGCGGTCAGCCCTCGGCGCGCCGGCCCCGCTCGACCTGCACGGTGGCGACGCAGCGCCCGCCCTCGTTGCGGTAGTTCCACGCCGCGCCCTCCGTGACCAGCTCCCGGACGGCGGTCAGGAAGCGGTCGACGTGCTCGTCCGGCGTCCCGGCGCCGAAGCTCACCCGGATCGCGTTCAGGCTGCGCTCGCCCGGCAGCGACGGCTCGGGCGCACCACACTCGGACGGTGCCTCGTCCTCGTCGCCCAGCAGCGTGCGCACCAGCGGGTGGGCGCAGAACAGGCCGTCGCGCACCCCGATGCCGTACTCGGCGGACAGCGCGGCGGAGAAGTGCGAGCTGTTCCAGTCCCGGACGACGAAGGACAGCACGCCCACCCGGGCGGAGCCCTCGCCGAACAGGTTCAGCACCTTGACCTGCGGGATCTCGGCCAGCCCGGCCGTCAGCCGGGCGATCAGCTGCTGCTCGCGGGCCTCCAGCCCGTCGAAGCCGGCCTCGGTCAGCGCCCGGCAGGCCGAGGCGATCGCGTAGGCGCCGATGACGTTCGGCGAGCCGGCCTCGTGCCGGGCCGGGCCGGTGTGCCACTGCACGGCCACCGAGCCGTCGGCCTCCCGGGCCACCGTCCGGGTCGCCCCGCCGCCGGCCAGGTACGGCTCGGCCGCGTCCAGCCAGTCCGCCCGGCCGGCCAGCACCCCGGCGCCGAACGGCGCGTAGATCTTGTGGCCGGAGAAGGCGATCCAGTCGACGTCCAGCTCGCGCACCGAGACCCGGTGGTGCGGCGCCAGCTGGGCGGCGTCCAGCACCACCCGGGCGCCGTGCCGGTGCGCGGTCGCGGTCAGCTCGGCGACCGGCCACAGCTCACCGGTCACGTTGGAGGCGCCGGTGACGCAGAGCAGCTTGGGGCCCTCGGGCGCCTCGGCGAGCGCGGCGTCCAGCGCGGCCACCGCCTCGGCCCGCGAGCGCGGCGCCCGCAGGTAGGTGACGTCCAGTCCGGCGTGCGCCCAGGGCAGCAGCGAGGCGTGGTGCTCGGTCTCGAAGGCGAACACCCGGGTGCCGGCCGGGACGGCGGAGGCCAGCAGGTTGAGCGAGTCGGTGGTGGCCCTGGTGAAGACCACCTGGTCTCCCTCGCGCAGGTCGAGGAACTCGCCGACGGTGCGGCGGCTCTGCTCGAACAGGTCGGTGGACAGCTGGGAGAGGTACCCGGCCCCGCGGTGGACGCTGCCGTAGTACGGCGCGTAGGCGGCGACGTCGTCCCACACCCGCTGGAGCGCCGGCGAGCTCGCCGCGTAGTCGAGCGCCGCGTAGCCGACCTTCTCACCGCTGGCGAGCGGGACCTGGACGTCGGCGCCGAGGACGGCGAGCGGGGTGCGGATTTCGGTGGCCAGAGACATGGGGATGCACTCCTTCTGGGGCAAGGGACCCCGGGAGTGCTAGTCGTCGGGCGTCCGCGCTTGTCGCACGGACGGCTTGCCGTGACGACCCGGTCCTCACCCAGGGCACCCCGCCACGGACGGAGGGTTGCCGGACAGCCAGCTGGGGCTTCGCGCTGTCACTCATGACCTGGCGAAGACTCTAGGCCGGGTCCACCGGGTGGTCAAACGGGCATCCAGCATCCGGACAGCACGGGAGCCCGCACCGGCGTACCGGCACGGGCTCCCCAACTACCGCCTCAGGCCCGGCTGGTGGCCTCCGACCAGCGCCGCAGCAGGTCCTGCGCGGCACCGGAGTCGATCGCCTTCGCGGCCCGCTCCATGCCGGCCGCCAGCTGCTCGGTGAGCGGCGCGTCGCCCAGCTCCAGCGCGACCAGCGCCGCCGCCGTGTTCAGCAGGACGGCGTCCCGCACCGGCCCGTGCTCGCCGGCCAGCAGCCGCCGCGCGACCTCGGCGTTGTACGAGGCGTCCGCCCCGCGCAGCGCCTCGATGCCGACCAGCTCGATGCCCACGTCCCGCGGGTCGAAGGTGGACTCGGTGACGACCCCGTCGCGCACCAGCCAGACCTGCGAGGTCGTGGTGATGGTCAGCTCGTCCAGCCCGTCGTCGCCGCGGAAGACCAGCGCGGTGGCGCCCCGCCGGGCCAGCACCCCGGCGATCAGCCCGGACAGCCGGGTGTCGAAGCAGCCGATGGCGTGCGCGGTGACCTTGGCCGGGTTGGTCAGCGGACCGAGGATGTTGAAGGCGGTCGGCACCCCGAGGTCGCGCCGCGCGGTGGCGGCGTGCCGCATCGAGGGGTGGAACTTCGCCGCGAAGCAGAAGGTCAGCCCGACCTCCTCGGCCACCTCGGCGACCCGCCGGGGGGAGAGGTCCAGCGCCACCCCGAGCTTCTCCAGCACGTCCGAGGAGCCGCTGGTCGAGGAGGCCGACCGGTTGCCGTGCTTGACCACCTTGGCGCCGGCGGCCGCCGCGACGATCGCCGACATGGTGGAGATGTTGACGGTCTTCGCCCGGTCCCCGCCGGTGCCGACGATGTCCACCGCCGGGCCGGGGATCTCCAGCGGCTCGGCGTGCGCGTACATCGCGTCGACCAGGCCGGCGATCTCCTCGACCGACTCGCCCTTGGCCCGCAGCGCGATCATGAACCCGGCCACCTGGACGGGGGACGCCTCGCCGCTCATGATCCGGTCCATCGCCCACGCGGTGGACGAGCGGTCGAGGTCCTCCCCCTGCAACAGTGCCGCCAGGAGGTCCGGCCAGGTGCGGACCACCTGCGCGGGGTCGCTACCGCCGTTCGCAGGGTTCACGTTCACCATGGCTGACTCCAGCTGTTGTCGGTTCCCCGCTCCGGGGACGTCCGTACGGATGGAGCCAGCCTATCGAGCGGAGCGCCCGCTTCTACCCCTGTCTTTCCTACTCCTGGCGCGGATTTCAGCGGACGGCCGGAGTCCGCTTCGCCAGCCGGTCCCGCAGCAGGGTGGCGACCGCCCCGGCCAGCGCCACCGGCTCCACCGGACGGGAGATCGCGGCGTCGGCCCGGCTCCAGGCGGCCAGCCAGGAGTCCTGCGGCCGGCCGATCAGCACCAGGACCGGCGGGCAGCCGTAGATCTCGTCCTTGAGCTGGCGCCCGAGGCCCAGCCCGCCGGCCGGAACGGCCTCGCCGTCCAGCACGCAGAGGTCCACTCCCCCCTTCTCCAGTGCCTTGAGCACCGCGGGGGTGGTCGCGCACTCCAGGTAGGACAGTTCCGGAAGGTCCTCGGCAGGGCGGCGGCCGAGCGCCGTCAGCACCTGCTCGCGGGTGTTGCGGTCGTCGCTGTAGACGAGGACGGTGAGCGTCTCATCGGTCGTGTACGCCATGGGCCCTGCTCCCTCAAGTGTGATCCGGACCACGTTCGCCTGATCCGGATGCTACTCCCGATCACCCTCCGCCGAGTCCCCCTCGCGCACGTTCCTCCCCAAGCCGCCGCGCCCCGGACTCACCCGCCTGGAGGACGGCCCGTCACCCGACCCCGCCCGGTCCACCCGTACGGCTCACCCGGGCGCCTTCCCCCCTACCTCCCTCGGCTACTCCGACCGTGCACCGGCGCGCCGGGCAACGGGGTCCAGGCTCCTCCGAGGAACCATCAGAAAAGGGACACGCCGCTGCTCACCCCCCGTACGGACACCCCGTCGCCCCCCAAGCGGGCATACCGCACGCACCGGACACTCCGAGGGACACCCCCCGACGTGAAGACGGAATAAGGGACCGACATAATGTCCGTCGTGGCGACAGCAACAGCAGTAGAAACCGGGCACGCGCACGGATCGGTCAACCGGCCGAACATGGTCAGCGTCGGAACGATCGTCTGGCTCAGTTCCGAGTTGATGTTCTTCGCGGCCCTCTTCGCGATGTACTTCACGCTCCGCTCCGTCAAGGGGCCGGAGTTCTGGACCGAGAAGGCCCACGCCCTCAACGTGCCCTTCTCCTCGGTCAACACCACGATCCTGGTGCTCTCCTCGCTGACCTGTCAGCTCGGCGTGTTCGCCGCCGAGCGCGGAGACGTGAAGAAGCTCCGGGCGTGGTTCATCCTCACGTTCGCCATGGGCGCGGTCTTCATCGGCGGCCAGGTCTTCGAGTACACCGAGCTGGTCAAGAAGGACGGCCTGTCGCTGTCCTCCGACCCGTACGGCACGGTGTTCTACCTGACCACCGGCTTCCACGGGCTGCACGTGACGGGTGGTCTGATCGCCTTCCTGCTGGTCCTGGGACGGACGTACGCAGCCAAGCGCTTCACGCACGAGCAGGCCACCGCCGCGATCGTCGTGTCGTACTACTGGCACTTCGTCGACGTCGTGTGGATCGGCCTGTTCGCGACCATCTACCTGATCAAGTAACCAGCTGATCAGGTCGCTGGCCACCGGCTGCGGCCCCCGCCCTCACCGGCGACGGGCCGCTTCTGCCGGTGCCGACGCTCCCACCGACCGACCGCGCGCGCAGCCCTAGACAGGCAGCCTCGTGCCGGCCAGACCGGCCGCCGGGTGCACCCACCAGTCGACCAGATCCTGACACCGGGGTTATTCCGTGAAAAAGCTCTCCGCACGACGGCGCCACCCATTGGCGGCGCTGGTCGTCCTACTTCTCGCCCTGGCGGCAACCGGGGGGCTGTACGCCGCGTTCGCGCCCGCCGACAAGGCGCAGGCCGACGTCGCCGCGCAGTCGCTCGCGATCGATGAGGGCAAGAAGCTCTTCGCCGTGGGCTGCTCCTCCTGCCACGGCCTGAACGGCCAGGGCAGCAGTGACGGTCCGAGCCTGGTCGGCGTCGGCTCCGCCGCTGTCGACTTCCAGGTCGGCACCGGCCGCATGCCGGCCCAGCAGCCCGGCGCCCAGGTCCCGCGCAAGAAGAACATCTACTCGCAGGCGGAGATCGACCAGCTCGCCGCCTTCGTCGCCTCCCTCGGTCCCGGCCCGGTGACCCCGACGGAGGAGCAGTTCACCTCGACCAACCCCGAGGACGTCTCCAAGGGTGGCGAGCTGTTCCGCACCAACTGCGCCCAGTGCCACAACTTCGCCGGCCAGGGTGGTGCCCTGACCAAGGGCAAGTACGCCCCCTCGCTGGAGGGCGTGGACGCCAAGCACATCTACGAGGCCATGCAGACCGGCCCGCAGAACATGCCGTCGTTCCCGGACACCACCATGCCCGAGGAGCAGAAGAAGCAGATCGTGGCCTTCGTCCGCCACACCACCAACGATGAGCCCAACCCCGGCGGTCTCACCCTGGGCAGCCTCGGTCCGGTGACCGAGGGTCTGTTCGGCTGGATCTTCGGCCTCGGCACGCTCATCGCGGTCGCGATCTGGGTCGCCGCCCACACCACCAAGGCCAAGAAGTCATGAGCCACGACATGTCAGAAGAGAAGCTCCCGGAGCCGCACGGCTCCGCCGGCGAGGTGGCCGACCACGGCAGCCCGTTCGCCGACCCGGGCCTGCCGGCCCACGAGCCCCGTCGCACCGACATCGACGAGAAGGCCGCGTCGCGTGCCGAGCGCCAGGTCTCGCTGATGTTCGTGGTCTCGATGCTCGCCACCGTCGGGTTCATCGCCTCGTACGTGGCCATCGACCCGGACAAGATCGTCTACATCTTCCCGCTCGGTCACGTCAGCGCGCTGAACTTCGCGCTCGGCCTGACCCTGGGCGTCGCGCTGTTCATGATCGGCGCGGGTGCGGTCCACTGGGCCCGCACGCTGATGTCGGACGTCGAGCTGCCCGCCGAGCGTCACCCGATCGAGGCCTCCGACGAGGTCCGCAACGACGTCATCGAGCAGTTCAAGACCGGTGCCGCCGAGTCCGGCTTCGGCCGCCGCAAGATGATCCGCAACACCCTGATCGGCTCCATGGCGCTGGTCCCGCTCTCCGGCGTGGTCCTGCTCCGTGACCTTGGCCCGCTTCCCGAGAAGAAGCTCAAGGAGACCGGTTGGAAGGAGGCGACCGAGACCAAGCCGCTGCAGCTCATCAACATGAACACCATGCAGCCGATGAAGCCCGAGGACATCATCGTCGGCTCGCTCACGTTCGCCATGCCGGAGGGCCTGTCCACGCACAGCGAGGACTTCCAGCAGCGGATCGCCAAGGACGCCCTGATGCTGGTCCGCATCGCGCCCGAGGACATCAAGGACGACAAGTCCAAGGAGCTGGGTTTCGAGGGCATCCTCGCCTACTCCAAGATCTGCACCCACGTCGGCTGCCCGATCAGCCTGTACGAGCAGCAGACCCACCACGCGCTCTGCCCCTGCCACCAGTCGACCTTCGACCTGGCGGACGGCGCCCGCGTGATCTTCGGCCCGGCCGGCCACCCGCTGCCGCAGCTGAAGATCATCACTGACGAGAAGGGCAACCTGGTCGCCACCGGCGACTTCGCGGAGCCCGTCGGCCCGAGCTACTGGGAGCGTGCTCGATGAGTAGCGCGAGCAGCACCACGACCGGTGCCGCCAAGCCCTCCAGCACGCGTGAAAAGCCCGCCAACAAGTGGGAAGCCGCGGCTGACTGGACTGACGGCCGGCTGGGGATCTACTCCCTCGCCAAGGCCAACCTGCGGAAGATCTTCCCGGACCACTGGTCCTTCATGCTGGGCGAGATCTGCCTCTACACCTTCGTCATCATCATCCTGACCGGTGTCTACCTGACGCTGTTCTTCAAGCCCTCGATGGCCGAGGTCGTCTACGACGGCTCGTACGTGCCGCTCAAGGGCATCCCGATGTCGGAGGCCTACGCCTCCACGGTGGACATCAGCTTCGAGGTCCGCGGCGGTCTGCTGATCCGGCAGATCCACCACTGGGCCGCCCTGGTCTTCGTGGCCGCGATGCTCGTCCACATGATGCGCGTGTTCTTCACCGGCGCGTTCCGCAAGCCGCGTGAGATCAACTGGGTCTTCGGCTTCCTGCTGCTGATCCTGGGCATGTTCGACGGCTTCTTCGGCTACTCCCTGCCGGACGACCTGCTGTCGGGCACCGGTATCCGCTTCATGGAAGGCGCGATCCTCGCCGTCCCGCTGATCGGCACCTACGTCCAGATGTTCCTGTTCGGGGGCGAGTTCCCCGGCCACGA
Source organism: Kitasatospora sp. NPDC001119 (assembly GCF_053598475.1). Taxonomy (NCBI): domain Bacteria; kingdom Bacillati; phylum Actinomycetota; class Actinomycetes; order Kitasatosporales; family Streptomycetaceae; genus Kitasatospora; species Kitasatospora sp. NPDC001119. Next base: position 285,198 of record NZ_JBSFKI010000005.1, read on the forward strand.
CATCGTGCCGCGGTTCTTCACCATCCACGTGCTGCTGATCCCGGGCATCATGCTCGGCCTGCTGGTGGCCCACCTGATCCTGGTCTTCTACCACAAGCACACCCAGTGGGCGGGCCCGGGCAAGACCGAGAAGAACGTCGTCGGCATGCCGCTGATGCCGGTCTACATGGCCAAGGCCGGTGGCTTCTTCTTCCTGGTGTTCGGCCTCATCGCCGTCATCTCGGCGATCGCCACGATCAACCCGATCTGGGCGTACGGCCCGTACCGTCCCGACCAGGTGTCCACGGACGCCCAGCCCGACTGGTACATGGGCTTCTCCGAGGGCCTGATCCGGATCATGCCCGGCTGGGAGATCAGCGTCTGGGGCGGCCACACCCTCAACCTGGGTGTCATGGTCCCGCTGGCGATCTTCCCGCTGGTCCTGGTCTCGATCGCGGCCTACCCGTTCATCGAGGGCTGGATCACCGGCGACAAGCGCGAGCACCACATCCTGGACCGCCCGCGCAACGCCCCGGTCCGCACCGCCCTGGGCGCCGCCTGGATCAGCCTCTACCTGATCCTGCTGATGGCCGGTGGCAACGACCTGTTCGCCACCCACCTGCACCTGTCGATCAACTCGGTCACCTACTTCGTCCGCGTCGGCTTCTTCGTCGTCCCGGTCGTCGTCTTCATCATCACCAAGCGCTGGTGCCTCGGCCTCCAGCGCCGTGACAAGGAGAAGGTGCTGCACGGCCGCGAGTCGGGCGTCATCAAGCGCCTGCCGCACGGCGAGTTCGTCGAGGTGCACACCCAGCTGCCGCAGAAGGACCTGTACAAGCTCACCGCGCACGACCAGAACCAGCCGGTCGAGCTACCGGCCCAGACGGACGAGAACGGCGTGGCCCGCAAGGCCGGCGTCGTCACCCGCACCCGGGCCAAGCTCTCCCGCGGCTTCTACGGCGAGGGCAGCCAGATCCCCAAGCCGACCGCCGAGGAGCACCACGAGATCACCAGCGGCCACGGCCACCACTGATCCCGTAGGCACCACCGCGTCACCCCGAGGGCCGCTGACCAGAGTTCTGGTCGGCGGCCCTCGGGCTTTCCCGTACCCGCCGCCCCGCGTCCTCAGGAGCCCCCGTGCAGCTGTCCGTCGACCCCGCCTCGGCCACTCCCCCGTACGAGCAGATCCGCGCCCAGATCGCCGACCGGGCCCGCTCCGGCGAGCTGCCGACCGGGCTGCGGCTGCCCACCGTCCGCGCCCTGGCCGAGGAGCTGGGACTGGCGGCCGGCACCGTCGCCCGGGCCTACCGCGAACTGGAGGCGGACGGCGTGGTGGAGACCCACGGCCGGCGCGGCACGCTGATCGCCGCCACCGGGGACGCCGCGCACCGGCTGGCCGCCGAGGCCGCCGCCGAGTACGCCGCCCGGGCGAGCCGCCTGGGCGTCTCCCGCGCGGAGGCCCTGGCCGCCGTGGACACCGCCCTGCGGCTGGCCTACCCGCAGGGCTGAGCGCCCTCGGAGGGGGCCTCAGGGGGTCTCAGAGCTCGGGGCGGACCATCCCGGCGGCGGGGGCCTGGGAGGCCGGTGCGGTGGTGCTGACGGGCTGTCCGGAGGCGCTGTGCTTGACCCAGTCCGTCCAGGCGATGTTCCAGTCCCCGAAGCCGTTGCCGAAGGGCTCCATCCGGCCGCCACGGCTGTTCACCACCGTCACCAGGTCCCCCACCCGGGTGTGCTGGAAGAACCACTCGGCGTTGCCGGTGCTCATGCCGGTACAGCCGTGGCTGACGTTCTCGACGCCCTGCGAGCCGACCGACCAGGGCGCCGCGTGGACGTACTCGCCGCTCCAGGTCACCCGGGTGGCCCACAGCACGTCGAGGTCGTAGGACTCCGTGCTGCCCGGCGCTATCCCGATCGTCTCGCCGTTCATCCGGACCGACCGCTCCTGGCCGAGCACCACCTTGACGCCGTTGCGGGTGTCGAAGCCGGGCTTGCCGGTGGTGACCGGGATGGTCCGCAGCGCCTCGCCGTCACGCTTCAGGGTGAGCTCGTGGGCGGCCGCGTCGATCACCGACTCCACCCGCTCGCCGATCCGCAGCTTCAGCGAGCTGCGGTCACCGCCGTACAGGCCGTCGGCGATCCGGCTGCCGGTGCCGTCGAAGGCCAGCGAGACGGTCGTCCCGGCCGGCCAGTAGTCCTCCGGACGGAAGTGCAGGTTCTTGTCGTCCACCCAGTACCAGGCGCCGGTGACGGCGGGCTGGGAGCCGACGGTCAGGGCGCGCTCGACCTCCTGGCGGGCCTGGGGGTCCTTCACCGCCTCGGAGAGCTCCACGGTGAGCGGCTGGCCCACCCCGTAGACGCCGCTGCCGGAGGAGTCCGGGCCGAGCTTGGCGGTGAGCAGGCGTTCGGCGGCGAGGGTGCTGAAGCTCGCGGTGGTGTCGCCGCGGCCGCCCTTGCCGTCGTCGGCGGAGATCCGCACCGTGTACGCGGTGGCGGCCTTCAGCCGGCCGGTGGTCTGCCAGCTGCGCTGGTCCTCGGCGAGCTTCCCGGCGACCACCCGGCCGTCCGGGCCGACCACGGTGACGTCGGTGAGCCGGCTGTCCTGGACGGCCGTCACGGTGACCGGCTGGGAGGGGTCCGCCTTGGCGTCCGCCGAGAGGTGGACCAGCGGGGCCGCGTCGACCCGGTGCGGTCCGACCGGCTCCTCGTCCCGGGCCGTGCAGCCGGCCAGCGGGGCCAGCACGGCGAGGGCCAGCGAGATGCCGCCGAGAGCTGCGATTCCGCGCCTGTCGGCCATGGCCGCCTCCGAAGGTTTCGCACGATTGATCAGATCGTAGGAACGCCCCCGGTGAAGCGACATCCGAGGGACATCCGGTTCACCCAGCTGAGTGAGGCCGTCATCCCGGGGACGCAGCGGCGTCCGGGAACGCGGCAGGGCCGGTCCCCCCGTACGGGAGGACCGGCCCTGGTGCACGAGCGCGAACCCTACTGGTTCTGGTTCTCGCCGCGGTAGAACTCGAAGACCCATCCGAAGATGCCGATCATGATGATCGGGGCGGCCCAGAACATCAGCCACCAGCCGAAGATCACGCCCAGGAAGGCGAGCGCGCCACCGAGCGCCAGCGAGAGCGGCTGCCAGCTGTGCGGGGCGAAGAAGCCCAGCTCGCCGGAGTCGTCCGCGACCTCGGCCTCGGGGTTGTCACCCGCGCCGCTGTCCACCCGGCGGGCGGTGAAGGCGAGGTAGTACCCGATGAAGGCGCACAGCGCGAAGGCCAGGAACAGCGCCGTGGTACCGGCGGCCTCCAGGCCCGGGCCGTTGGTGTCGGAGTTGGTCCACAGGCCGTAGGTGATGGCCATGGCCAGCACGAAGACCGACAGGCCCAGGAAGATCTTTCCCTGTTCCTTCATCAGGCGTCGCCCTCCTTGTTGCCCTTGCCCAGCTTCGGGGCGTCGTACTTCGCCGGGGTCACGCCGGCGAGGTGCTTGGCCGGCTCACCGTGGTTCTCCAGGTAGTCCAGCGCGGCGATCTCCGGGTGGTGGAGGTCGAAGGCCGGGGATTCGGAGCGGATCCGCGGGAGGGTGAGGAAGTTGTGCCGCGGCGGCGGGCAGGAGGTCGCCCACTCCAGCGAGCGGCCGAAGCCCCACGGGTCGTCCACGGTGACCTTCTCGCCGTACTTGGCGGTCTTCCAGACGTTGTAGAGGAACGGCAGGATCGACAGGCCGAGCACGAAGGAGCCGATGGTCGAGACGGTGTTCAGGGTGGTGAAGCCGTCCGAGGCCAGGTAGTCGGCGTAGCGGCGGGGCATGCCCTCCGCGCCGAGCCAGTGCTGCACCAGGAAGGTGGTGTGGAAGCCGAAGAACAGCGTCCAGAAGGTGATCTTGCCGAGGCGCTCGTCCAGCATCTTGCCGGTCATCTTCGGCCACCAGAAGTGGAAGCCGGCGAACATCGCGAACACGACGGTGCCGAAGACCACGTAGTGGAAGTGGGCGACGACGAAGTACGAGTCCGAGACGTGGAAGTCGATCGGCGGGGAGGCCAGCAGGACACCGGTCAGACCACCGAAGAGGAAGGTGACCAGGAAGCCGACCGTCCAGAGCATCGGGGTCTCGAAGCTCAGCGAGCCCTTCCACATGGTGCCGACCCAGTTGAAGAACTTCACACCGGTCGGGACCGCGATCAGGAAGGTCATGAACGAGAAGAACGGCAGCAGTACCTGTCCGGTGACGTACATGTGGTGCGCCCACACCGTCACGGACAGACCGGCGATCGCGATGGTGGCCGCGATCAGGCCGGAGTAGCCGAACATCGGCTTGCGGCTGAAGACCGGGATGATCTCCGACACGATGCCGAAGAACGGCAGCGCGATGATGTACACCTCGGGGTGGCCGAAGAACCAGAACAGGTGCTGCCAGAGCATCGCCCCGCCGTTGGCCGGGTCGAAGACGTGGGCACCGAACTTGCGGTCCGCCTCCAGGGCGAACAGCGCGGCGGCCAGCACCGGGAAGGCCAGCAGGACCAGCACCGAGGTCAGCAGGACGTTCCAGACGAAGATCGACATCCGGAACATCGTCATGCCCGGAGCGCGCATGCAGATGATCGTGGTGATGAAGTTGACCGCACCGAGGATCGTGCCGAAGCCGGAGAAGGCCAGACCCATGATCCACATGTCGCCGCCGACGCCGGGCGAGTGCACCGCGTCGGACAGCGGGGAGTAGGCGAACCAACCGAAGTCGGCGGCGCCGTTCGGGGTCACGAAGCCGGCCACCGCGATGGTCGAGCCGAAGAGGTACAGCCAGTACGCGAACATGTTCAGACGCGGGAACGCCACGTCCGGTGCGCCGATCTGGAGCGGCATGATCCAGTTCGCGAAGCCGGCGAAGAGCGGCGTCGCGAACATCAGCAGCATGATCGTGCCGTGCATCGTGAACGCCTGGTTGAACTGCTCGTTCGACAGGATCTGGGTCCCGGGACGAGCCAGCTCGGCACGCATGACCAGGGCGAGGATGCCACCGATCAGGAAGAAGGCGAACGACGTGCCCAGGTACAGGGTGCCGATCGTCTTGTGGTCGGTGGTGGTCAGCCACTTGATGATGGTGGAACCCGGCTTCCGGGTCCGCTGCGCCCCGACCGTGACGGCATCGGCGCCCCCGCCGGCCGCGGCGGGCTCGTTGAGGATGGTCACTTCTCTTCACTTCCCATGCCGATGAGGCCGGAGGGCACCCAGCCGTTCTGGCCCTTGGCGCGAAGCTCGGCCAGGTGCTTGTCGTAGTCGGCGCGGTCGACGACCTTGACGTTGAACAGCATGCGCGAGTGGTCGACGCCGCAGAGCTCGGCGCACTTGCCCATGTACTCGCCCTTGACGGTCGGCGTGACCTCGAACTTGTTCACCACGCCCGGCACGACGTCCATCTTCATCATGAAGTTGACGGGCCAGAAGTCGTGGATGACGTCACGCGAGGTGAGGCGGAACTGCACCGACTCGTTGACCGGCAGCCACAGCGTCGGAACCTCCTTGGGGGTTCCGACGTCGTACGCGGCGTCCTTGTTGGCCGGGTCGGGGGTCTCGGTGTTCTCGTAGTTGAACGCCCAGCTCCACTGGAAGCCCACCACGTTGACGTAGTGCTGCGGCTTCTCGGAGGTGGCCGTCAGCTTCGACTCGTCGCGGGCGACGAAGTAGAAGAGGACCGAGACGATGATGATGGGGACCGCGGTGTAGAGCGCCTCGATGGGCACGTTGTACCGGGTCTGCGGGGGGACCTCCACACCGGTGCGCTTGCGCCGGTGGAAGATCACGCTCCAGATGATCAGACCCCACATCAGTACGCCGACCACCAGCGCCGCGATCCAGGAGCCCTGCCACATCTGGAGGACCATGGGCCCTTCCTTGGTGACGGGGCTCGGGAGGCCAAGCCTGGGGAGGTCGTTGGCCGAGCAGCCGGTGGCGGTCGCGATGACGAGGCCCAGTGCCAGCGCCTGAGGCAGCTTCCGCCGCATCGTGCGCCGCGGCGAGCGGTCGGAGCCGTTGGGACTCACGTAGCGCCTTCCCGAAGTCTCGCCCGCCTTCGCGTCGCCCCGGGGAGGAGTGTGAGCCTCCCCGGCGACCCGTCCACGGGCACGGTTTGAATGCTTATGCGGGCCAAACCCTACTCCAGCCTTATGCGCTCCTGACGGGCAGCCCCCGGTAACGCGCCGCCCGCTAGCCCGATCAGGCCCGGTGGGGGCTGCGCCGCAGGTCATCGTAGGCATTCGAGGTCCGTACGCCCGATCGGGGGATGACCTCGGGCGACACCCGTGACGGCCCGTCGGGCGCGGACGAAGCGGACATTCGGGATGATCGACTGACGGCGGGTGAGCCGCCCGACCGACCGGGGACGCGGCCGGGTGTGTCGTTAAATGTGACCGTGTACTTCGACGCGGCCTCGACGGCCCCTCTGCACCCCGTCGCCCGGCAGGCGCTGACCGCCGCCCTGGACGAGGGCTGGGCCGATCCGGCCCGGCTGTACCGCTCCGGCCGGCAGGCCCGGATGCTGCTGGACGCCGCCCGCGAGACGGTGGCCGCGGTGCTGGGCACCCGGGCGGACGAGATCTCCTTCACCGCGAGCGGCACCCAGGCCGTCCAGCTCGGCCTGCTGGGCGCGCTGGCCGGGAACCGGCGGCGCGGCGGCCACTTCGTGCACTCCGCGGTGGAGCACTCCAGCGTGCTGCACGTCGCCGAACGCCACGAGAGCGCCGGGGGCGAGGTGTCGGTGGCGCCGGTCGACCGGGGCGGCCGGGCCGACCCGGCGGCCTTCGCCGCGCTGCTGCGACCGGACACCGCGCTGGCCGCGCTGCAGAGCGCCAACCACGAGGTCGGGACGGTGCAGCCGGTCGGCGAGGTCGCCGCGCTGTGCGCCGGGGCCGGCGTCCCGCTGCTGGTGGACGCGGCGCAGAGCGCCGGTCGGGCGGACGTCCCGGCGGGCTGGTCGCTGCTGACCGCGAGCGCCCACAAGTGGGGCGGCCCGCCCGGGGTCGGGGTGCTGGCGGTCCGCAAGGGCGTCCGGTACGCCTCGCCGCTGCCGGCCGACGAGCGCGAGGGCGGCCGGGTGCCCGGCTACGTCAACGTCCCGGCGATCGTGGCCGCGGCCGCCTCGCTGCGCGCCGTACGGGCCGAGGCCGAGCGGGAGAACGCCCGGCTGCACGCGCTGGTGGAGCGGATCCGCACCCGGGTGCCGCGGCTGGTGCCCGAGGTCGAGGTGGTCGGCGACCCGGTGCGGCGGCTGCCGCACATCGTCACCTTCTCCTGTCTGTACGTCGACGGGGAGGTGCTGCTGACCGAGCTGGACCGGGCCGGTTTCGCGGTCTCCTCCGGCTCCTCCTGCACCTCGTCCACGCTGACGCCCAGCCATGTGCTGGCGGCGATGGGGGTGCTCACCGAGGGGAACGTCCGGGTCTCGCTGCCGTACGGGACGGCCGAGGCGGACGTGGAGCGCTTCCTCGCGGTGCTGCCGGACCTGGTGGCCGGCGTCCGGGCGCCGCTCGGGCTGGACCTGCCGGCTCCCGGGCCGGCGCCGGCCGCGATCGGGGCTGCGCCCCGAGCCGAAGGGCGCGCCGGTGCCGGAGCGAGGAGCGTCGGCGCCGGGTCAGAGCGCCCGGAGGCGAGCGGGCGGGTCACAGTGATCGACGCGCTGGGCAAGCGCTGCCCGCTGCCGGTGATCGAGCTGGCGAAGCGGATCGGCGAGGTGCCGCCGGGTGGCACGGTCGTCGTGCTGGCGGACGACGAGGCGGCCCGGCTGGACATCCCGGCCTGGTGCGGGATGCGCGGACAGGAGTACGCGGGCGAGGCCCCGGCCGCCGAGTACGGCGGCGACCGGGGCTCGGCCTACCTCGTCGTCCGGCGGACTACTTGACCAGGCGGGCGCTGATCTCGGTGGCCGCCTCGGCGCCGTAGGCCTCCTCGAAGCGCTTCAGGAAGGCGGCCGGGCGCAGCTCGTACTCCTGGGTGCCGACGGTCTCGATCACCAGGGTGGCGAGCATGCAGCCGATCTGGGCGGAGCGCTCCAGGTCGAGGTCCCAGGACAGGCCGGCCAGGAAGCCCGCGCGGAAGGCGTCGCCGACGCCGGTCGGGTCGACCTTGGCCTCCTCCTTGGCGCAGCCGACCACGATCGGCGCCTCGCCCTTGCGCTCGATCCGGACGCCCTTGCTGCCCAGGGTGGTGATCCGGGTGCCGACGCGGGTGAGCAGCTCCTCGGCGCCCCAGCCGGTCTTGGTCTCGATCAGCGCGGCCTCGTACTCGTTGGTGAAGAGGTACGCGGCGCCGTCCACGATCTCGCGGATGTCCTCGCCCTCCAGGCGGGCCAGCTGCTGGGAGGGGTCGGCGGCGAAGGCGTAGCCGCGGGTGCGGCACTCCTGGGTGTGGCGGACCATGCCCTGCGGGTCGTCGGCGCCGACCAGGACGAGGTCCAGGCCGCCGACGCGGTCGGCGATCGGCTTCAGCTCGATGTTGCGGGCCTCGGCCATGGCACCGGTGTAGAACGAGGCGATCTGGTTGTGGTCCTCGTCCGTGGTGCACATGAAGCGCGCGGTGTGCCGGGTCTCGGAGATGTGGACGGAGTCGCAGTCCACGTTGTTGCGCTCCAGCCAGCTGCGGTACTCGGCGAAGTCCGCACCGGCGGCGCCGACCAGGACCGGGCGCAGGCCGAGCACACCCATGCCGAAGGCGATGTTCGGCGCGACGCCGCCGCGGCGGATGTCCAGGGTGTCGACCAGGAAGGACAGCGACACGGTGTGCAGCTGCTCGGCGACGAGCTGGTCGGCGAACCGGCCGGGGAACGTCATCAGGTGGTCGGTGGCGATCGAGCCGGCGACGGCGATACGCACGGGGGGTCTCCTCAGGGTGGCTGCGGGGCCAGCGGGCAGGCGGGGACGAACCCGCCTACGGTACCCGGCCCCGGGGAGCGCCCGGCAAGAGTGCCGCAAGTTGCCGCCCCACGGCCATGGTGGCACCCGTCGCCCTCCTCCGTGTACTACCTCCCGGTAGCACTGGTGGGCGGCCGGGCCCCTGCCTAGGGTCGGCCGTGGGGGGCCCGTCGTGCGGGCCCCGTCGTCGACCGCGGCAGCGTGGCCGCGGCCCTGGATCGGAGCGATACCGGATGATGACCGACCACTGTGCCCTGCCCGTCCTGCGGACCGAGGACGGCGAGACGCTCGACGCCCTGCTGGACTCCTCCCGGCGGCTGCGCCGGTTCTGGCCGCAGCTCGCGGCCGGCCCGGAGCCCGTCGCCCCCGCCTCGACCGGGTTCCGGGTGTCCTCCGGGGCCCAGCGGGTGGTCGCCGGGATGGCCGAGTACGGCTTCTGAGCCCGCGCCGGACCGAATCAGCCGCGCGCGGAACCGGATCCGACCGGAGCACGTCACATCCGCGCGGAGCGGCGAGGAGGCGGCACCGCTGAACCCTCGGGAGGATGTGCAGATGGATCTGGAGACGATGCCCCGGCGCGGTCGGCGAGCGGTGGCCCTGACGGGTCTGGTGCTGGCGGCGGTGGTGACGGTGGCCGGCTGCGGCAGCGGCGGCGGCAAGCCCGCCTCGGACGCGGCGACGAGCGGCTCGGCCGCCGCGTCCGCCTCGGCCAGTGCCTCGCCGCAGGCCCCGGCGGACTCCGCGAGCCCGTCCTCGGCGGCTCCGACCGGGAGTTCCTCCGGGGCCGCGCAGCCGGCCCAGCCGCCGACCGGCTTCACACCCAGCCCGGCCTCGCCCCCGCCCGGGCAGCCGGCCCCGGCCACTCCCCCGGGCAACGGGATCGCGGTGGGCGAGCCGAACCCGAACGGTTCGGACGCGCCCGTCCGTCCGCCGGTCGCCTACCGGGTGGACGGCACCACCAAGCTGACCGTCTACTTCTTCGGCGGGGTCTGCACCACGTACGCGCTGAAGGCGGACGAGTCGCAGCCGGGCCGGGTGGACGTGCTGGTCGTGCCGGGCCCGCCCACCGTCCAGCCGGGGCAGGTGTGCAACGCGCTGGCCAAGCGGCAGTCGGTCGCGGCCGACCTGCGCTCGCCGCTGGCCGGGCGGACGGTGGTCGACAGGACGAGCGGTCAGGAGCTGCCGCTGGAGGGCGACCCGCACATGGGGCCGGACCCGGTCACCCCGGACGTCGCCGGGCGGTAGGCGCCGCGGCGCCCGCGGGCGGAAACGGAAAGGCGGCCCCGGGGATCACCCCGGGGCCGCCTTCCGCAGCGGGCTTAGCTGAACGAGTCGCCGCAGGCGCAGGAGCCGGTGGCGTTCGGGTTGTCGATGGTGAAGCCCTGCTTCTCGATGGTGTCGACGAAGTCGACGGTGGCGCCGCCCAGGTACGGGGCGCTCATCCGGTCGGTGACGACCTTGACACCGTCGAAGTCCTTGATCACGTCACCGTCGAGCGAGCGCTCGTCGAAGAACAGCTGGTAACGCAGGCCGGAGCAGCCACCGGGCTGGACGGCGACGCGCAGCGCGAGGTCCTCGCGGCCTTCCTGCTCCAGCAGGGCCTTGACCTTGGCCGCGGCGGCATCGGTGAGGAGGATGCCACTCTCGACGGTGGTCTCGTCCTGGACGGTCATCTGCTTTCTCCCGGTCTTGACGACGGTCTGCCGCCAGTGCCAACCAACGGCCGTCCGGTTTCATTTCCCGGGCGGCGATCGATTTCTGCGGCCTGTTCGCGGCTGGTTGTCCGTAGGCCGGGTGTGCCACCCGCGTCCCCTACGCTCCCCATGCTCGCACACCCCCGGAGGGCCGGTCACCGCCCGAGGCACGGATCCGGGTGAACGGGCCCCACGGCCGCCCGTCGGACGCCAGGATGGTCGGCATGATCCTTCGCCAGGTCAGGGACACCGCAGCGGACGCGGAGGTCGTCCGGGAACTGTCCTTCGCCGCGTTCGCCGCACCGTCCGACGACCCCGCGCGGCCACCGCGGCCGACGCCGCTGCAGCTGGCCCGGACCAGGCACCTGGCGCGCACCGATCCCGGGGGCTGCTGGCTGGCGGAGAGCGGCGGGCAGGCGGTCGGGGTGGTGCTGTCGATGCGCCGCGAGGGCCTGTGGACGCCCTCGCTGTTCGCCGTCCGGCCGTCCGCGCAGGGCCGGGGGGTGGGGCGGCTGCTGTTCGAACGGGCGATGGCGCACGCCCGGGGCTGCCTGCGCGGGATGGTCTGCGCCTCCGGCTCCCCGGCGGCGGCCCGCCGCTACCGGCTGGCCGGGTTCACCCTGCACCCGGCGATGCGGCTGACCGGGACGGTGGACCGGCAGGGGCTGATCGATCCGGGCGACATACCGGTGCACCGCGGCAACGCCACCCACCTGCACCTGCTGGACTCGGTGGACCGCCGGCTGCGCGGGTCCGCGCACGGGCCGGACCACGAGCTGATGCTCGGGCACTTCGAGGAGCTGCTGGTCGCGGACGCGCTGGCCGGCAGCGGCTACTGCTACCGGGACGGCGGCACGGTGCGGCTGCTGGCGGCCACCAGCAAGCGGATCGGGGCCCGGCTGCTGCGCGAGGCGCTGGCCCGGGTGCCGGACGGGGCCGAGGCGCGGGTGGAGTACCTGACCGCGGAGCAGGAGTGGGCGCTGGACGTCGGGCTGGAGGTCGGGCTGACGCCGGAGACCGGCGGCTTCGTCGGGGTGCGCGGGATGCGGCCGCCGGCGCCGTACCTGCCGAACGGGGCGTTCCTGTAGACGGGCACGCGTACGGCCCCCCTCCGGAGCGCTCCGGAGGGGGCCGTACGGGCGTCAGGGGGCTCAGACCATGGTGTCCAGGATCTCCTTGACCATCTCCATGGTGGTGCCCGGGTGCAGGAAGGCGAAGCGGGCGACCGTCTCGCCGTCCCAGCCGGTGGGGGTGACGAAGCCGATCTGGTCCGCGAGCAGCTGCTGCGACCAGCGGTAGTAGTCGTCGTTGGTCCAGCCCCTGCGCTTGAAGCAGACCGCCGAGAGCTGCGGGTCGAACAGCAGCTCCAGGTGCTCGCTCTCGCGGATCAGCTGGGCCGTCTCCCGGGCCAGGGTGAGGCCGGCCTCGATGGCGTCGGTGTAGGCCTGGACGCCGTGGACGGCCAGCGAGAACCAGAGCGGCAGGCCGCGGGCGCGCCGGGTCAGGTGGTAGGCGTAGTCGGTGGGGTTCCACTCGTCGCCCTCGGTGTGCAGGACGTCCAGGTAGGAGGCGTCCTGGGTGTGCACGGCGCGGGCGAGCTGCGGGTTGCGGTAGATCAGCGCGGCGCAGTCGAAGGGGGCGAACAGCCACTTGTGCGGGTCGACCACGAAGGAGTCGGCGTGCTCGATGCCGTTGTAGCGCTCGCGCACCGAGGGGGCGAACAGGCCGGCGCCGCCGTAGGCGCCGTCCACGTGGAACCAGAGGTCGCGCTCGCGGGCGACCTCGGCCAGGCCGGCCAGGCCGTCGACGATGCCCTCGTTGGTGGTGCCGGCGGTGCCGACGACGGCGATCACCGTCTCCGGATTGGGGTCGGCGGCCAGGGCGGCGCGCAGCGCCTCGCCGGTGAACCGCCGGTTGACGGTCGGGACCTTGAAGGCCTCGACGCCGATGATGTTGAAGGTGTTCTTGACCGAGGAGTGCACCTGGTCGGCGACGGCTATCCGCAGCCGGGCCTCCGGGCCGACACCCAGCTTGCGGCGGGCGGTGTCGCGGGCGACGACGAGGGCGGAGAGGTTGCCCGCCGAGCCGCCGGACACGAAGCAGCCGCCGGCCGACTGGGGCAGGCCCGCGCGGTCGGCGATCAGGCGCAGCACCTGGTTCTCGGCGGCGATCGCGCCGGCCGCCTCCAGCCAGGAGATGCCCTGGAGGGAGGCGCAGGAGACGACCATGTCGAACAGCAGCGCGGCCTTGGTCGGGGCGCACGGGATGAAGGACAGGTAGCGGGGGCTGTCGGCGGAGATGACCGCCCGGGACAGCTCGTGGTCGTAGAGCTTGAGCACGTCGACCGGGTTGTTGCCGTCCTGGTTCAGCAGGCCGGCCAGCTGGGTGCGCAGGTGCTCGCCGTCACCGGGGTGGTCGAGCGGGACGGGGTCGTACTGCAGCCGCTCCCGCATGTAGTCGAAAACCAGGTCGACCAGCTCGTTGTCGGGCCGGTGCATGCGGTCGGGTGCTGCGGACACGGCGGTCCCTCTCGGCGTGGGGGTGTCGGGGGGCGTCCGGTCGGCGGGACGCTTCACCGCGACGACCGGACGTGATCAGCGTAGGCAGCACCGGGCCCTCCCCGCGCGTCGGAACGCGGCTGGTCAGGCAGGTTTCGGGCGTCTTCGGGCGGGTCCGCGCAGGATTCCTGCGTACGGTCCGGGGGCGGCCGGCGGGCGGTCAGCCGATGAGCTGGGAGAGGACCACCGAGGAGCGGCTGCGCTGCACTCCGGGCTCGCGCCGGATGCGCTCGATGACGGCCTCCAGGTGGCGCATGTCGGCGGCCCGCAGGTGCACCAGGGCGTCCGGGTCGCCAGTGACCGTCCAGGCGGCGACCACCTCGGGGAACTGCCGCAGGCTGGCGAGGATCTCCTCGGGGGCGGTGCGCTCGCGGCAGTAGACCTCGACGAAGGCCTCGGTCTGCCAGCCCAGCACGGACGGGTCGAGCACCACGGTGAAGCCCCGCACCACGCCGCGCGCCCGCAGCCGGTCGATCCGCCGGCGCACGGCGGTGGCGGAGAGGTTCACCTGCAGCCCGATCTCGGCGTACGAGGCGCGGCCGTCGCTGCCGAGCCGGGCGAGCAGGAGCCGGTCGGTCTCGTCCAGGTCGGCCCCGACCACCTCGTGCGCTCGGCTGCTGGTCATGGGTGAGGGGCTCCACGGGTCGTACGGGGGGTTCGGCGGGGCGCTCCGGCGGCGGGCTGCCACTGCCGAAACGGTTCGCCACCATTCTGGCGGATGACCTGGACGAGTTCACCGCCGTCGGATGACGGGCGGGCGGCCGTCACGGGACGAGCAGCACGATCTTCCCCCGGGTGCGGCCCTCGGCGCTGAGCGCCTGGGCGGAGGCGGCCTGGGCCAACGGGAAGGTGGAGGCGACGGTGACGGTCAGCCGGCCGTCGTCGGCGAGCGCGGCCAGCTCGGCGAGGTCGTCGGCGTCCGGGCGGACCCAGACGTACCGGCCGCCGAGCGCCTTGACCCCGTAGTCGGTGATCGAGGCGATCCGGCCCGGGTCCGCCACCAGGCCGGCCGAGAGCTGGACGGCGCCGTGGCCGACCAGGTCGAGGGCGGCGTCCACCCCGTCGGGGGCGAGCGCGCGGACCCGGTCGGCCAGGCCCTCGCCGTACACCACCGGCTCGGCGCCGAGGCCGCGCAGGAAGTCGTGGTTGCGCTCGGCCGCGGTGCCGATCACCCGGGCGCCGCGGGCCCGGGCCACCTGCACCGCCAGGTGGCCGACCCCGCCCGCGGCGGCGTGCACCAGGACGGTCTCCCCCTCGGCGAGGCGCAGCGCCCGCAGGCCCTGCAGCGCGGTGAGCCCGGCCAGCGGCAGGCCGCCGGCCTGCGCCCAGTCCAGCGCGGCCGGCTTGCGGGCCAGGGTGCGGACCGGGGCGGAGACCAGTTCGGCGTAGGTGCCGTGCTCGACGGCGTCCTTGCGGACGTAGCCGTACACCTCGTCGCCCGGGGCGAACTCGGTGATCCCGCCGCCGACCGCGCGGACCACGCCGGCCACGTCCCAGCCCATGACCAGCGGGAAGTGCGCGTCGAGGATGCCGGTCAGGGCGCCGTCCCGGACCTTCCAGTCCACCGGGTTCACCCCGGCCGCCCGGACCTCGACCAGGACGGAGTCGGGCCCGACCTTGGGGTCGGGCAGGTCGGTGTACTCGACCACCTCGGGGCCGCCGTAGCGGTTGATCGCGATTGCTTTCATGGGCTCAGCCATACCCGTCGGCTTCGAAGTATCGATTCGGCCACGCCCGGAAGCATCCGATTCGACGAGCGGTTCTCGTCACATCGACAGGATGGCCATCGTCACTCTGACGCTAAGCGGTTAGAATAGATAGCGTCAGTTAGACGAAAAGGCCCCACCGCTAGCTCGGCCGCACAGAAGGGCACCCGCCCGTGACCACCACCATCACCGAGACCCACGGCGTCGACCCCACTCCGACGCCGCTCGCTCTGCTGCTGCTCGGCCGTGAGGCCGACCCGAACAGCGAGCGCGGCGTCGAATGCCCCGGTGACCTCCCCCCGGCCTCCGACCCCCACCTCGTCGAGCGCGCCCGCGCGGCCAAGGCCGCGCTCGGCGACCGCGTCTTCATCCTCGGCCACCACTACCAGCGCGACGAGGTGATCGAGTTCGCCGACGTCACCGGCGACTCCTTCAAGCTCGCCCGCGACGCGGCCGCCCGCCCCGAGGCCGAGTACATCGTCTTCTGCGGCGTGCACTTCATGGCCGAGTCCGCGGACATCCTCACCAGCGACCGCCAGCAGGTCGTCCTGCCGGACCTCGCGGCCGGCTGCTCGATGGCCGACATGGCCACCGCCGAGCAGGTCGCCGAGTGCTGGGACGTGCTGACCGACGCCGGTATAGCCGACGTCACCGTCCCGGTCTCGTACATGAACTCCTCCGCCGACATCAAGGCCTTCACCGGCCGGCACGGCGGCCTCATCTGCACCTCCTCCAACGCCAAGCGCGCCCTGGAGTGGGCCTTCGAGCAGGGGCAGAAGGTGCTCTTCCTGCCCGACCAGCACCTCGGCCGCAACACCGCCGTACGGGACATGGGCTTCTCGCTGGACGACTGCGTCGTCTACAACCCGCACTGGCCGAACGGCGGCCTGACCGCCGAGCAGCTGCGGGACGCCAAGATGATCCTCTGGCGCGGCCACTGCTCGGTGCACGGCCGGTTCAGCCTGGACTCGGTGAACGACGTCCGCGAGCGGATCCCCGGCGTGAACGTCCTGGTGCACCCCGAGTGCAAGCACGAGGTCGTCGCGGCCGCCGACATGGTGGGCTCGACCGAGTACATCATCAAGGCGCTGGACGCCGCCGAGCCCGGCTCCAAGTGGGCCATCGGCACCGAGCTGAACCTGGTCCGCCGCCTGGCCAAGGCGCACCCGGACAAGGAGATCGTCTTCCTGGACCGGGCGGTCTGCTTCTGCTCGACCATGAACCGGATCGACCTGCCGCACCTGGTCTGGGCGCTGGAGTCGCTGGTCGAGGGCCGGGTGCCGAACGTGATCACCGTCGACCCGGAGACCGAGACGTACGCCAAGGCGGCGCTGGACCGGATGCTGGCCCTGCCGTAGCCGTCCGCGGACAACAGCCGAAGGGCGGGCCCCCTCCGTGGTGGAGGGGGCCCGCCCTTTCGTCTGGCAGCGGCCGCGGCCCTACTCCGGGAAGCCCGGGATCACGCCCTCGCCGTCGGCCATCAGCAGCTCGCGGACCTCGTCGATCGTCGCGTCGGCGCTCGGCAGGATCAGCTCGGACGGCTCCAGCGAATCCAGCGGCACCGGGGTGCCGTACTGCTTCACCGCGTCGATGAGCTTGCCGTAGGCCTCACGGAAGAGCGCCTCGTCCCCCGACTCCACTGCGGTGACGAGCTCGGCGTCGAGCTCGTTGAGCAGGTTCAGGTGGTCGTCGCCCACCTCGTACTGCCCCTCACCCATGACCCTCATGATCATGCCGTGCGTCTCCCTGGTTCGTGGGGTCGAGCTCAGATCACTTGTTGTAGTTGATGCGCGGGGTGTCCTGCTGCGGCTGCGGCTGGACGTCCTGCTTGCCCTGCTCGATCGCGGCGGGGCCGGCCGAGGAGGGACCGGAGAGCTCGGCCTTCATCCGGGCCAGCTCCAGCTCGACGTCGGAACCGCCGGCCACCCGCTCCAGTTCGGCCTCGATGTCGTCCTTGCGGCCGAGACCGCTCGCGTCGTCGAGCGCACCGGAGGCCAGCAGCTCGTCGATCGCGCCCGCCCGGGCCTGCATCTGGGCGGTCTTGTCCTCGGCACGCTGGATCGCCAGGCCGACGTCGCCCATCTCCTCCGAGATCCCGGAGAAGGACTCGGCGATGCGGGTCTGCGCCTGGGCGGCGGTGTACGTCGCCTTGATGGTCTCCTTCTTGGTGCGGAAGGCGTCCACCTTGGCCTGAAGTCGCTGGGAGGCGAGGGTGAGCTTCTCCTCCTCGGCCTGGAGCTGCTGGTACTGCGTCTCCAGGTCGTTGATCTGCGACTGCATGTTGGCCTTGCGGGTCAGCGCCTCGCGGGCGAGGTCCTCCCGGCCGAGCGACAGCGCCTTGCGGCCCTGGTCCTCGTACTTCGCCGACTGCTGCTGGAGCTGCGTCAGCTGGAGTTCGAGCCGCTTGCGCGAGGTCGCGACATCCGCGACACCACGCCGTACCTTCTGGAGCAGCTCAAGCTGCTTCTGGTAGGAGTAGTCAAGCGTCTCACGCGGATCCTCCGCCCGATCCAAGGCCTTGTTCGCCTTGGAGCGGAAGATCAGCCCCATACGCTTCATGATTCCGTCGCTCATGGGCCTCGGGTGCCCCCTTCTCCGGCCTGCGGTCTCTATCTCGTTACCAGACACGACGAGTGTATGTGCAGCGAGCCCTTCGCCGCAGTGCACCTGCCTGCAACAAGACTGCTACAGCGACCAGTGGCGTTTCCTCCTCCCCCGGGTGGATCCGCCCCTCATCCCCCCCATCGTCCATCCGACTGATCCCCTACGGGAAGGGCCCGGGAAACCCGCTTCGGACGGCGACCTGGCGGTATCGATATGTGTTCGGTTCCGAGGGCGCCCGTGGAAGCCGCGTCGCACCCCGTACGCTGGTGGTGTGTTCCGACGCCGTTCAGATGATGCCGCCGCCTCCGCCACCGTGCTGGAGAAGCAGGACGAGACGACCCAGGCCCGCGATCCGCAGGCCAAGAAGGGCCGCCCCACCCCCAAGCGCAGTGAGGCCGAGGCCAACCGGCGTACCCGGGTGACCGTGCCCAAGGACCGCAAGGAGGCCGCCCGCCAGGGGCGCGAGCGGATGCGCGCCGAGCGCGAGAAGCAGCGCCAGGCGCTGATGAACGGCGACGAGCGCCACCTGCCGGCCCGTGACAAGGGCCCGGTGCGCAAGTTCGCCCGCGACTACGTGGACTCCCGCTGGTCGCTGGCCGAGTTCTTCCTGCCGGCCGCCGTGGTCATCCTGGTGCTCAGCATCGTCAAGGTGCCGGCGCTCCAGCTGCTCTCCACGCTGCTGTTCCTGCTGTTCTTCGTGCTGGTGATCCTGGACTTCGTCCGCCTCGGCTTCGGCCTGCGCAAGCAGCTGGCCGAGCGCTTCGCCGACCAGAACACCCGCGGCGCCGTCGCGTACGGCATCATGCGCACCCTCCAGATGCGCCGGCTGCGCCTGCCCAAGCCGCAGGTGCGGCGCGGGGAGAAGCCCTGACCGCCGAACCGGTCGGCTCCGGCTGGGCCCCGCCCTCCTGGGAGGGGCCCGGCCTCTACGCACTCCCCGGGCAGGGCGGCGCGCTGCCGGGGCAGGGCGACGGCGGCCATGACCGCCTCGCCCAGGAGCGCCGGCTGCCCTCGCGCAGCGGCTCCTTCGCGGGCGGCACCGGCGCCTGGCTGGACCGGCTCGGCGGGCTGCGCAACTTCGTCCGCCAGGAGCTCGTCGCCCGCCAGCTCGCCGAACAGCTGGCCGGCCGCAGCGGGCAGCGCGTCCTCGACATCGGCTGCGGCCAGGGCACCCAGGCCCTGCGGCTGGCCCGGGCCGGCCACTACGTCACCGGGATCGACTCGGACCCGGTCGCGCTCGGTGTCGCCCAGGGGGCGCTCGCCGAGGAGCCGCCGGAGGTCCGCGGCCGGATGCAGCTGCTCAGCGGCGACGGCCACCAGTGCGGGCGCTGGTTCGGCCCGCGCAGCTTCGACGTGGTGCTCTGCCACGGCGTCCTGATGTACCTGCCCGACCCTGACCCGATGATCGCCTCGCTGGCCCGGCTGCTGGCGCCCGGGGGGCTGCTCTCGCTGCTGGTCCGCAACCGCGACGCGCTCGCCCTGCGGCCGGCCGCCGCCGGGGACTGGCGGGCCGCCCTGCACGCCTTCGAGAGCGACCGGTACTACAACCGGCTCGGACTGGCCGCACGGGCCGACCGGCTCGCCGACCTCACCGTCACCCTCTCCGAGGTGTCCGTCCCGCTGCGGCACTGGTACGGCGTGCGGGTCTTCACCGACAGCGCCCCGGACGACGCGGCCCCGCCGGTGGACGGGCGGCAGCTGGCCCAGCTCCTGGAAGCCGAGGACCGGGCCGGCCGCACCGACCCGTACCGGCAGGTCGCCGCGCTCCTGCACGTGATCGGGGCGAAGTAGCCGCGCCGCGGCCGCTCCACCCCGTCCGCGCTACTCCTCGCCCAGGCTCATCGAGTAGACGACCCGGTCGTCCTCCAGCAGCACCGCGGTGTCCACACCGTCCTCCGCGAGCTGCTTCCAGGTCTCCCCGATCCAGGTCTCGGCGTCCCCCTGGCCGGCGAACTCCTCCTGGCCGGCGCCCGGCGTCACCGCGCTGCCGTCCGCCTTCTCGTACCGCCACGTCCAGACCATGCCGGCTCCTCCCACTGACCACGCTGCCTGTGTTGCTGCGCACCATAGCCTGCCCGGCCCGATCTTCCGTATGCCTGCTCCGGCAGGATGGACGGCATGGCGACCCGATCCGAGCCCACCCGTCCCCCGCTGCCCCGCACCCTGCTGCTCGGCGGCGCCCGCTCCGGCAAGTCCACCCGCGCCGAGCAGCTGCTCGCCGACCGTCCGGACGTCCTGTACGTGGCCACCGGCGGCACCCGCGACGGCGACGCCGAGTGGGCCCAGCGGGTCGCGCTGCACCGGGAGCGCCGGCCGGCGAGCTGGCGCACCGCCGAGACCTGCGACCTGGAGGCCGTGCTGGCCGACCCGGCCGACCCGGCACCGGTGCTGGTCGACTGCCTCGCCCTGTGGCTGACCGCCGTGATGGACGAGTGCGGCGCCTGGGACGACGAGGTCTGGGCGGCCGGCGGCGAGGCCGCCGTGCAGCGCCGCTGCGAGGCGCTGGCGCGGGCCTGGGCGGCCACCGGACGGACCGCCGTCGCGGTGAGCAACGAGGTCGGCATGGGCGTCGTCCCGGCCACCGCCGCGGGCCGCCGCTTCCGCGACACCCTGGGCCGGCTCAACATGGCCGTGGCGGACGCCTCCGAGCGGGTCCTGCTGGTGGTGGCCGGTCAGGTGCTGACCGTCAAGCCAGCCGTTGGCTGAACACCCGCGCCGTGTAGCCTTCCGGACGATGGACACGACCGTGGATCTCGATACGTTCTCCTCGCTCGTCGAGCGCCCCGACGAGAGCGCCCGGCGGGCCGCCGAGGAGCGCTGGCAGGCGGCCGACCGGCCGCGCGGCGGGCTCGGCCGGCTCGAGGAGCTGGGCAGCTGGCTGGCCTCCGTACAGGGGCGCTCGCCGGTGCTGCCCGTCTCCGCCCCCAAGGTGCTGCTGTTCGCCGCCGACCACGGCGTGGCGGCGCTCGGGGTCTCCCGGATGCCCGCCCGGGGCGGCACCGCGGCCCGGGTGCGGGCCGTGCTCGACGGCAGCGCGCCGGTGTCCCGGCTGGCCGCGCGCTACGGCGCCCAGGTGCGGGTCGTCGACGTCGCCGTGGACGCCGACCCGACCGACTTCCCGGACGAGGTGGTCGCCCACCGGATCCGGCGCGGCTCCGGGCGGATCGACGTCGAGGACGCGCTCACCGCCCAGGAGACCGTCCGGGCGTTCCGGGCCGGCATGGCCGTCGCCGACGAGGAGGCCGACGCCGGCACCGACCTGGTGCTGCTCGGCGACCTCGGGGTCGGCGCCACCACGGTGGCCGGCGTGCTGGTCGGCGCGCTCTGCGGGACCGACGCGGCGGCGGTGACCGGGCGCGGCTCCGGGATCGACGACCGGGTGTGGATGGTCAAGTGCGCCACCATCCGGGACTCGCTGCGGCGGGCCCGGCCGGTGCTCGGCGACCAGCTGGCCCTGCTCGGCGCCACCGGCGGCGCCGACTTCGCCGCGATCACCGGCTTCCTGCTCCAGGCGGCCGTCCGACGGCTGCCGGTGGTGCTGGACGGCGTGGTCTCGGCGGCCTGCGCGCTGGTCGCGCAGCGGATCGCCTTCCGGGCGCCGGAGTGGTGGCGCGCCGGGCAGTCCAGCGGCGAGCCGGCCCAGGCGAAGGCGTACGACCGGCTGACCCTGACGCCGCTGCAGGACCAGGGCATCACCATGGGCGAGGGCGTCGGCGCGCTGCTGGCGCTGCCGCTGCTCCAGGCCGCGGGGGACGTGCTCGCGGACGAGGCCCCGAAGCCCTTCGTGCCGGCGGCGCCGGGCGCGCCGAAGGAGCAGCCGAGGCTGCCCTCGGCGGCGGACCTGCTGCGGAAGCTGTAACGGCGGCCCCGGCCGTCCGGAGAACGCCCCTTCGCCGGGGCGTTCTTGCTTTCCCGCCCTCTCCTACTGTCCTGCTGTCTGACTGTCCTGCTGTCTGACCTTCGAGAGGAACACGCACATGACGGACCGCGGCGACCGGGCCGGCTGGGCCGAGGGCCTGCGGTTCGGGTTCGGGACGCTGTCCGTGCTGCGGGTGCGGGTGGAGCGCTGGGACCGGGCCGCGGCGGCCCGGGCGATGGTGGCGGCCCCGGTGGTCGGGCTGGTGCTGGGCACCCTGGCGGCCGTGGTCGGCGCCCTGGTGGCCTGGCGGGCGGGCGGGCCGCTCGGCGCGGTGGCCGCGGTGGGGGTGCTCGCCGGGCTGACCCGGGGTCTGCACCTGGACGGCCTGGCGGACGTCGCCGACGGGCTGGGCAGCGGGAAGCCGGCCGAGGACGCGCTGCGCATCATGAAGCAGTCCGACATCGGTCCGTTCGGCGTCCTGACCCTGGTCCTCGTCCTGCTCGCCCAGGTGGCCGCGCTGGCCGGACAGTTCGGCCACTCCCCGCTGCGCGGCGCGCTCGCGGTGCTCGCCTCGGCGACGGCCGCCCGCTGCGCGCTCGCCTGGGGCTGTCTGCGCTCGGTGCCGGCCGCCCGGCCGGGCGGGCTCGGGGCGATGGTCGCGGGCACCGTGCCGCCCGCCGGGGCCGCCGCCGCGACGGCCGCCGCCGCGCTCGCCCTGGCCGCGGCCGGACTGCTCGACGGATGGTCAGTTCTCCGCCTCCCGCTGGCCGTTGCGGTCGGCACGGGCTGCTCCTGGCTGCTGCTCCGGCGGTGCGTGCGCAGGTTCGGCGGGATCACCGGGGACGTGCTCGGCGCGATGGCCGAAACCGCCGCGACCGCCTCGCTGTTCGCCCTGGCGTTGCTCGGCTGACACCGGGCGGCGCGTGATCCCACCATGCGGACTACCATGCGTGGAGCACCGCAGCCCTGCACCGTGGCAGGTCCTGCCCGCCCGGCGCGTACCGAGGAGCCGGGGCCTCTGGTGTACGCGGCCACCCCGGCGGACGCGCGCAGCCAGGGGGCCCGGACCCGGAGGCCCGCCGGCGGACGGCCTGCGACGGCGCGGGCTGCGCCGGTGCGGCAGCCTCGCCGTGGCCGGCCGTGGACCGCGAAAGAACAGGACGCATTACGTGACTGCATTGTCTGTGAGCACCTCCTCCGCCGCCTCGCTGCGCGCGGACGCCCTGGTGGTCGGTGTCGCGAAGGGCCCGAAGGGCATCGTGCTGGCCCCCGGTGCCGAGGCCGTGAACGAGGCGTTCGAGGGCAAGCTGACCGAGGTCCTCAGCACCCTGGGCGCGACCGGCGCCGAGGGCGAGGCCGTCAAGGTCCCCTCCCCCGCCGGCCTGAAGGCCGCGCTCGTGCTCGCGGTCGGCCTGGGCGAGGCCGCCGAGGACGGTTACGCGCTGGAGACGCTGCGCCGCGCCGCCGGTGTCGCCGCCCGCACCCTGGCCGGCGCCAAGAAGGCCGCACTGGCCCTGCCGGCCGAGTCCGCGGCGGACATCGAGGCGGTCGCGCTGGGCGGCCTGCTCGGCTCGTACGCCTTCGGCACCTACAAGGGCGACGGCAACGGCAAGGAGCCGGTCGGCGAGCTGGTCGTGCTGGCCGCCCGCAAGGGCAGCAAGGACGCCAAGGCCGCCGTGGAGCGCGCCACCGCGATCGGCGAGGAGATGAACCGGGCCCGCGACCTGGTCAACACCGCGCCGAACGACCTGAACCCGAAGAGCTTCGCCGCGCTCGCCCAGGCGGCCGGCAAGGAGCACGGCCTCAAGGTCGAGGTGCTGGACGAGAAGGCGCTGACCAAGGGCGGCTTCGGCGGCCTGATCGGCGTCGGCATCGGCTCGGCGAACCCGCCCCGCCTGGTGAAGGTGGCCTACACCCACCCGAAGGCCAAGGCCACCCTGGCGTTCGTCGGCAAGGGCATCACCTACGACTCGGGCGGCATCTCGCTGAAGCCGGCCGGCCACAACGAGACCATGAAGTGCGACATGGCCGGCGCCGCCGCCGTGTTCGCCGCCGTGGTGGCCGCCAAGCGCCTGGGCCTGGCCGTCAACGTGACCGGCTGGCTGGCGCTGGCCGAGAACATGCCGTCCGGTTCCGCCACCCGCCCCGGCGACGTGCTGCGGATGTACGGCGGCAAGACCGTCGAGGTGCTGAACACCGACGCCGAGGGCCGCCTGGTGCTGGCCGACGCGATCGTGCGGGCCGGCGAGGAGAACCCGGACGTCATCGTCGACGTGGCCACCCTGACCGGCGCCATGGTGCTGGCCCTGGGCAACCGCACCTTCGGTGTGATGTCGAACAACGACGAGCTGCGCGACGGCCTGCACGCCCTGGCCGGCGAGGTGGGCGAGCAGTCCTGGCCGATGCCGCTGCCGGCCGACCTGCGCAAGGGCATGACCGAGTCGACCATCGCCGACCTGGCCAACATGGGCGAGCGGATGGGCGGCGGCCTGGTGGCCGGCCTGTTCCTGAAGGAGTTCGTGGCCGAGGGCACCGACTGGGCGCACCTGGACATCGCCGGTCCGGCGTTCCACGAGAGCGCGCCGTACGGCTACACCCCGAAGGGCGGCACCGCGAGCGCGGTGCGCACCCTGGTCCGCTTCGCCGAGCAGCGGGCGAACGGCAAGGCCTGACCCGGACACCCCTGACCCGGGGCGTCCCCCGGTCCAGGACCCGCTGCGACGGGGCCCGGCGCGTGTGCGCCGGGCCCCGTCGGCGTTCCGGCCCGGTTACCCGCGAGTAGGCCGGAGCGCCGCGACGCACGCCTGTTCGCTGCGGGCGAAACTTTGTTCCACAGTGCGGAAGAAGCCGTGGCGGGTGGCGCGGAAGACGCCCGTCCGGCGGCTGTCAACACCGCTCTGAGCTGCGATGATGCCCTTCCGTCGGGGGCGTTCCCGCCCCGGTGACCACTCCGCGGGACACCCCTGGGGCGGACCCGGACATCAGCCACCGTGAACAAGTGCGAAGATGTATTTCCGGCACGACTGGGCGCCCCACAAAGGCTTCCGACCCACCGGACCGCGACCGGCCCGGCGACCCACCCCATGCATGGAGGACGTGACGTGGCGAACGACGCCAGCACCGTTTTCGACGTAGTCATTCTCGGAGGCGGAAGCGGCGGTTACGCCGCGGCGCTCCGCGCCGCTCAGCTGGGCCTGAGTGTTGCCCTGGTCGAGAAGGGTGAGCTGGGCGGCACCTGCCTGCACCGCGGCTGCATCCCGACCAAGGCGCTGCTGCACGCCGCGGAGATCGCGGACGAGACGAAGGAGGCCGCCGAGTTCGGCGTCCTGGCCACCTTCCAGGGCATCGACATCAACGGCGTCCACAAGTACAAGGACGACGTGATCGCCGGCCTGTACAAGGGCCTCCAGGGCCTGGTGGCCTCCCGCAAGGTCACCTTCATCCAGGGCGAGGGCAAGCTCTCCTCGCAGACCTCGGTGGACGTCAACGGCCAGCGCATCGAAGGCCGCCACATCGTCCTGGCCACCGGCTCCGTGCCGCGCTCGATCCCGGGCCTGGAGATCGACGGCAACCGCGTGATCTCCTCGGACCACGCCCTCAAGCTCGACCGCATCCCGAAGTCGGTCGTCATCCTCGGCGGCGGCGTGATCGGCGTCGAGTTCGCCTCGGTCTGGAAGTCCTTCGGCGTCGAGGTCACCATCGTCGAGGCGCTGCCGCACCTCGTTCCGCTGGAGGACGAGAACTCCTCCAAGCTGCTGGAGCGCGCGTTCCGCAAGCGCGGCATCAAGTTCGAGCTGAAGGCCCGCTTCTCGGGCGTGGAGTACACCGAGACCGGTGTCCGCGTCTCCACCGAGAACGGCAAGCAGATCGACGCCGACCTGCTGCTCGTCGCCATCGGCCGCGGCCCCGTCTCGGCCGGCCTCGGCTACGAGGAGAACGGCGTCGCGATGGACCGCGGCTACGTCCTCGTCGACGAGTACATGCGCACCAACGTGCCCACCATCTCCGCCGTCGGCGACCTCGCCCCGACCCTCCAGCTGGCCCACGTCGGCTTCGCCGAGGGCATCCTGGTCGCCGAGCGCCTGGCCGGCCTCAAGCCGGTGCCGATCGACTACGACGGCGTTCCGCGGGTGACCTACTCCAACCCCGAGGTGGCCTCCGTCGGCATCTCCGAGGCCAAGGCCGTCGAGCTGTACGGCAAGGACAAGGTCGTCACCCTGAAGTACAACCTGGCCGGCAACGGCAAGAGCAAGATCCTGAAGACCGCCGGCGAGATCAAGCTCGTCCAGGTCAAGGACGGCGCCGTGGTCGGCGTCCACATGGTCGGCGCCCGCATGGGCGAGCAGGTCGGTGAAGCCCAGCTGATCTACAACTGGGAGGCGCTCCCGGCCGAGGTCGCGCAGCTCATCCACGCGCACCCGACCCAGTCCGAGGCCCTGGGCGAGGCGCACCTGGCGCTGGCCGGCAAGCCGCTGCACGCGCACGACTGATCACGCCCCACCCCCTTTCCCGGTACTTCCCGTACGCAAGTACTTCCCGTACGCAAGACTTGATAGGAGTCGCTGAAACCATGGCGGTCTCAGTAACACTGCCCGCGCTGGGCGAGAGCGTTTCCGAGGGCACCGTCACCCGCTGGCTGAAGGCCGAGGGTGAGCGTGTCGAGGTCGACGAGCCGCTGCTGGAGGTGTCGACCGACAAGGTCGACACCGAGATCCCGGCCCCGGCCTCCGGCATCCTGGCCTCGATCAAGGTCGCCGAGGACGAGACCGTCGAGGTGGGCGCCGAGCTGGCGATCATCGACGACGGCTCGGGCGCCCCGGTCGCCGCCGCGGCCCCGGTCGTCGAGGCCGCGCCGGCCCCGGTCGCCGCCCCCGCTCCGGTCGCTGCCCCGGCTCCGGTCGCCGCTCCGGCCCCCGTTGCCGCCCCGGCCCCGGCCGCCGCTCCGGCCGCCGACGCCACCCCGGTGCTGCTGCCCGCGCTGGGCGAGTCGGTCACCGAGGGCACCGTCACCCGCTGGCTGAAGGCCGAGGGCGACACCGTCGAGGTCGACGAGCCGCTGCTGGAGGTGTCGACCGACAAGGTCGACACCGAGATCCCGTCGCCGGTCGCCGGCACCGTGGTGAAGATCCTGGTCGCCGAGGACGAGACCGCCGAGGTCGGCGCCCAGCTCGCGCTGATCGGTGCCGCCGGTGCCGTCGCCGCCGCCCCGGCCCCGGTCGCCGCTCCGGCCCCGGTCGCCGCTCCGGCCCCGGCCCCGGTTGCCGCTCCGGCTCCCGTTGCCGCCCCGGCTCCGGTCGCTGCCCCGGCCCCCGTCGCTCCGGCCGCTCCGGTCGCCGCCCCGGCTCCGGTTGCCGCCCCCGCCCCGGTTGCCGCTCCGGCCCCCGTCGCCGCCCCGGCTCCGGTCGCCCCGGCCGCCCCGGTGGCCGACAGCGGTGACGCCTACGTCACCCCGCTGGTGCGCAAGCTCGCCGCCGAGCACGGCGTCGCGCTGTCCTCCGTCGCCGGCACCGGCGTCGGCGGCCGCATCCGCAAGCAGGACGTCATCGCCGCCGCGGAGGCCGCCAAGGCCGCTCCGGCCCCGGTCGCCGCTGCCGCCCCGGCCGCCGCGCCGAAGGCCGCCGCCACGCCGTCCGCCCTGCGCGGTCAGACCGTCAAGATGACCCGCATGCGCAAGGTCATCGGCGACAACATGCTGAAGGCGCTGCACGAGCAGGCCCAGCTGACCAGCGTGGTCGAGGTGGACGTCACCAAGATCATGTCGCTGCGCGCCAAGGCGAAGGAGGGCTTCCTGGCCCGCGAGGGCGTCAAGCTCTCCCCGATGCCGTTCTTCGTCAAGGCCGCCGCCCAGGCGCTGAAGGTCCACGCGGTCGTCAACGCCCGGATCAACGACGCCGAGGGCACGGTCACCTACTTCGACACCGAGAACATCGGTATCGCGGTGGACTCCGAGAAGGGCCTGATGACCCCGGTCATCAAGGGCGCGGGCGACCTCAACATCGCCGGCATCTCGAAGAAGACCGCCGAGCTGGCCAGCAAGGTCCGCGACAGCAAGATCACCCCGGACGAGCTGTCCGGCGCCACCTTCACCATCAGCAACACCGGCTCGCGCGGTGCGCTGTTCGACACCGTGATCGTGCCGCCGAACCAGGTCGCCATCCTGGGCATCGGCGCCACCGTCAAGCGCCCGGTCGTCATCGAGGCCGACGGCGGCACTGCCATCGGCATCCGCGACATGACCTACCTGTCGCTCTCCTACGACCACCGCCTGGTGGACGGCGCCGACGCCGCCCGCTACCTGGTCGCGGTCAAGGAGATCCTGGAGGCCGGCGAGTTCGAGGTCGAGCTCGGCCTCTGACCCCACCAGGTCCCCGCGGCACCCCGCGTACGGAACCCCGCGTCGTCCCCGGACGGCGCGGGGTTCCGCCGTTCCCGGCCCCCGGGCGCACCGGGTTCCGGGACCCCGGGCACACCGGGCACGGGCCCGTGTCGAGTCGTGGCATGCGCGGAGGCGGCCGAACGGGGATGCTTGAGCGGTGATGGACGAGACGGACTTCTGGCAGATCATCGACGACACCCGGGACGCCGCCGACGGCGACCCCGACGAACAGGCCGACCTCCTGGTGGAACGGCTCCTCCAGCTGACCCCGGACGACGTGATCGACTTCGCCCGGCTGTTCCAGGCGCGGTTCCGGCGCGCCTACCGCAACGACCTGTGGGGCGCGGCCTACCTGCTGCTCGACGGCGCCTCGGACGACTCCTTCGACTACTTCCGCTTCTGGCTGATCGGCCAGGGCCGCGAGGTCTTCGAGGGCGGACTGGCCGAACCGGACGACCTGGCGGACCTGCTGCCGGAGTTCGACGAGGAGGAGGACGGCGACGCCGAGGACCTCGGCTACGCCGCCGACGAGGCGTACGAGCGGCTGACCGGGCTGCCGCTGCCCGAGGTGGGCGGGCGGCAGGCCGAGCAGCCGTCCGGGCCGGCGCTGGACTTCGACGACCCGGACGTGATGGCCAAGCGCTACCCCAAGCTCTGGGAGCGGTACGGGGATTAGGGCGTACCGGACGGGCCGGCGGACCGGCCCTCGCGGTTTCGTCAGGTGCTGCTGCCGGAGGAGCTGTCCTGCTGGATGCCGTTGAGGATCTGGTCCAGCGCCGAGAAGTCCGGCGCGGCCGGGCTGTCGTCCACGCCGCCCTCCATGACCACGTAGCCGCCGCCCTTGGCCGGGAGGGCGGCCAGCAGGACGTAGCCCTGGGTGCCGTCCGTGGTGCGGATGTGCCAGCGGGTGGCGTAGCCGAGCACCCCGGCCACCCTGACGTACCCGGATCCCGCGTCGGTGTGCGAGCTGACCCCGGAGAAGATCTGCCCGGCGTAGACGGGGATCTGGGCGTCGGCGGCCGCCTTGGGGGTGGTGCCCTGGACGGTGTCCTTCTCGACCGAGAACTGGCCGCGGATGCAGGAGCTGCCGTCCGGGCAGCTGTAGCGGCCGGTGCCGAGGTAGACCGTCGAGTGCGGCGGGTTGGTGGACACGTCCCAGCCGTCGAAGACCGGCACGGTGATCGCGTGCTGGGGGTCGGGGACGGTGCTCTTGACCACCGGCAGGGGCTTGGGCTTGGGGGTGGGCGTGGGCACGGTGGGGCTGGGGCTCGACGTGGGGCTGCCGCTCTGGGTCACGGTGACCGTGGGGTCCGGGGTCGGGTCCGCCCTCCGGTCGCCGCCGCCGCTGAACGCGATGCCGGCGACGATCCCGCCCACGGCCAGCACGGCGACCGCGATGCCGATGACCAGGCCGGTCTGCGGCCTGGCCTTGGCCGCCGGGGGCGGCGGGTAGCCCGGGCCCGGGTAGCCGTAGCCGGGGCCCTGGCCGGGGTAGGCGCCCTGGGCCGGGTAGCCGCCCTGGGCCTGGCCCTGGGCCTGGTAGGCGTCCTGGCCCGGGTAGCCGTGGGGCGGGAGCTGGTGGGCGTCCTGGCCCGGGTAGCCGTAGGCCGGGGCCTGGTGGGCGTCCTGGCCCGGGTAGCCGTAGGGCGCCGCGGGGCCGCCGGGGTAGCCGTAGCCGGGCCGCTGGTCGGACGGCGGCCGGGTCTGGGTGGGGGCGTCGGCGAGCCCGCCCGCGACGCCGTCCTGGAGCGGTCGGACCTCGCTGCTCCAGGCGTTGCCGTCCCACCAGCGCTCGTGACCGGGGGTGCCGTCCGCACCCGGGACCGGGTACCACCCGGGAGGCGTCGAGTTGCTCACGGGCGTACGGTACCCGGCGCGGCGGCGGTCCAGACAGCGCGGAACCGTCACGACTCGGCACCGGCCCGGAACGCCGAACATCCGCTCGCGGCAAGCCTGTTCGGATCTTCGGCGCGGGCCCGGGCGGGCTCGGCGGGGTGCCGTCCGGGGCTCAGTCGGCCAGGCGGCGGGCCATCCAGACGTCGTCCACGTACCGGCCGTCGATGAGGAACTCCTCGGCCAGCGAGCCCTCGACGACGAAGCCGCAGCTCTCGTAGAGCCGACGGGCCGGGGCGTTCCAACCGAGCACCCGCAGGGTCAGCTTGCGGGCGCCTTCGGCCCGGGCCGCCGCGCAGGCCGCCTCGACCAGCCGGCGGCCGATGCCCCGGCCGCGGACGGTGTCGTCGACGGCCAGGCCCTGGATCTGCCGGACGTGCCGGTTGCTCGCCAGCGGGGTGGCCGGGACCTGACGGACGTAGCCGACGATCCGGCCGTCCAGCACGGCCAGCAGGTACTGCTCGGCCGGGTGCCGCTCGTCGAAGACCGGGTCCTCGACGGGCGGTCGCGGGGAGACGTCGGACAGGACGGACCAGGCGGCGTGGTTGAGGACGGCGAGTTCGCGCTCGTCCTCGCTCCGCGCCGTACGGATGATCAGATCGTCGTCAGGCATGCGCGTCATGCTAACGGGACGCATGCGAAGGTGACGGGCGGTCGGGAACACCGCGGGAGCGGGCGGGAGCTGCGAGGATGGGCGCATGCGCATCGCTGTCACGGGTTCCACGGGTTTGATCGGTTCGGCGCTCGTCCGCTCCCTGTTGGCGGACGGCCACGAGGTGGTCCGGCTGGTCCGGCACCGCTCGAAGACCGGCCCCCGGCCGGACGGCAGCACGGCGATCGGCTGGAACCCGCTGCTCGGCGAGGTCGAGCGGGACGGGCTGACCGGAGTCCAGGCCGTGGTGCACCTGGCCGGCGCCGGGGTCGGCGACCGCCGCTGGACGGACTCCTACAAGCGGGAGATCCGGGAGAGCCGGGCGTACGGCACCGAGACGCTGGCCGTCGCCCTGGCCGCGCTCAAGGAGCCGCCGCAGGTCCTGGTGAGCGCCTCCGCGGTCGGCTGGTACGGACAGACCGGCGACCGGGTGATCGACGAGGACTCCCCCGCCGGGGACGACTTCCTGGCCGAGGTCTGCCGGGAGTGGGAGGACGCCGCCAGGCCGGCCGAACGGGCCGGGATCCGGGTCGTCCACCCCCGCACCGGGATGGTGCTGTCCGCGGCCGGCGGGGCGGGCGGACGGCTCTTCCCGCTGTTCAAGCTGGGCCTCGGCGGGCGGCTCGGCAACGGGCGGCAGTACTGGAGCTTCATCTCGCTGCACGACGAGGTGGCCGCGCTGCGGTTCCTGATCGACCACGACGGCCTCTCCGGCGCCTTCAACCTCACCGCGCCGAACCCGGCGACCAACGCCGAGCTGACCACCGCGCTCGGGCGGGCGCTGCGGCGGCCGACGCCGTTCCCGGTGCCGGAGGCGGTGCTCAAGGCGGTGCTGGGCGAGCTGGCGGTCGAGGTGGTCGGCAGCCACCGGGTGGTGCCGCGGCGGCTGCTGGACGCGGGCTTCCGCTTCACCCACCCGGACGTGTACTCGGCGGTGCTCGCGGCGATGTGACGGGCCGGCGTGCGTGCGGCGGTGCTCGCGGCGATGTGACCGGTGGGCGTGCGCGCGGGGGCGCGACGCCTGGGCGTGCGCGCGGCGGTGTGACGGATGGGTGTGCGCGCGGGCATGTGACGCGTGGGCGTGCGCGCGGGGCGTGCGGAGCCGTGCGTACTCCGACCGCGGCATCCACCCTGGCCAGCGGCATATGCCGGGCCCGGCCCGAGGGGGCCCGAGGAGGGGGCGCACGGGAGCACATGGTGGGCGCGTCGCACGCCCCCGGTGACCGTACGCGCCCGCCGACCCCCGAACCCGGCCGCCACGGCGCACTGTCCGTGACCGCGCCCCCGCCCGGTGCCGCACAACCCTCCCCGGCCCTCGGATCCGGCCCGATGCGCTTGTCTGATGCTCGTACTGACTGGGCATCACCCTCCACGGACCGTGTCCCGGCACCCCGCTGCCTGCGTCGGCCGGAGCCCCGGGACCAGGGAGGGAGCACCCCAGTGCCCACGTACGACTTCACCCGCCGCGCCCGCCGGCCGTCCGACCCGGACGTCGTCGTGGTCGGCGCCGGACTCGCGGGCCTGGCCGCCGCCCGCGCGCTCACCGGCCACGGCCTCGACGTCCAGGTCCTGGAGACCACCGACCGGATCGGCGGCCGGATGGCCACCCGCGAACAGGACGGATTCCGGCTCGACGACGGCAGTCACCTGCTGAACACCGCCTTCCCCGAGCTGCGCCGCACGCTCGACCTCGACCGCCTCGACCTGCGCCCGCTCGCGCCCGGCGTGCTGGTGCACAGCGCCGGCCGCCGGTACCGCGCCGGGGACCCCCAGCTCGCCGTCGCCCGGCAGGCCGCCGCCCGGGCCCCGCTCGGCAGCCCGCTGGACAAGGCCCGGCTGGCCGGCCGGCTCGGCCGGCTCGCCACCACCCCGGTCGGCCGGCTCCAGGCCCGCCCGGAGACCACCGCCGCCCGCGCACTGGCCGGCCACGGCCTCGCCCAGCGCACCGTGGACGGCTTCCTGCGCCCGCTGCTCAGCGCGCTGCTCTCCGACCCGGCCCTCGGCACCAGCAGCCGGATCGCCGACCTGGTGCTGCGCTCGTACGCGCGCGGGCGGCTCTGTCTGCCCGCCGGCGGGATCGCGGCGGTACCGGCCCAGCTGGCCGCCGCCCTGCCCGCCGGAACCGTCCGCACCCGGGTGCAGGTCACCTCGATCGCCGCGGACGGCGTCGAGACCCTCGCGCACGGGCGGATCGGCGCCCAGGCCGTCATCGTCGCCACCGACGCCCGCTCCGCCACCGGACTGCTGCCCGGGCTGCGGCTGCCGGACTTCCACCCCGTCACGACCTTCTACCACGCGGCCGACACCGCCCCGCTGGGCGAGGCCGTCCTGCTGCTCGACGGCGACCGGCCGAACGGGCACCCGCCACTGGTCTCGCACTCGCTGGTGCTCAGCGAGCTGCACCCGTCCTACGCCCCGGCCGGCCAGGCGCTGATCGCCACCACCGTGCTCGGGCGGCGCGCCTTCGACGTGGGCGGCCCGGCCGGGCTGGAGCCGGCCGTCCGGGCCCGGCTGACCGAGCTGTACGACGTCCCGACCTCGGGCTGGCAGTTCCTCGGCGTACGGCACGTCCCGGACGCGCTGCCCGCGATGCCGCCGCCGCACAACCCCCGCCGCCCGGTGCGGCTGCTGGCCGGGCTGTACGTCGCCGGGGACCACCGGGACACCAGCACCGTGCAGGGCGCGCTGGTCTCCGGGCGGCGGGCGGCGCAGGCGGTCCTGGGCGACCTCGGCGTCCCGGCGGACGCCCGGGAGGCGGAGGCGGCGGCCTGACGGCGGCACGGGTGGCCGTCGGGGCGGTCCGAGCGGCGGGGTGCCACCATCGGAGCGCATCGGGGCACCGGGACACACCAGCGGTCTGCCGGGGTGACAGACCGACGGCGTGCCAGGATGCCGGGGTGCCTGCTCTGACCGTTCATCGGATGGTTTCGACCGTTCGGCCGGTTGCGCGGTGAGCGCCGCCGCCCAGCCGCTGACCCTGATCCTGATCCCCGCCGCAGCCGTGGCCGCCCCGCTGCTCGCCGACCGGCTGCTGCGGTGGATCGCCGTCCCGACCGTCGTGTTCGAGATCGTACTCGGCGTCCTGATCGGCCCGGACGTCCTGGGCTGGGCGCACGTCGACGGCCTGGTCGACGCGCTCTCCCAGTTCGGCCTGGCCATGCTGATGTTCCTGGCCGGCTACGAGATCGACTTCGCCAAGCTGCGCGGCGGCCCGCTGAAACGGGCGGGCACCGCGTGGCTGGTCTCGGTGGCCGTCGGGCTCGGCGTGGGCGCGCTGGTCAACCGGGACCCGCTGGACGGCGCCTTCGCCGGGCTGGTGCTCACCACCACGGCGCTCGGCACCATCCTGCCGATCCTCCGCGACTCCGGTGAACTGCCCACGCCCTTCGGCTCCCTGGTGATGGCCACCGGGGCGGTCGGCGAGTTCGGGCCGATCATCGCGATCGCCGCCCTGCTCAGCGGCAACTCCCCGGCCCGCACGGCGGTCATCCTCGGGGCCTTCGCGGTGATCACCGCGCTCGCCGTGTTCGGCGCGCGCCGGCCCCGCCCGGCCTGGACCACCCGGCTGATCGAACGGACCCTGCGCACCTCCGGGCAGTTCGCGATCCGCGCGGTGA
Organism: Kitasatospora sp. NPDC001119; assembly: GCF_053598475.1. NCBI lineage: Bacteria > Bacillati > Actinomycetota > Actinomycetes > Kitasatosporales > Streptomycetaceae > Kitasatospora > Kitasatospora sp. NPDC001119. The sequence continues at coordinate 319,029 of NZ_JBSFKI010000005.1, forward strand.
TCCTGGTGCTGGCCGCCATGGTCGCCGCCGCGCTCTGGCTGGACCTCGACATGCTGCTCGGGGCCTTCGTCGCCGGGATCGTCTCCCGGCTGCTGCTGGCCGGCGTCCGGCAGGCCGAGGAGGAGGTGATCGAGGCCAAGTTGGAGGGCATCGGCTTCGGCTTCCTGGTGCCGGTGTTCTTCGTGGTCAGCGGGATGAACTTCGACCTGGACGCCCTGCTGGACGACCCGGGCACGCTGCTGCTGGTCCCGGTGTTCCTGCTGCTCTTCCTGGCCGTGCGCGGGCTGCCCGCCGCACTGCTCGCCCCGGCCGGGCTCGGCCTGCGCGACCGCGCGGCGCTCGCGCTGTACGGGGCGACGGCGCTGCCGCTGGTCGTGGTGATCACCACCATCGAGGTGGACGCCGGGCACCTGCCGTCCTCCACCGCGGCGGCGCTGGTCGGCGCCGGGATGCTGTCGGTGCTGGTGTTCCCGCTGGCGGCGCAGCGGGTGCGCGGCGGCGCGCGGCCGCCGGTGGCGGCCGACGCGGATCAGCCGAGGGTCCGGGCCGAGAGCTGGTAGGCCCGGGCCTCCGTACGCCGGGTGCGTGAGGCCCGTCCCCACGCACGCCGCCGGTCAGTTCACCTCCGCGCTCAGATCACTCCCGCCTGCCGGGCCGTCTCCTCGAAGGCGCGGGCCACCGGGCTGCCGCGGTAGGGGGTGAGGCGGCGGTGGAAGTCCCGGACGTACTCCAGCGAGCGGGCCGAGCGCATCTCCCCCGCCGCCCGCAGCGCGTCGGTGGCCATGGTGCACGCCTCGTCGAGGTCCCCCATGCCGAGCCGGGCGGTGGCCAGCACCAGGCGGCAGAAGATCCGGCTGCGGGCGTAGGCGGGCGAGCGCAGCCGCAGCGACTTCTCGGCGTGCTGCGCGGCCGTCCGCCACTGCTGGAGGTCGCGGTAGCAGTGGGCGAACTCGTCGGAGAGCTGGGCCTCGTCGAAGTACCGTGCCCAGGAGGGCAGTTCGTCGCCCGTCCGGGCCGCCGCCAGGGCGCGCTCGGCGCGCACCAGGGCGGTGGTGCAGGACCGGACGTCGCCCAGCAGGCCGTGCCCGCGCGCCTCGGCGGCGTGCATCAGCGACTGGACGACCGGCGGCACGGCGGTGCCCACGCCCTGCTGGGCGACCCTGGCGAGCTGGACCGCCTCCCGGCCGTGGCCGAGGTGGACGGCCTGCTGGCTCATCGTCACCAGCACGTAGCCGCCGAGCGCGCGGTCCCCGGCGGCCTGGGAGAGGCGCAGCGCCTGGACGAAGTAGCGCTGGGCGAGGCCGTGCGCGGCGATGTCGAAGGACGTCCAGCCGGCCAGCCTGGTGAGGTCGGCGACGGCGCCGAACAGGGCCCGGCCGATCTGCTCGCCGTAGCGGCCGCGCAGCATCGGCTCGGCCTCGCTCTCCAGGTAGCGGACCAGCGCCTGGCGGGCGTGGCCGCCGCCGTAGGCGTGGTCGAGCGCGCGGAAGAGGTCGCCGACGGCGCGGATGGCGGCGATGTCGCCGCGGCCGACCCGCAGGGTGGGGCGGGACTCGCGGGCCGGGTCGGTGTACGGCGGCTCGACGGCGACCGGCGGCCGGCGGCTCTGGATCGGCACCCGGCCGATGGTGGGGGCGGTGCCGGTCGTCCCGGCGGTGCTGCGCGCGGTGGGGGCCCCGGGGGCGCCGGGGGCCGGGCCGCGCAACGGGCTCCCGGGGGACGCGCCGGGCGCACCCGGTGCCGGGGCGCCGGTGATGGCCGCGGAGGTGGCGCTGCCGGAGGGTGGGCCGGTGGCGGTGTCCGGCCGGGCCAGGGTGGAGCCGTCCCGGGCGACCCGCTCGTCGGTGCGGCCGATCAGCCAGTCCCGGCTGGGGACGACCAGGCCGGCCGGGGTGAAGGCGATCCGGCGCAGCTCGGACTGCGGGCCGTTGTCCTTGCGCCACATGCTCGCCACGATGTCCACCGCCTCCTGCGGCGTCTCGGCGAACTCCAGGCCCGCGTAGACCGGGGCGCAGGCGTCCAGGCCGAGGTCCTGGGCGGTGAGGCGGCGGCCGAGCCGGCGGGTGAAGACCTCGGCGATCAGCGCCGGGGTGGCCCCGCGCGGCTGCTGGCCGCGCAGCCAGCGGGTGACCGAGGTCTTGTCGTAGCGCAGGTCGAGGCCGTGCTCCAGGCCGAGCTGGTCGACCCGGCGGGCCAGGCCCGCGTGCGAGAAGCCGGCCTCCTCGATCAGCGCCGCGAGCTGGCCGTTCTGCGGGGCCGGGCCGGAGTGGCCGGCGCCGCGGGCCGGGGCGGGCGCGACGGGGTTCTCGTGCCGGTCGGGTGTGGCCTGCACCGGCAGCCGCAGGTCGTCGGCGTCCGGGGCGTCGGCGGTCAACGTGTCGGTGGTCGACGCGTCGGCGGTCATGGCGTCGGCCGTCAGCGTGTCGGCGGTCATGGCGTCGGCGGTCAGTGCGTCGGGGGCGTCCGGAAGGGTCCGGCCGACCGGACCTCGGTGCTGGCCGAGCGGGTCGAGCGGTCCGTACGCCGGGCTGTCGGTTGCAGGCCGTTGGGGCATGTCTGTCAACACCTCTCGGACGTCGCACCGGGCCTCACCAGCACTTCGGCGGCCTGGGGCGGCGCCCCCTGTCGGGAATCGGCGTGAATGTAGCGAGCATTCGGGCGCTATGGGTGGATCTGACCGAGCAATCCACCGAACGGGTGAAGCAACCGCGCCCATTGTGGGGAAGCGGAGCCGGGAGGGGTTTGGTCTTCCGTAGCCGAACCGTCGGTGGTTCCGGGGGCCTCTCCGAGGGCCTCTCCGAGGGTCGATCCGCCGTTCGGGCCGCGGGTCGCCGTCATGGCGGACAACGCCACAACCTGGCGGGATGCTGTGGCGGTCCGCCACATGGGAGCGGGGCCGCCGGATTCCTACCGTTCTGGGCCATGGACACCTCTACTGCCCGCCCGCTCGCCGGGCGCACGGCCATGGTCACCGGGGCCGCCTCGGGCATCGGCCGGGCCTGCGCCGAGGCCTTCGCCGGGGCCGGCGCCCGGGTCTACGTCGTCGACCTCGCGGCCGGCCCGGCCGAGGAGCTCGCCGAGCGGATCGGCGGCCGCGCGATCGTCACCGACCTCGCCGACCCCGGGGCCGTGGACGCCCTCCCGGACGACGCCGACATCGTCGTCAACAACGCGGGCCTCCAGCACGTCGCCCCCGTGCACGAGTTCCCGCCCGACCGCTTCACCCTCATCCAGCGCGTCATGGTCGAGGCCCCCTTCCGCATCCTGCGCCGCACCCTGCCGCACATGTACGAGCAGGGGTGGGGCCGGGTCGTCAACATCTCCTCCGTCCACGGCCTGCGCGCCAGCGCGTTCAAGTCCGCGTACGTCACCGCGAAGCACGCGCTGGAGGGCCTGAGCAAGACCGTCGCCCTGGAGGGCGCGCCGTACGGCGTCACCAGCAACTGCGTCAACCCGGGCTACGTCCGGACCCCCCTGGTGGAGAAGCAGATCGCCGCCCAGGCGCTCGCGCACGGCATCCCCGAGGACGAGGTGGTCGAGCGGATCATGCTCGACCGCACCGCCGTGAAGCGCCTCATCGAACCCGACGAGGTCGCCCAGCTCGCCCTCTGGCTCTGCTCCCCCGCCTCCTCGTACATCACCGGCGCCAGCCTCCCCGTCGACGGCGGCTGGACGGCGCACTGAGCGACGGGCGCTCCGTGGTCCGGCCATCCCTCTCATAGGGAGAGCGGGCACATTCGACCCCGGGACTGTGTGGGCCGCCCACATAGTCCCGGGGTCGGCCGCTTCCTACCTTGTGGCGACATCGTCTCCCCCCTGGTTCTGGAAGTGGTGGCCATGAGCACCTCCGCACGAGGTACGGCGGCGAGCAGTTCACTCCCGAGAGTGGTGGCTGCGAGCCTGATCGGCACGACGATCGAGTGGTACGACTACTTCCTGTACGGAACGGCGGCGGCCCTGGTGTTCGGGAAGCTGTTCTTCCCGCACAGCGATCCGCTGACCGGGACGCTGCTGTCCTTCCTGACCTACGCGATCGGCTTCGCGGCGCGGCCGCTCGGGGCGCTGGTGTTCGGGCACTTCGGGGACCGGGTGGGCCGGAAGAAGCTGCTGGTGGTGAGCCTGCTGCTGATGGGCGGGTCGACCACGGCGATCGGGCTGCTGCCGACCTACGACTCGATCGGGGTCGCGGCGCCGGTGCTGCTGACGGTGCTGCGGCTGGTGCAGGGCTTCGCGCTCGGCGGCGAGTGGGGCGGCGCGGTGCTGCTGGTGTCGGAACACGGGGACCAGCGGCGACGGGGCTTCTGGGCGTCCTGGCCGCAGGGCGGGGCGCCGGCCGGGAACCTGCTGGCGGCCGGGGTGCTGTCGCTGATGACGGCGGTGCAGTCGGACGCGGCGTTCCTGGCCTGGGGCTGGCGGGTGCCGTTCCTGCTGTCGGCGGTGCTGGTCGCGGTCGGGATGTGGATCCGGCTCGCGGTGGACGAGTCGCCGCTGTTCAAGCAGGCGCTGGCGGCGCAGCAGTCCCGGAAGGCTCCCGAACGGCCGCCGCTGGTCGAGGTGTTGCGGAACCACTGGCGGGAGGTGCTGGTGGCCATGGGCGCGCGGATGGCGGAGAACATCTCCTATTACGTGATGACGACGTTCGTGCTCGTGTACGCCGTCAACCACGCCCACTTCTCCAAGCAGACCGCGCTGAACGCCGTGCTGGTCGCCTCCGCGATCCAGTTCGCGCTGATCCCGCTGTTCGGCGCGCTGTCCGACCGGGTCGGGCGCAGGCCGGTCTACCTGGTGGGCGCGGTCGGGGTGGGCGCCTGGGCCTTCGTCTTCTTCGGCCTGGTCGACACGAGGTCCTTCGGCTCGCTGCTCGCCGCCGTGACCGTCGGACTGGTCTTCCACAGCGCCATGTACGCACCCCAGGCCGCCTTCTTCTCCGAACTGTTCGCGACCCGGATGCGGTACTCGGGCGCCTCGATCGGGGCCCAGTTCTCCTCCGTGGCGGCCGGCGCCCCGGCGCCGCTGATCGCCACCGCGCTGCTCAAGGACTACGGCAGCGCCACCCCCATCGCGGTGTACGTCGCCGTCGCGGCGGCGGTCACCGTCCTGGCGGTGCTCTGCGGCCGGGAGACCAGGGGCCTGGACCTCGCGGAGGTCGAGGGGCAGGCCGGCCAGGACGGCCCGGAGCCGGACGCCGCCGCGGCCGGAAGGCCCGCCGTCGTCTGAGGGCCGAGCCGGTACGATCGCGCTTTCTCGGAACCGACGGAACCGACGCCGATTGGCAGCACGCACCATGAACCACCCTCAGGAAAGCGCCGCGCCCGCGCTGCGGCGACTGCTCGACCTGCTCGCCTCCGGCGCCGCCACCGAGGACTTCGCCGACGTGCTGGCCGACGCCCGCCGCCGCGGGGCGCCGGCCGCCGTCCTCGCCGAGATCGACGACGCCACCTGGCAGGCCCTGCGGGTCCACCGCACCCTGCGTCAACACCGGCGCCGCGAGGCCGAGTTGACCGCCCTGTTCGACACCGCCGGGGACCTCGCCGCCTCCCGGGACCTGGACACCGTGCTCCAGGCGATCGTCCGCCGGGCCCGGATGCTGCTCGGCACCGACACCGCCTACCTGACCCTGCCGGACGAGGCCGCAGGCGACACCTACATGCGGGTCACCGACGGCTCGGTCTCCGTCCTGTTCCAGACCCTGCGGCTCAGCCTCGGCCACGGCCTGGGCGGGCTGGTCGCCCAGACCGCCCGCCCGTACGCCACCCCCGACTACCGCACCGACGAGCGCTTCCACCACACCGGCACGATCGACGCGGGCGTGCTGGACGAGGGCCTGGTGGCGATCATCGGGGTGCCGCTGCTGCTCGGCGGGCAGGTCATCGGCGTCCTGTTCGCCGCCGACCGCTCGCCGCGCGCCTTCTCCCCCGACGAGGTCGCGCTGCTCTGCTCGCTGGCCGCGCACGCCGCGATCGCCCTGGACACCGCCAAGTCGCTGGCCGACACCCGGGCCGCGCTCGCCGAGCTGAACGCCGCCAACGAGCTGGTCCGGGCCCACTCCGCCGCCGTCCAGCGCGCCGAGCAGGCCCACGACCGTCTCACCGACCTGGTGCTGCGCGGCGCCGAGGTGCCGGATGTCGCCGCCGCCGTCGCCGCCCTGCTGGGCGGGGAGATAGCGGTCCTGGACGCCGAGGGCGAGCCGCTGGCCGGACGCTCCGCCCCCGCCGCCGAACTGGCCGAGGCGGTTGCCGCCTCCCGCGCCGAGGGCCGGTCCGTACGGCACCGCGAGCAGTGGGTCTGCGCGGTGCTGGCCGGGCACGACGCGCTCGGCACCATGGTGCTGCGCGGCCGCCCCGACCTCGACGACGCCGACCGGCGGCTGTTCGAGCGGGCCAGCGTGGTCACCGCCCTGCTCCTGCTGCTGCGCCGCTCCGTCGCCGAGACCGAGAACCGGATCCGCGGCGACCTGCTCACCGACCTGCTGACCGCCCCCGAGCGCGACCCGGCCGGGCTCACCGCCCGCGGCCGCCGGCTCGGCGTCGACCTCGCCCGGCCGCACCTGGTGCTGGTCGCGGAGCCGGCCGACGGGAAGACCGACGAGCGCGGCCGGCTGGCCGGGGCGGCCCGGCGCTACCTGTTCGGCTCCCGGGGCGTCAGCGCCGAGCACGCCGAGACGGTGGTGCTGCTGACGCCCGTCGAGAGCGGCAGCGGCAGTGGCAGCGGCGGCGCGGTCGGCGCCGGCGATCCCGAGGAGACCGCCCGGCAGGCCGCCGAACGGCTGGCCCGGCTGGCCGGGTTCCCGGTCACCGTCGGCGCGGGCCGCCCGGCCGCCGGGCCGTCCGCGCTGGCCGCCTCCTACGGCGAGGGCCTGCGCTGCCTCCGGGCCCTGCGGGTGCTCGGCCGGGCCGGGGAGGGCGCCTCCGCCCGGGCGCTCGGCTTCCTCGGCGTGCTGCTCGGCGACGGCCACGACGTGGACGGCTTCGTCGGCGCGACGCTCGGCCCGCTGCTGGCCTACGACGCCCGGCGCGGCACCGAGCTGGTCCGCACCCTGCGCGCCTACTTCGACTGCGGCGGCAGCCTGACCAGGGCCAAGGACGAGCTGCACGTCCACGTGAACACCGTGGTCCAGCGGCTGGACCGGGTCGAGGCGCTGCTCGGGCGGGACTGGAACCAGCCGGAGCGGTCGCTGGAGCTCCAGCTCGCGCTGCGGCTCCAGCTGCTCGCGGGGGGCTGAGCTGGGCGGGGCGGCTGAGCAGGGCTGCTGGGCGGGGCAGGGCTCGGGTCGGGCCGCTGCCCGCAGGCGGCTGAAGGGGTTCGGACGGGCTGGGCGTACAGTGGCGAGGTTGGTCTCGAACGCCTGGCAAGGAGCGGCAGCGGTGAGCGAGAACGTGCGTTTTGTTCGCATGGGCATAGGTGAGCGGACCGTGCCCTACCAGGAGGCCTGGGAGGAGCAGCAGCGGCTGCACGCGCTGCGGGTCGCGGACGAGATCCCCGACACCGTCCTGCTCCTGGAGCACCAGTCGGTGTACACCATGGGCAAGCGCACCAACCCCGCCGACCTGCCGCTGGACGGCACCCCGGTGGTCGAGGTCAACCGCGGCGGGGAGATCACCTGGCACGGCCCCGGCCAGCTGGTCGGCTACCCGATCGTCAAGCTGCCCGACCCGATCGACGTCATCGCCTACGTCCGCCGGCTGGAGGAGGCGCTGATCCGCACCGCCGGCGAGTTCGGCATCGACTCCACCCGGGTCGAGGGCCGCAGCGGGGTCTGGGTGCTGGGCGAGTCCATCCCGGACGCCGTGGTGGACCCGGCGCAGGTCGTGGACATCGGCAAGCTGACCCTGCGGATGGGCCTGCCGCTCGGCATCGACCCGCGCCTGGCCGGCCCCGAGTACGCGCCCTCCAACGCCGGCCAGCGCGGGGACGACCGCAAGCTCGCCGCGATCGGCGTGCGGGTCGCCCGCGGGGTCACCATGCACGGCTTCGCGCTCAACTGCGACCCGGACATGACCTGGTTCGACAAGATCGTGCCGTGCGGCATCCGGGACGCGGGCGTCGCCTCGCTCACCGGCGAGCTGCGGCGCGGGCTGTCCGCCGCCGAGGCGGCACCGGTGGTCGAGCGGCACCTGGCGGCCGTCCTCGCCGAGCTGCCGGAGCCGGCGCTCAGCCGCTGAGCGCCGCCGCCCGGCTCCGGTGCACCGCCGAGCACCTGCCCTGATGTGTCCTGACGGCCGTCCGCCCCGACAGCCGTCCCCCCCTGTCCTGACGGCCGTCGGAAATCCCGGCGGCCGCTGGGAATCTACCGACCGGTAGCCATGTTGCCCTGCGATTGCAGGGCAACAGGCCCGACGAAGGCCGTACAACCACAGGCGTACCCTGGGGGTACCCCGTCTAGTTCTAGGAGTCGCACGTGTCCGCTGTCGCGCCCGACGGCAGGAAGCTGCTCCGCCTGGAGGTCCGCAACAGCGAGACCCCCATCGAGCGGAAGCCCGAGTGGATCAAGACCCGCGCGAAGATGGGCCCGGAGTACAACGCCCTCCAGTCGCTGGTGAAGAAGGAGGGGCTGCACACGGTCTGCCAGGAGGCCGGCTGCCCCAACATCTTCGAGTGCTGGGAGGACCGCGAGGCGACCTTCCTCATCGGCGGTGACCAGTGCACCCGCCGCTGCGACTTCTGTCAGATCGACACCGGCAAGCCCGCCGAGTTCGACCGCGACGAGCCGCGCCGGGTCGCCGAGTCCATCGTCACCATGGACCTCAACTACGCCACCATCACCGGCGTCGCCCGCGACGACCTGGAGGACGGCGGCGCCTGGCTGTACGCCGAGACCGTGCGCCAGGTGCACGCGATGACCGCCGACCGCGCGGCCGGCCGCACCGGCGTCGAGCTGCTCATCCCCGACTTCAACGCGGTGCCCGAGCAGCTGGCCGAGGTCTTCTCCTCCCGCCCCGAGGTGCTCGCGCACAACGTCGAGACGGTGCCGCGGATCTTCAAGCGGATCCGCCCGGCCTTCCGCTACGAGCGCTCGCTGGACGTCATCACCCAGGCCCGCGCGGCCGGGCTGGTGACCAAGTCCAACCTGATCCTCGGCATGGGCGAGACCCGCGAGGAGGTCAGCCAGGCGCTGGCCGACCTGGTCGGCGCCGGCTGCGAGCTGATCACCATCACCCAGTACCTGCGCCCCTCGCTGCGCCACCACCCGGTGGAGCGCTGGGTGAAGCCGCAGGAGTTCGTCGAGCTCCAGCAGGAGGCCGAGGAGCTGGGCTTCGCGGGCGTCATGTCGGGCCCGCTGGTGCGGTCCTCGTACCGGGCCGGCCGGCTGTACCGGCAGGCGCTGGAGCGGCGCGAGCAGGCCGCGGTCTGACGGTCTCCTGACCGGTACGGTCCGATCGGGCCGGTCGGACCGTTCGGTCCGGCCGTGCCGTTCAAGCCAGGGAAAGGGCGGAGCTTCGGCTCCGCCCTTTCGGTTTCACCACGCTTTGACGGCCTGGTCACGGGCTGGTAACACGGGGTGGGGACGCTGGACGCCTGGTGAGCGTTCGATTTTTCTCGGCCACCTCGGCCACCTCGGCCGGCTCGGCCACCACGGCCGTCTCACCCGGCTCGGCCGGCTCGGCCCCCATCAGCCCGGAGAGGAGCTGTTCGGCATGCGGATGCGGATCCGATCGGTCGGAGTGGCACTGCGGTACGCCGAGAGCGTGCTGCTGGCCCCCGGCCAGCAGCACGCGCGCCGCAACGCGTGGGCGGCGGTGTGCGAGAACCGCCGGTACGCGGCGGACCGCCGGCACGACGACGCGGAGGCCGCCCGGACCACGCCGCAGCCCCTCTCCACGCCCCCGGTCCGTCCCGCGCCGCGGACCCGTTCCACGCCACGGAAGTGAGCCCCCGGCGTCGCTGTGCGCGACGGCGCACCGGCGCACGGGTCACGGTTGGGGCGAACGGGTACCCGGGCTTGGATATCCCGTACCCGTGCCACGTACCATGAGCGTTATGGCGAGGGAAACATCCGAGAACCCCGGACGGCTGAAGCAGATCCGTCTGGCGTACACCATGACCAAGAAGGTCGACACCAAGATCGGCCTGATCATCGCCGGCGTCGGCCTGCTGACCTTCGGCGTGTTCCTCGCCATCGGCTTCGCGATCGAGCATCCCGTCTACCTGGGCATCCTGGGCTTCATCGTGGCCGTGCTGGCCATGGCGATCGTCTTCGGGCGCCGGGCCGAGCGCGCCGCGTTCGGGCAGATGGAGGGGCAGCCGGGCGCCGTCGCGGCGGTGCTGAACAACATCCGGCGCGGCTGGAGCTCCAACAGCACCCCGGTCGCGGTCACCCGTAGCCAGGACGCGGTCTACCGCGCCGTGGGCCGGGCAGGCATCGCGCTGATCGGCGAGGGCAACCCGAACCGGGTCCGCCAGCTGCTGGCCTCCGAGAAGAAGAAGATGGCCCGTGTGGTCGGCGACGTGCCGGTGCACGACATCGTGGTGGGCAACGGCGAGGGCGAGATCCCGCTGAAGAAGCTCCAGATCCACCTGATGCGCCTGCCCCGCGCCATCACCGCCGCCCAGGTCACCGAGACCAACGACCGCCTGCGCGCGCTGGGCGACCTGCTCTCCAAGGCGCCGATCCCCAAGGGTCCGATGCCGAAGGGCGCCCGGATGCCCAAGGGCGGCCAGGCCCGCTGACCCTCCCCCGCCCCTCACGACACGAGAACGGCCCCGCTGAATCCTCAGCGGGGCCGTTTCGGCATCGTCCGGCATCTGCTGCCGGGCTTGTCCGGACCGTGCTAGATGCGGACCTCGACCGTGCCGACCGCCTTGTCGTGCAGGCCGCGGGTGTCGCGGTCCCAGACCAGCGGCGGCACCACCAGGCAGAGCAGCAGGGTGCGCAGCAGGACCTGCGGGATGGTCGCGCGGCGGCCGTCCAGCCGGACCACCCGGAGGCCGAACAGCCGCTTGCCGACCGTCGTGCCGGTGGTGGAGAGCATCAGGGCCGCGACGAGGAAGTACAGCGGGCTGGTCCACAGGTTGGCCTCGGCCTGGTCGCCGCGGGCGATCAGCCCGTACGAGATCAGGGCGACGAGCCAGCCGTCCACGAACAGCGCGCCGATCCGGCGGCCGGGGCCGGCGATCGAGCCGGGGCCCTCCTTGGGCAGCCCGAGGCGCTCGCCGCGGTGGCCGAAGTCGGCGCCCATCTTCTCGGCGGCCGCCCGGGGGCCGTCGATCCACGATCCCAACGCTTCTCTGGTGTCCACGAATCCACACTAACCGGGCTGACGGGTCGCACCGCCACCGGCTCCCCTCCGGCCGGGGCATCACCCCCGACCGGGTGAATCGTCATCCCGGCGCCCTTCCAAGTGGTCCAGACCACTTGCGGAAGGGTGCGCAGCTGGGCGGGGCGATTTGTACCGTCCCGTACATCTTTGCCGCCCGCGAGGCGACCGTGGTTAACATCTAGGAAACGAGTGGGTCACCGGCTGGAAACGACCCATTCCTATGGTGAGCCCAATTCGCACGCCGAGGAGGATGGATGTTCAACAACGCCGCCGAAGTGAAGCAGTACATCCAGGACAACGACGTGAAGTTCGTCGACGTCCGGTTCTGCGACCTGCCGGGCGTCTTGCAGCACTTCTCCGTACCTGCGGCGACCTTCGACCCGTCCGAGATCCTGATGTTCGACGGCTCGTCGATCCGCGGCTTCCAGGCCATCCACGAGTCCGACATGGCCCTGGTGCCGGACCTCGCCACCGCCCGCCTCGACCCCTTCCGGGCCGAGAAGCACCTCAACATCAACTTCTTCATCCAGGACCCGGTCACCGGCGAGGCCTACAGCCGCGACCCGCGCAACGTCGCCAGGAAGGCCGAGGCCTACCTGGCCTCCTCCGGCATCGCCGACACCGCGTACTTCGGGCCCGAGGCCGAGTTCTACGTCTTCGACTCGGTCCGCTTCGAGACCAGCGCCAACGCGTCCTTCTACCACATCGACTCGGAGGCCGGCGCCTGGAACAGCGGCGCCGCCGAGGGCGACGTGCGCGGCTACAAGGTCAAGTACAAGGGCGGCTACTTCCCCGTCCCGCCGGTCGACCACTTCGCCGACCTGCGCGCCGAGATGTCGCTGGAGCTCGCCAAGGCCGGACTGGAGGTCGAGCGCCAGCACCACGAAGTCGGCACCGCCGGCCAGGCCGAGATCAACTACAAGTTCAACACCCTGCTGCACGCCGCCGACGACCTGATGCTGTTCAAGTACATCATCAAGAACGTCGCCTGGCGGAACGGCAAGACCGCCACCTTCATGCCGAAGCCGATCTTCGGCGACAACGGCTCCGGCATGCACGTCCACCAGTCCCTGTGGACCGAGGGCTCGCCGCTCTTCTACGACGAGCAGGGCTACGCCGGACTCTCCGACACCGCCCGCTACTACATCGGCGGCCTGCTGCGGCACGCCCCCTCGCTGCTGGCCTTCACCAACCCCTCGGTGAACTCCTACCACCGCCTGGTGCCGGGCTTCGAGGCGCCGGTCAACCTGGTCTACTCGCAGCGCAACCGCTCCGCGGCGATCCGCATCCCGATCACGGGCTCCAACGCCAAGGCCAAGCGCATCGAGTTCCGCGCCCCGGACCCGGCCTCCAACCCCTACCTGGCCTTCGCCGCCATGCTGATGGCCGGCCTCGACGGCATCCGCAACAAGATCGAGCCGCTGGAGCCCGTCGACAAGGACCTCTACGAGCTGGCCCCCGAGGAGCACGCCAACGTCCCCCAGGTCCCCTCCTCCCTCCCCGCCGTCCTGGAGGCCCTCGAAGCCGACCACGAGTACCTCCTCGCCGGCAACGTCTTCACCCCGGACCTCATCGAGACCTGGATCGACTACAAGCGCACCAACGAGATCGCCCCGATCGCCCTCCGCCCCCACCCCCACGAGTTCGAGCTCTACTACGACCTGTAGGGGTGCCTCTGACCTGCGGAAACGTGATTCGACCTCTCATCGTTTCCGCAGGTCGGCAGCGCTCTGACCTGCGGAAACGCGAGGCTGCCGACCCGCGTCGAACGCTCTGGGGCTCGCGATGTGAAATGAGAGTGCACTGGGTTCGATCTCGGCAGGAGTTCTGTGTAGTACCCCTCGCACCTGGACCCACGAGCCCCGAGCGATGCATCTTGTGGATCATCACGTGGCACCAATGAATTACTAGAAGCATAAGTGGCAGGACGCATAGCCCACACTCAAGAGGATGGGCACGTCCCGCCGCTTGGCTTCATTGATCGCCTCCTACCGCCTCACCGAAAACGTACGCGGGGCGACGGCGCATGCCAGCCGGTGAACGATGTCGGAAAGCCGTGTGCGGGAGAACTGCATGCACGCTTTGAAGCGGCGGGGACTGGAAACGGAGCATCGGCCACCGCGCCATTCTCCGATCCTACTCAGAAAGTGATCGGTTCGGCTCTGCATCGATCCCGATGGCGAGGGAGTCAGACCAGCGGGCGATTTGCGGCGGCACGGTAACCGGCGCAATGGGTCGTGCTTCCGGTCGGCTGTTCTAGTCAGCCGGGCGCGCCGTCGGGCCTCGGCAGTATCGGTGCCAGCGGCGCCCCCAACTGCCGCATGGCCCGACGGGCGCACTGTCGAACGGCAGCGAATCCCTTTGCCGCTTCGGCACCGCGAGGCGGACCACTGCCTCCTCCTCGGGGTACAGTCGTGCTTCCGGGGGATCCACCATCGTCTCGGCACTGGCGACGCGGTCAGGCAGGATCTCCTCGATCACCCGACAGCGCCCTTGGCACTGACAGGCAGGTGCAGGCGAATCATTCGCCCCTGATCTGCTGAATCAGAGTAGGGTGGCCCACCATCGGCCACACTTCGGAAACTCGACCGCTCTCCAGCCGGTAGAAAACATGGGCTCGCTGGGTGACGCGCCGGCCGGTGGCATCGATCCCGCCGAACTGCCCAGTGTGCGTGCCCGTCAGCGTTCCTCGAACCGCGACCTGGTCATCATCCGCAACGATGCCCTCGACCTCGAACCGCAGGTCCCCGAAGGCTCGGCAGAGCGAACCCCAGGTGGCCTTGATGATGTCCGGACCAATGCGATCGCTGTGCTGCGCGTTGTGCATCACCGCATGGGCCGCCACCAGGTCGTCGGCAAGGCTCTCGTAGCGGGCCTGGTTCATGGCCTCGTCGTAGAGACGGATCACGATGGCCTTGTTGAGCTCAGCTGTGCTGGTCATTCTTTTCCTCCATAGTGCGAGGCCGTTGTGTCGAGCGGCACAACGGATCCTGCCAATCGACGCTAGGGAAGCTCTGACGATTGGATAGGGACAGATGTCAGGGCCGTTGCAAAGTCTGGTGATCTTGTGAGTGTGTCTGGTCAGGCGATGCCGAGAGGTTGAGCGGGCGGGTGAAGGGCTCATAGGAGGCGTGCCGGAGGCCGGCGGCAATGTTGCGGTGCCCGTGCTGCCGCGGCGTGTTGATCGCCAGGTTGCGCAGGGTTGCCATGTTCCCGGGGCCGTGGCCGGTGCGGATCCTCGAGGCGTCCTCGGCGAAGGTGGTGTCGCGGACGAAGTGCAGCCGGTTTTCGGTGGTCCACTGCGACATGGCGAGTTGGCCGAGTCGCTGGGGCGAGGCCTGGAGGTCGGTGATCGCGTAGACGGTCTGGCGGTTGACGGTGCCGGTCTTGAGGTTGGTGCGGTGGTGCAGGATGCGTGCGGCCTGGACGGCATGGGGGAAGTCCAGGCCGGGGTCGGTGACGGTGAGGGCTCTGGTCGCGCGGGTCCCTTTGCGGCCGTGGCCGGTCTCGCGGTCGTAGCGGCGCGCGGTGACCTCCTTCCGCAGCAACATCCGGAGCCTGCAGTGCAGTTCGGGCTGGTTGCGCTTGACCACCAGCACGTAGTGGGCATTCTTCTCCTCGGCCAGGAAACGTCCGTGGCCGCGCTGGGTGTGCAGGGCATCGGCGGTGACCGTGACCCCGGTCAGGTCGTAGGGCTCCAGCAGCGCGGTGAAGCAGGCGATCTCGTTGGTCCTGTCGGGCACCCGTAGCTGGGTGACGGTCCGGTCGTCGCCGGTCATCGCGGCCGGCAGGTGGGCGATGGGTGAGGTGCCGTGCCGG